>NZ_CP114599.1:3950000-4289989 GCF_027286305.1 Phenylobacterium sp. NIBR 498073
GTCAAGGTGGTTCCGGCCGCCTGCCAGCCGTCGGCGGTGATGACGCAGCCCACCGCCCGGTCGGTCAGATAGGGCCGATCGTCGGTCCGCAACATCTCCAGGGTGTCGAGGGCGTTCTTGATCACTCCGGAGATCGAGCCGTGATAGCCCGGCGAGGCGACGATCAGCCCGTCGGCGGCGCGCACCGCGTCGGCCAGTTCGATCTGCTCAGGCGTCGGCTCGGCGACCGCCGGATTGTAGATCGGCAGACGGGCCAGGAACGCGCCGCCGAGCAGGCGGGTCTCCCCGCCCCCGGCCTCGACCGCCCGCAGCGCGACGCTCAACGCCCGTTCGGTCGTCGACCCTATCCGGGTGGTGCCGCCGATGCCGACGATCAGCGGCTTGCGCGAACTCATGAGTTCCCCTCGAACAGCTTCTTCAGTTCCGTCTTCACGATCTTGCCGTTGGCGTTGCGGGGCAAGGTCTCGGGCCAGAACCGCACCTCGACCGGCACCTTGAAGGCCGCCAGCCGCTCGCGCACGAAGCCGCGCAGTTCGTCCTCGTCGGCGCGCCCGCCAGGCTTGAGGTGCACCACCGCCACCGGCTCCTCGCCAAGGGTCTTGTGCGGCCGACCGACCAGGGCCGCGTCCATCACGTCGGGATGGTCGTAGAGCACGTTCTCGACCTCGACGCAGTAGATGTTCTCACCGCCGCGGATCAGCATGTCCTTGGCCCGGTCGATGATGAACAGGAAGCCTTCCTCGTCGATCCGCGCCAGGTCGCCGGTGCGCAGCCAGCCGTCGACGAAGGTCTCGGCCGTGGCCTCCGGCTTGTTCCAGTAGCCCTTCACCACCTGCGGGCCCTTGACCCACAGCTCGCCGACGGCGTTCGGCGCGAGCACGCTCACGCCGTCGGCCGGATCGCGGATCTGCATCTCGCCGACCGGGGCGGCGGGCCCCGCGCTGCCCGGCCGGTTCTCGTAATCCTTGCCCAGGTGCGAGGTGAAGGTCGCCGTGGTCTCGGTCATGCCCCAGCCGTTGCCGGGCTGCGAGGCCGGAAACACCTCGACGATCTTGCGCACCAGCTCGGGGGCCGAGGGCGCGCCGCCATAGGCGACCGATTGCAATGAGGACAGGTCGTACTTGCCGCGGGCCGGATGCTCGATCAGCTGCCAGGCGATGGTCGGCACCCCGCCGGTGGAGTTGACCTTTTCCCGCTCGATCAGGGCCATGGCCGGCTCGGTGTCCCAGCGGCGCATCAGCACGATCTTGCCGCCCGCATTCAGGGCCGGCGACAGATTCGCCGACAGGCCGGTGGCGTGGAACATCGGTACGACCAGCAGATTGACCCGCTGCGGCAGCTTGTGCGGGTCGCTCTCGGGCAGCGGCTGACCGGCGCGCAGGAAGTTGCGCGTCGCCGAGATGCCGCTGGCCATGATGTTCGACGTCATGTTGCGATGGGTGCCCAGCGCGCCCTTCGGCTTGCCGGTCGTCCCCGAGGTATAGAGGATGGTGGCGTCGTCCTCCGGCTCCAGCGCCACGTCGGGCAACGGACGGTCGGTCAGTCGGCCCCAATCATTGACCTGGCCGATGACCTCCTCCAGCCGACGGACCTTGTCGTCGGTCGGCGCGGCCGCCAGGCGCGGGACATAGACCTTCTCCAGGTCGGGCAGGTTCGGGAACGAGGCCTGGATGCGCTCCAGCCGCTCGTCGTCGACGATGGCGACCTTGGTTCCGGAATCGGCCAGGCCGTACTCCAGCTCCGGCCCGGTCCACCAGGCGTTCAGCGGGGTGACGATCGCTCCGACCAGGATCCCCGCCCAGAAGGCGACCGGCCACTCGGGGATGTTGCGCATGATGACGGCGACGCGGTCGCCCTTCTTCACGCCGTCGGCCTGCAGCTGGTGGGCCAGCGCGATGGTCGCGCGGGCGAAGCCCTCGAAGGTGGCCCGGTCGTTTTCGTAGACCAGGAATTCGCGGTCCTTGAACGTGCGGCCGTTGAGGAAGATGTCGCGCAGGGTCGGCGGCGCATGCTTCCAGGTGCGGGTCATGATCCCGCGGATCGGCTTTTCTTCGATCTCGAAACGCTGGCCGGGTGCGATAAGCCGGGAATGGGCCTCGGCGAGCGTCATGACGGGCCAGGCGGGCGCCGCAGACGGCGCAGAATCGGTCTGAACGTCGGTCACGAAATCCTCGAAATCGAACAACTGGAATAGGTAGGGCGGCTCCAAATCAGAAGCCGCCCCACACACTAGGCCCTTGCCGTTACGGCGGTATACAGCCGTTAGGCGGTCGCCGCGCTCTTGGCGCGTTCGGCCCGATAGGCTTCCTTCAGCTCCGCCAGCTCCTTGGCGTACTTCTCCTCGGCCGCCTCCTTGAGGCGCGGGATGTGGTAGTTCGGGAACAGGTCGTTGTCGGGCCGGTAGTCCTTCAGCACCTGCTTGGCCAAGGTCACCTTGTGGACCTCGGTGGGGCCGTCGGCGATGCCCATGACCAGCGATGAGGTGACCATGTGCATGAACGGCATCTCGTTGGAGACGCCCAGCGCGCCGTGCAGGTGCGCGGCCTTGGTGGCCACGTCGTTATAGACCTTCGGCATCGCGACCTTGATGGCCGCGATGTCCTTGCGGACCATGTTGTAGTCCTTGTGCTTGTCGATCAGCCAGGCGGTGCGCAGCACCAGCAGGCGGAACTGCTCGACCGCGATCCAGCTATCGGCGATTTGCTCCTGCACCATCTGCAGGTCGGCCAGCTTACCGTCGCGCGTGGTGCGCGAAACCGCCCGACGGCACATCAGGTCCAGAGCGTGCTTGCAGGCGCCGACCGTGCGCATGGCGTGGTGGACCCGCCCGCCGCCCAGGCGGACCTGGGCGATCACGAAGGCTGCGCCCCGCTCGCCCAGCAGCGCGTCATACGGCACGCGGACATTGTTGTAGCGGACATAGCCCTCGTTGCCGCCGCCGATCTCGCCGCCGCCGCCGACGCCGACATTGCGGATGATCTCGACGCCGGGGGTGTCGGTCGGAACCAGGAAGATCGAGGTCCGGCGATAGGGGTCCTTGGCGTCCGGGTCGGTGACCGCGTAGAGCACCAGGACCTTGGAATAGCGGGCGTTGGTCGAGAACCACTTCTCGCCGTTGATCACCCATTCGTCGCCGTCCAGCACCGCACGCGTCTTGAAGGTCAGCGGGTCGGAACCGCCGGTCGGCTCGCTCATCGAGAACGCCGAACGGATGTCGCCGTTCAGCAGCGGCCAGAGGTACTGCTCCTTCTGCTTGTCGGTGCCGTAGTGGGCGATGATCTCTGCGTTGCCGGTGTCCGGCGCCTGGCAGCCGAAGATGGTCGGCGCCAGGCTGTTGCGGCCGAGCTTCTCGTTCATCAGGCCGAGCTTCAGCTGGCCGTAGCCCTGGCCGCCCAGTTCCGGGCCCAGGTGGCAAGCCCACAGGCCCTGATCCTTCACCTTCTGCTGCAGCGGCTTGATGAACTTCTCGCGGCCGAGCGAGCCGCGGACCGCCAGCCCCAGCTGCGAGAGCGGCTCGACCTCCTCGCGCATGAAGTCCTCGATCCAGTCGAGCTTCTTCTGGAACTCGGGGTCGGTTTCGAAATCCCACGCCATCCGGCGCCTCCCATCTTTGCCTACAAATCGCAATTTTTCAAAAAATAGGTATGGCGGACTGCGCGGCCGCTCTGAATTGTTTCGCGCGGACAGCCGCTTAGCCGACCACGCGCACCGGCATTATCAAACGCGCGTTTGCATGACGCAACGGCGCCGATACGGCTCAGGCGTGTTTTTTCAGGCTCGGCCCTACTCGGCCGGGGTCTTGGCCGGAACCGCGTGCCGGGCCGCGTCGTCGAGCGCCTCGGTCTCCTCGGCCACGGCCGGCGGGCTCATGCCGGTGTCGGGGGCTGCGCCCATCGGAATGCCCTCCATGAGCTTGGCCTTGCGCCAGCCGCCCCAGCGATAGTAGCCGGCGGCCAGCACCAGCGACATGATCGACCCGAGCGGGAAGCTCCACCACACCGCGTCCTGACCGAGAACCGGTTCCAGGAAGTGCGCGAACGGAATCCGCACCAGCCACATCGAGATCAGCAGTCCCAGCAGCGGCGGCCAGACCGCGCCGGTGGCGCGGATGATGCCGTTCAGCACGAAGGCCATCCCGAACGGAATGAAGCCCCAGAGCGCAAAGGCGTTGATGTGCATGGCGATCGCCGTCGACGGGCTGCCCGGCGGCAGGAAGGCCATCAGCACCCAGGGCTCGACGAGATAGATCAGCGCCACCGGGATCCCGGTCATGAAGGCGGCGATCAGCACGCCCTGGCGCGCCACCTGTCCCACCCGGTCCATCTTGCCGGCGCCGACGTTCTGGGCCGCCATCGACGACACCGCCGCGCCCAGCGCCATGGCCGGCATCTGGATATAGGTCCAGAGCTGGATCGCCGCCCCGTAGCCGGCCGCCGTGGCCGATCCGTAGGCGTTGACGAAGCGGATCATCATCACCGCCGCCCCGGAGATGACCAGCATCTGCA
This sequence comes from Phenylobacterium sp. NIBR 498073, assembly GCF_027286305.1. Taxonomy (NCBI): domain Bacteria; kingdom Pseudomonadati; phylum Pseudomonadota; class Alphaproteobacteria; order Caulobacterales; family Caulobacteraceae; genus Phenylobacterium; species Phenylobacterium sp. NIBR 498073. Next base: position 3,954,506 of record NZ_CP114599.1, read on the forward strand.
GGGCCATCGGAAAGCCCTTCACGACCAGGGTCCGGATGATCGCCAGCTCGGGCAAGAACAGCTTCCAGTCGCCGCGCTTGAGGATCAGCACGCTGTCGGTGCGGTAGAGGTAGACGATCATCGCCGCCAGGGTGAGCGTCTGACTGATCAGGGTGGCGGTGGCCGACCCGGCGATGCCCAGCTGCGGGAACGGGCCGAATCCGGTGATCAGCAGGGGGTTCAGGATCACGTCCATCCCGACCGCAGCCACCGAGAACCAGAACGGGGTCTTGGAGTCGCCCGCCCCGCGCTGGGCCATCATCACGAACGAGAAGAAGTACATGAACGGCATCGCCGCGAAGATCACCCGCAGATAGGTGATCGCATCGCGCGTCGCGTCCGGCGGCGTCTGCATGACCCTCAGGATCGCCGGGGTCAGCAGGTAGCCGGCCACCCCGACCGACAGCGACAGCAGCAGGAAGAAGGTCGAGGCCGACCCCACCACCCGCTTGACCGTGGCCACATCCTTGGCGCCCACCGACTGCGAGATCAGCAGGTTGGCGGCCATGGTCATGCCGAACACCGCGCCCAGCATCAGGAAGAAGATGTTGTTGGCGTTGACCGTCGCGGTCAGGGCCGCCTCGCCCAGCACGTGACTGACCCAGATGGCGTTTGCCGAACCGTTCAGCGATTGCAGGATGTTGGAGCCCAGCACCGGCAGCGCGAACACGATCAGCGTCTTGCCGATCGGACCTGTGGTGAGGTCCTGCATTCCGCCGGGACGGCCGGCCCGGGCCGCAGGGGCCTTGTCTACCGCTGAATTCACATCGCTCCCCAGGGCGCTGAAGAATAGGCGCCGTCCGGCCCCCCGACCTCACCCTTGAAATTAGGGCGCTGCTTTGCTTACGCCCCGGGAAGCAGGCGAGGCGACTGTAGGCGTGGGCCTGCGCCGCCTCAAGCACGTGGAGTGAGCTTTCGATGGAAGAGTTGCGCCGCGCGGTGGAAGCGGACGTCCCGGCCCTCAACGCCTTGATGCATGCGTCGCGCGCCTACGACGGCGACTACCGCGCGATGCTGGACGGTTACTTCGTCACGCCGGCCCAGGTCGCCAGGGACCTCGTCGTACTGGCCGAACGCGGCGGCGAGACGCTCGGCTTCTACAGCCTGATCGTGGAGGGCGAGCCCGAACTCGACCTCATGTTCGTGGCCGACGCCGCCCAGGGCCGAGACCTCGGGCGGCGCTTGTTCGACGACATGCGCGACCAGGCCCGCGCGCGCGGCTTCACGAGCGTACGAATCGTCTGCCATCCGCCAGCCCTCGGCTTCTATCGACGGATGGGCGCCGTGCAGGTCGGCGCCACCGAGCCGACCGGGCGCGTCACCTGGGCGCGCCCGATCCTGCAGCTGGCGCCCTAGGCGCTCGCCAGCCGGCTCTTGACCCGGCCATAGGCCAGGTAGGCGACGACGCCGATCGCGTTCCAGATCAGGAAATTGATCAGAGTCGATACCGGCAGGGTGGTGAACAGGTAGAGGCAGCCGGCCACCGCCGCCGGGCCGACGAACCACCACAGCGGCGTGCGGAACGGCCGCGGCAGGTCCGGCGCGCGCCGGCGCATCAGCATCATGGCGATGGCGGTGGCGATGAACGCCAGCAGCGTCCCCGCGTTGGCCAGGGCGGCGATCTCGTCCAGCGGCAGGAAGCCGGCGATGCTGGCGGCCACCACCCCGGTCAGGACGATCACCGGCGCCGGCACCCCGCGCGCCCCGACCTTCGAAAGCCCGCGCGGCAGCAGGCCGTCGCGGGCCATGGCGAAGAAGATCCGGCTCTGGCCGAACATGAACACCATGATCACGGTGGGCAGGGCGACGACCGCCGCGCCGGCGACCACCGCGGCCACCTGCGGGTGGCCGAGGCCGCGCAGGATGGAGGCCAGCGGCTCGGGGCTCTTGGAGAAGACCTCGAACGGCGAGGCGCCCAGCGCCGCCGCCGCCACGATCATGTAGATGGCCGTGCAGATGAACATCGAGCCGATGATGCCAATGGTCAGATCGCGGCCGGGGTTCTTGGTTTCCTCCGCCGCGGTCGAGATCGCATCGAAGCCGTAGAAGGCGAAGAAGATGATGCCGGCCGCCGCCGCCACGCCGCGCTTGACGCCGTCGGCGTCGATCGTCGCGCCGAAGCCGAACGGGGCGAAGGGCTCGAAATGGGCGGCGTCGAACGCCGGGATCGTCAGGGCGACGAAGGCGGTCAGGGCGACGATCTTCACGATCACCAGGATGAAGTTGACGGTGGCGCTCTCGCGGGTGCCGACCAGCAGCAGGGCGCTGACCACCAGGGTGATGAAGATGGCCGGGAGGTTGATGATCCCGCCCGCATGCGGACCGGCCAGCAGCGCCTGGGGCACGGCCCATCCGGCCTGCTGCATCAGCCCGCTGGCATAGCCCGACCAGCCGACCGCCACGGTCGAGCAGACGACGGTGTATTCGAGGATCAGGCTCCAGCCGACGACCCAGGCCGCCAGCTCGCCCATGCCGACATAGGAATAGGTGTAGGCGCTGCCCGCCTGGGGCATCATCGTCGACATTTCGGCGTAGCAGAGCGCGGCGAAGGCGCAGACCGCCCCGGCCAATGCGAAGGACAGGATCACCGCCGGGCCGGCCAGCCCGGCGGCGACGCCGGTCAGGGTGTAGATGCCCGTGCCGATGATCGCGCCGACGCCGAGCGCCACCAGATGCGGCCAGCCGAGCGTCGGGACCAGGCTGTGCCCGTCCTGGGCCGGCGGCTCCATCGACTTGCGGCGCGTCACGAAACTCATGGAACTCCCCCGAGGGCTTTTCTCGCCACGCGACCATCACCCGCCGCGCCCGAGCCTTGAATTGGGATGATTCTTCGCCGCTCGGCGAGCGGTGTTGGCTGAAAATGCCTTGGCGGCCGGCCAGGCAGGCGCCAGCTTTCCTGATCTCATTGTGAAGGTGGACTGATCATGCGTCTTGCGCCCTTGGCTCTCGTTCTCGCCCTGGGCGCCACGCCGGCCATCGCCGACGACACGGCGCTGGATCGGCTGATCGCCGACTACGAGCTCTACGCCCTCGCGCAGAACCCGATCGAGGGCGGGCAACAAGGCGACCGCGGCGCGCTCTCGCGCCTGCCGGACAACTCGCCCGCGGCCGACGCGGCCCGGACGAGCGCCCTGAAGGCCTTCGCTGTGCGCACCAAGGCCATCGCGCCGGCCGAATTGTCTGACGAGGGGCGAATCAACCGCGAATTCCTGGGCTGGACGCTCGAACGCCAGCTGCAGAGCCTGGCCTTCGACGAGGCGCGCATGCCGTTCTCCTCGGACGGCGGGTTTCACTGGACGCTCGGCTATCTCGCCGCCTCGACGCCGATGCGCAGCCTCGCCGACGGCCGCGCCTGGATCAACCGCCTGAACGCCGCGCCGGCCTACTACGCCACCGAGATCGCCAACGCCCGGCGCGGCGTTCGGACCGGCTTCACCCAGCCGCGCGCCACCGTCGAGCAGGTGCTGGCCCGGGCCCGCGAGCAGGCGGCCGTCCCCATCGACAGCGATCCCCTGCTGACGCCGCTCGACCAGCTGCCCGCCTCGATCCCGCCGGCCGACCGCCAGGCCCTGCGCGCCCAGGCGATCGCTGCTATCGGCGAGCGCGTCCGCCCGACCCAGGCCCAGTTCGTGTCCTTCCTTGAGACCGAATACCTACCCAAGGCCCGCCGGAGCCTGGCCGCCCGCAGCCTGCCGGACGGCGAGCGCTACTACGCCTGGCTGGTCGCCGACCACACGACGACCTCGCTGACCCCCGACCAGATTCACGAAAACGGCCTGGCCGAGGTCGCCCGCATCCGCCGCGAGATGGACGCGGTCATCGCCGAGACCGGCTTCAAGGGCGACTTCGCCGAGTTCCAGGCCCACCTGCGCAGCGACCCGCAGTTCTATGCGACCAGCCGCCAGGCCCTGCTTGAAAAGGCCTCGGAGATCGCCAAGCGGATCGACGACCAGCTGCCGAGCTGGTTCGCCACCCTGCCGCGTCTGACCTATGGCGTTCGCCCGGTGCCGGCCGATATCGAGAAGACCTACACCACTGGCCGCTACTTCCCGGGCAATCCCAAGCTGGGCGTCGCCGGCGGCTACATGGTCAACACCTACGACTTGGCGGAGCGGCCGCTCTACGAACTGCCGGCCCTGACCCTGCACGAGGCCGTGCCCGGCCATCACCTGCAGATCGCGCTCGGCCAGGAAGCCGAAGGCCTGCCGTACTTCCGGCGCGAGGCGAACGTCACCGCCTTCAACGAGGGCTGGGGCCTCTACGCCGAGAAGCTGGGCGGCGAGATGGGGATCTATCGCGCCCCCTACGAGCGGTTCGGCCGACTGTCCTACGAGATGTGGCGCGCCTGCCGGCTGGTCGCCGACACCGGCCTGCACTGGAAGGGCTGGAGCCTGGACCAGGCCCGCGAGTGCTTCGCCAGGAACTCGGCCCTGTCGCCGCTGAACATCGAGATCGAACTGGCGCGCTACGTGTCCTGGCCGGGCCAGGCCCTGGCCTACAAGACCGGAGAGATGCAGATCGTCGCCATCCGCGAGAAGGCCAAGGCCCAGCTGGGCGAACGGTTCGACATCCGCCGCTTCCACGACGCCATGCTGCTGGGCGGTCCGATGCCGCTCGACATGCTGGAGCGGCGGATGGACGCCTGGATCGCTGAGCAGAAAGGGCGGTAGGCACACTCAATTCCTCCCCCGCTGGGGGAGGTGGCGCGCGAAGCGCGACGGAGGGGGCCTACTGACCCAGCTATCCCCCTACGTCAGCCATGCGGCTGACAGCTCTCCCGGTGGGGGAGCAATTGACGGTCAGTCCGGCCACAGCTCCTGGACGTCGCCCTTGCGGTTCAGCACCCGCACGGCCCGCTTGACCACCGCCAGCAGCCGCTCCTTGCGGGCCGGCTCGTCATAGGTCATCGCGCCGCGGGCCATGCCCTCGAGCAGGAAGCGACCGAGGTCGCGGCTGGTCTGAAAGCGCGGATCCACGCCGGCCTGGGCCAGGGCCAGGAACCGGTCGCCGACCTGGTTGCGGTCGAAGGCGCTCTGGGCGTCGGCCAGGCGCACACGCAGCATCGCGTCGGTGCGCGCGGCGGCCTCGAGCTCGGCGAAGGCGATGAACGGGATTTCGTGCAGCAGCGCCCAATAGGCGTCGATGGCGTGTTCGGCGGCGTCCACGCCGGGCGCCGTCGGGCCGGATGCCGCCTGTTCAAATAGCCGCGCTCGTTCCACCTCGATGTGGGCGATAGCGGCCTCGACCAGCTCCTCGCGGCTGGCGAAATGATAGAGCATCGCGCCGCGGGTCAGGTTCGCGGCGTCGGCGATCATGGCGTTGGTGGCCGCGTGATAGCCGGTTTCAGCGAACAGCCTCATGGCCGCATCGAGAATGCGCGCACGGGTCCGCCGAGACTTCGGCGTCTCCTTCGCAGGATAGGTTCGGGCGTCCATCGGACCTTGTTTCGGAAGACCTGGGGAGGGTCGGCCTCGACCAAACCCTTAATTCAAAAGGCGCCGCGACAAAAGGGGCGCGGGCGGTTTCATGAGAATGACATGCAAGCAGCCTAACCGATGAGCAGTTCTGGCCGGCCAAGGGGGCACGGAATGGCAGATCTGGCGATCCGCAACTACCGCGCGGTGTTCATCTCCGACGTTCACCTGGGCACCAAGGGGTGCCAGGCCGAGCTGTTGCTCGACTTCATCCGCCACATCGAGTGCGAAAGCCTCTACCTCGTCGGCGACATCGTCGACGGCTGGAAGCTGCGCTCGGGCTGGCACTGGCCGCAGGCCCACAACGATGTGGTGCAGAAGATCCTGCGCCTGGCCCGCAAGGGCGTGAACGTCATCTACGTGCCCGGCAACCACGACGACCGGGTGCGCGAGTTCGTCGGGGTCCACTTCGGCGGCGTGGTGGTGGTCCGCGACGCGATCCATGAGACCGCCGACGGCCGCCGCTTCCTGGTGCTGCACGGCGACGAATTCGACGGCGTGGTCCAGCACGCCCGCTGGCTGGCCTTCGTCGGCGACTACGCCTACCGGGCCCTGATCGCCGCCAACACCCTGTTCAACCGGCTCCGGCGGCGCATGGGCTTCGGCTACTGGAGCCTCTCGGCCTTCCTGAAGACCAAGGTCAAGAACGCCCTGCAGTTCGTGGAGAATTTCGAGTCCGCGGTCGCCGACGAGGCCCGCCGCCGCGGGGTCGACGGCGTCATCTGCGGTCACATTCACAAAGCCGAGATGCGTGACATCGACGGGATCGCCTATATCAATGACGGCGATTGGGTGGAGAGCTGCTCGGCCCTGGTCGAGCATCACGACGGCACGCTGGAAATCCTCCACTGGGCCAAGCTGCGCTCCTGGTCGGCCATCGACCGGACCATCCGGCTGGTCGAACCGGTCGAGCCGCTGCCCACCCCGGCGGCGGCCTGAGCCGCGGATCACCCCTGATTGACAGCCCTGCTGATTTGGTGACAGTCCCGCTGTCATGTTGCCGCCGACCCGCTACGCTTCGAGCCTGCGCGACCGCCAGAAACAGGCGACCCGCGACCAGATCATGCACGCCGTGGCGCGCAAGCTGGAATCCGGCCCGCTCGAGGACCTGAGCTTCGCCGAGATCGCCGCCGAGGCCGAGGTCGGCGAGCGCACTGTCTACCGCCACTTCCCGACCAAGGAAGCGCTGCTCGGCGCCTTCTGGGCCTGGCTGCAGACCCAGGCCCTGGCCCCGACGCGGCCCGCCGCCCGCATCCGCGACGCCATCACCGCCCCGCGCGAGAACGGCCACAAGCCGATGCGCATCCTACTGGTCACCGACGCCTGGGAGCCGCAGGTCAATGGCGTCGTTCGCACGCTCTCGCGCGTGGTCGGCGAGCTCCGGGAGCTCGGCCATTCGGTCGAGGTGATCAGCCCCGACCAGTTCAAGACCTTCCCACTGCCGACCTACCCGGAGATCAAGGTCGCCCTGGCCGCCCACGAACCGGTGCAGGAGCGCTTCAAGGCGTTCGAACCGGAGGCGATCCATATCGCCACCGAGGGCCCGCTCGGCCTGGCCGCGCGCCGCATCTGCGTGGAATGGAAGCTGCCGTTCACCACCAGCTACCACACCCGGTTCCCGGAATACGTCTCGGCCCGGCTGCCTTTGCCGCTGGCCGCCGGCTACGCCTACATGAAGTGGTTCCACAAGCCGTCCGGCCGCATGATGGTCACCACCCCGACCATGAAGGACGAACTGGAACGCCACGGCTTCGGCAACATCTCGGTCTGGTCGCGCGGCGTCGACACCGTGATGTTCCACCCCAGGCGCGAGGACGAGCCCGACGTCTTTGCCGGCTTGGCCCGGCCGATCTTTCTGTCGGTCGGCCGCGTGGCTGTGGAGAAGAACATCGAGGCCTTCCTCGGCCTCGACCTGCCGGGAACCAAGGTCGTGGTCGGCGACGGCCCGCAGCGCGACGAGCTGATGGAGCGCTATCCGAACGCGGTGTTCACCGGCGCCAAGTTCGGCGACGATCTGGCTGCGCACTTCTCCTGCGCCGACGTCTTCGTGTTCCCCTCGCTGACCGACACCTTCGGCCTGGTGATCCTTGAGGCGATGGCCGCCGGCACGCCCGTCGCCGCCTACCCCGCCCCCGGCCCGATCGACATCATCCCCGGCTCGGGCGCCGGCGTGCTGGCCCACAGCGCCACCGAAGGCCTGCGCGAGGCGTGCCTGGAAGCCCTGAAGCTCGACCGCAAGCAGGTCCGCGCCTTCGCCGAGGGCTTCTCCTGGAAGGCCTGCGCCGAGGATTTCGTGAAAAATCTCCAGCCCTATCCTGAGCCGGAGAAGACCCGCTTCTGGCGCAAGCTGCGCCGTCTGGCCCGCGTGCGCCGGCGCCGGCCGGAGGCCGCATAGGGAACCGCCCATGTCCGTCAGCGTCGAACGCGTCGAATTCCCCGGCCATTCGGGGGCGACGCTCGCCGCCCGCCTGGACCGTCCGAACGGGCCGATCCGCGCCTACGCCCTGTTCGCCCACTGCTTCGCCTGCTCCAAGGACCTGCTCGGCGCGCGCCGCATCGCCGCCGACCTGGCGCGCATCGGCGTGGCGGTGCTGCGCTTCGACTTCACCGGCCTCGGCTCCAGCCAGGGCGAGTTCGCCTCGACCAACTTCACCTCCAACATCGAGGACCTGCGCGCCGCCGCCGACTATCTGCGCCGCCATCATCGCGCCCCCTCGGTCCTGATCGGCCACTCGCTGGGCGGCGCGGCCGTCCTCGCCGTCGCCAAGGACATCCCCGAAGTGCGCGCCGTCGTCACCATCGCCGCGCCGGCCGACCCCGCCCACGCGCTGAAGAACCTCGGCGCCAGCCTCGAGCAGATCGAGGCCGACGGCGAGGCGCAGGTCGAGCTCGGCGGCCGCCGCTTCACCATTCGCCGCCAGTTCGTCGAGGACGTCCGCCGCCACAGCCTCCGCGAGGCGATCGCGGCGATGAAGAAGCCGCTGCTGATCCTGCACTCGCCGATCGACCAGACCGTCGGCATCGAGAACGCCACCCGCATTTTCCTGGCCGCCAAGCATCCCAAGAGCTTCGTCTCGCTCGACAAGGCCGACCACCTGCTCAGCGATCCCGACGACGCGGCCTTCGCCGCGCAGGTGATCGGCGGCTGGCTGCCCCGCTACCTGCCGCCCGATACGCCGCAGGGCGAGGAGGCGTTCGAGCACGTCCGGGTCATGGAGACCGGCGACGGCAAGTTCCAGAACGCCGTCCAGGCTGGCCGCCACCGTCTGTTCGCAGACGAGCCGCAGAGCGTCGGCGGCGGCGACACCGGCCCCTCGCCCTACGACCTGATCTCGGCCGCGCTCGGGGCCTGCACCTCGATGACCCTGCGGCTCTACGCCGACCGCAAGAGCCTCGACCTCGGCCGCATCCAGGTCGAAGTCAGCCACGAGAAGGTCCACGCCCGCGACGGCGTGGGCGGCGGCGATTCGCCGGTCCATCCGAAGATCGACTGCTTCACCCGCACGATCTCGGTCGAGGGCGAACTCACCGACGAACTGACGGAAAAGCTCGTCGAAATCGCCGGCAAATGCCCCGTCCACCGCACCCTGGAGAACGGTTCGGCGGTGCGCACCGAAGTGCGTCGGACGCCAGCCTAGCTGCGCGCCGGCGCTCGGCGCTCGTACCAGGCCTTGCTGGCGTTCACGATCGCCACCACCGACAGCATGACCGGGACCTCGATCAGCACCCCGACCACCGTCGCCAGCGCCGCGCCGGACTTGAAGCCGAACAGGCTGATCGCCGCGGCGACCGCCAGCTCGAAGAAGTTGCTGGCCCCGATCAGCGCCGACGGCCCGGCCACGCAATGCGCTTCGCCGACGGCCCGGTTGAGCAGGTAGGCCAGGCCGGAATTGAAATAGACCTGGATCAGGATGGGGACCGCCAGCATGGCGATCACGGCCGGCTGGGCGATGATCTGCCGCCCCTGGAACCCGAACAGCAGCACCAGGGTCGCCAGCAACGCCGCGAGCGCCGCCGGCGAGAGCCTGGCGAGCGCGGCGCTCACCAGGGCGGCCCCGCCGCGGCGCATCAGCGCCGCGCGCAGGCTCTGCGCCAGGATCACCGGCACGACGATGTAGAGCCCCACCGACAGCAGCAACGTCTCCCAGGGCACGCTGATCGCCGACAGCCCCAGCAGCAGCCCGACGATGGGCGCGAAGGCCACCATCATGATCGCGTCGTTCAAAGCCACCTGGCTGAGGGTGAAGTTCGGCTCGCCCCGGGTCAGGTTGCTCCAGACGAAGACCATGGCCGTGCAGGGCGCCGCCGCCAGGATGATCAGGCCGGCGATGTAGCTGTCGATCTCGCCGGCCGGCAGATAGGGCCGGAACAGCCAACCGATGAAGACCGCTCCCAGCGCCGCCATCGAGAACGGCTTCACAGCCCAGTTGACGAGCAGCGTGACTCCGATCCCGCGCCAATGGCGTCCGACGCTGCGCAGGGCCGCGAAGTCGACCTTCATCAGCATCGGAACGATCATCAGCCAGATCAGCCCGGCCAGCGGCAGGTTGACCTTTGCGACCTCGGCCGCGCCGATGGCCTGGAAGACGCCGGGAAACAGGTGGCCGAGGCCGATCCCTGCAACGATGCAGAGCGCGACCCAGAGCGTCAGGTAGCGCTCGAAAACGGACATCGTCACTCGCCCGGCGTGTCGGCGCGTTCGTGGATCTCGCGCAGCTTGGTCTGCAGCGACAGCTGGTCGATGGTCTCCAGCGGCAGGCTGAGGAACAATCGGATACGCGTCCCGAGCTGTCGCGCCGCCTCGGCGAACGCGGCGGCGATCTGCGCCTGCGAACCCTCGACCGCGGCCGGGTCGGGGATCCCCCAATGGGCGCTGACCGGCCGCCCCGGCCAGACCGGACAGACCTCGCCGGCGGCGTTGTCACAGACGGTGATGACGAAATCGAGCGGCGGCGCGCCGGGCCGCGCGAACTCGTCCCAGGCCTTCGAGCGGAAGTCTGAGGCCGCGAACCCCAGTGATTCCACCAAGGCCAGGGCGTGGGGATTGACTTCACCCTTCGGCGCCGAGCCGGCCGAGTAGGCGCGGAAACGGCCGGCCGCCTCCCTGTTGAGCACCGCCTCGGCGATGATCGAACGCGCCGAGTTGCCGGTGCAGAGGAACAGGATGTTGTAGGTCACGCGGAAGGCTCCGTTCAGGGATCAGGCGGCGCAGCAGCCGCTGGCCAGTCTGGCCAGCGGGGCGCAGATTTCGGGCGACCCGGCGCAGCAGTCCTCGACGAGGTATGCCAGCAGCTCGCCCATGGCCTCGTAGTGGGCGCGATAGATGATCGAGCGCCCTTCGCGCTGCGAGGTCACCAACCCGGCCTGGGCCAGGATGCCGAGATTGGTCGAAAGCGTGTTCGGTAGCACCTCGAGGCGGCGGGCCAGTTCCCCGGCCGCCAGCCCGCCGTCGCCGGCCTGAACCAGCAAGCGGAAGGCGGCGAGACGACCCTCATGGGCGAGGGCGGCGAGGCTTGCGACGGCGCTTGTCATTTCCATATTTCCCGAATAGTCGAATTATGTGACAGATGGAAGACGCCTTCCGCATCCGAGAGCGATCCGTGACCGAGTTCCCAGCCCTTGAACCGCAATTCCTCCGCCAGCCAGACCATGGCCAGCTTGAGCCGACCGCCCGCGCGACCCATCCGCCACGGATCCTCCTGCTCTACGGCTCGCTGCGCGAACGCTCCTACAGCCGCCTGCTGACCGAGGAGGCCGCCCGCATCCTGCAGGCGCTGGGCGCCGAGACCCGCACCTTCGACCCGCATGGCCTGCCGCCGCCCGACGGGGCCGACCCCAGCCACCCCAAGGTCCAGGAACTGCGCGCGCTGTCGCTGTGGTCCGAGGGGCAGGTCTGGTGCAGCCCAGAGCGCCACGGCGCCGTCACCGGGGTCATGAAAAGCCAGATCGACTGGATCCCGCTCGAGGTCGGTAGCGTCCGCCCGACCCAGGGCCGCACCCTGGCGGTGATGCAGGTCAGCGGCGGGTCGCAGTCGTTCAACGCGGTCAACACCCTGCGCCTGCTCGGCCGCTGGATGCGGATGATCACCATTCCCAACCAGTCGTCCGTGGCCATGGCCTGGAAGGAGTTCGACGAGGCCGGACGGATGCGGCCCTCGTCCTACTACGACCGCGTGGTCGACGTGATGGAGGAGCTGGTGAAGTTCACCCTCTTGACCCGCGACCGCGCCGACTACCTGGTCGACCGCTACAGCGAGCGCAAGGCGGCCGGCCCCGTCAGCCCGGCCGAGGCGCTGCGCGCCAACGCCGTGGGCTGAAACGCAAAGCGCCGCGGACCTCGAGGGTCCGCGGCGCTCGCCGTCTCTCCTGGGACTGGTCCTTAGGCGGCCGGGCGCGCCATCGGGGTCAGCTTCTGGGCGACGCCCTTCTGGCCCTCGTGCTGACCGGCCGGCAGCGCGATCAGGCCACGGCTCTGCAGGTAGCCGCCCCGGCCCGTCGCCGCATCGGAGACGAACTCGTTGAGGTATTCCTGCAGGCCCTGGGTCACCCCGATGTTGGCCTTCTTGACGTAGATGTAGAGCGAACGGGCCAGCGGATACGAGCCGTCCGCGATCGTCTGGGCGGTCGGCTTCACGCCGTTGACCGAGGCGCCCTTGATCTTGTCCATGTTCTCTTCGAGGTACGACCAACCGAAGACGCCCAGCGAGCCGGGGGTCTTGGTCAGGGTGCCGACGATGGCGTTGTCGTTCTCGCCGGCGTCGACCCAGCCGTCCTTGCGCATCGGGTCGACCAGTTCCTTGAACTTCTTCTCGTTGTTCGAGCGCAGTTCGTCGGCGGTCGGGAACTTGCGGGCGCCGGCCTCGATGGCCAGCTCAACCCACGCGTCGCGGGTGCCCGAGGTCGGCGGCGGGCCATAGACGTTGATGCGGTTGCCCGGCAGGCCAGTGCCGATCTCATCCCAGGTCGTATAGGGGTTCTTCACGAACTTGCCCTGACGCAGGACGTTGGCGGCCAGGCCAAGGTACAGGTGCTCGGTCTTGAAGTTGTAGTCGGCGCCGTCCTTGTCGGTCGCCACGACGATGCCGTCGAAGCCGATCTTGATCTGGACGATGTCCTTCACGCCCTTGGCGGCGCAGGCGTCGAACTCCGACTTCTTCATCGGGCGCGAAGCGTTGGCGATGTCCGGAAAGGCGTCGCCGACGCCGCCGCAGAACAGCTTGATGCCGCCGCCGGTGCCCAGGCTCTCGATCTTGGGAGCCTTCTTGCCGGTCTTCTTGGCGTAGTTTTCAGCCACGCGGGTGGCGAACGGGAACACGGTCGACGAACCGGCGGCCCAGACGTAGTCGCGGGCGGCGTGCGCCGGCGCAGAGATCGCCATGACGGAGGCTGCGGCGGCGCCGAAGGCCAGGAGTTTCTTCACTTGAGGTTGCTCCTCGATAGAAAGGGGGAGCGGGGCGACCGGCCGGCCGCCCCGCTGGGGAGGTCTTAGAAGTCGAACTGAGCGCGGAACTGCAGGGTTTCGACGTCAACGTCGGCGCCGACGGCCTTGTTGTCGTTCTCGGACTTCGTGTAGTTCGCCATGAAGCGGACGTAGGGGTGCACGTACCAGTTCGCGCCGAGCGTCCAGGCGGAGTACTCGCCGGCCGTGGCCGGGATGTTGAAGTTGGTCAGGTCGGTGTTGTCGTAGCGCACCGCCAGCTCCAGCGCGCCGAGGCCGCCGCTGGTGACCGGGTTCAGGATCTTGGTCCGGCCCCACTCGCCCTTCTTGACGTCGAGGTTCTTCATTTCTCCGGTCACGAACCACGAGCCGGCGACGTAGTAGGTCGTGAAGTCGCTGGAGACGTTGGCCAGGCGATCAACATCGGCCTTGGCCCACTCGGCCTGCACGGCGAACGGCCCCTGGATGAACACCCCTTCCAGGCCGACCATGGTGTCGGCGACGCCGACCGCGCCGGTCGAGATGTAGCGGGCGCCGTAGTTGGTGTTGTTGCGGGCCTGATAGTTGAAGTTGGCCTGGTCCTGGCGATCGCGATAACGCGCCCAGGCGCCGACGTGCAGCTTGGTGGCGTCGCCGTTGATCGGAACCCAGGTCACGCGGCCGTTGACGCCCAGGACTTCGCTGCCGCCGGTGGCGGTGGCGGTCGGGTCGGCGTTGTTGAGCGAGTCGCCGGACACCGCGACGGCGGCGGTCCAGTTCTCGCCGTTCGCCTTGACCTGGACGTTCATCACGCGGCCGATGTCGAGCACGTCGTTGAACGGGCCGCGCTCCATGAAGGTGGTGTAGCGCGACGACGAGATATTCTCGAACGACACGGTCTTGAAGTTACCGGCCATGATCGAGACGCTGTCGGTCGGCTTGTATTCGAGGATCAGGTCTTCCCAGTTGGCCGAGCCGCCGGCCACGGTGAACTCGGCCTTGTACGCCCAGTTGGCGTTCCAGGTGCCCTCCACGCCGAGACGCGCGGTCCGCAGGCGGGTGACGTTGGCGTCGAAGTCGGCGCCGGTCTGGCGATCGACCTCCTGGTGCACGAAGTCTTCGTAGACGCGGCCGCGAACCTTGAAGGTCAGCGTGTCGTTCTGGAATAGCGGCGCGCCCTTCCAGGCAGTGGTGGTGTCTTGCGCCTGGGCGCCGCCGGCGATGGCGAGCGCGATCACGCCGAGCGCCGCCCCGGCGCAAAGCGAGGTGTTGATCTTCATTATCAGGATCCTTGTAGAGCTATCCCCGTGAGCCCTTTCAGAGGCTTGCGAGGCGGCTTAACGAGGTCCCGTGACGCTTCCGCCAAGCTTCAGCGACAGCAGATCGTCAGTTTAGTGACGGATTTGCGATGCCCCTCCCGTAGACGCTCGCTAGCGCCCTCGAAAGGCGATCAATGCCTTACATGGCAACGATTTTGTTGAATCCCGCCGCCGACGGCGGCTGCGCGGCGGGGCGCGCGTTCGGCCCCGCCTGCGACATTCTGGTCACGCCTTAGAGCAGGCGTGCACGGATGGTTTGCGACAGCAGGTCGATCAATGTGACAGCGATCACGATGACGATCGCGATGGCCGCGACTCGCGAGTACGAGAACGAGTTCAGGCTGTCGAACAGGATCTGACCGATGCCGCCGGCGCCGATCAGGCCGAGCACGGTGGCCGCCCGGCTGTTGGATTCGAACCGGTAGAGCGCATACGAGGTCCACAGCGGCGCAACCTGCGGGATCACCCCCCAGACAACCTCCTGCAGCGGCGCCGCGCCGGTGGCCCGCACGCCCTCGACCGGGCCCTTGTCGATCGACTCGACCGCCTCGGAGAACAGCTTGCCCAGAACCCCGCCGGTGTTGAGCGCCAGGGCCATGACCCCGGCGAACGGCCCCAGGCCGACAGCGACGACAAAGATGGTGCCGATGACCAGGTCCGGCACCGAGCGCAGCACGTCCATCAGCCGCCGGATCGGCAGCTGAACATAGGGCGGCGTGACGTTTCGCGCGCCCAGCAGGCCGAGCGGCACGGCGATCAGCACGGCGATGGCCGTACCCCATAGCGCGATCTGGATGGTCAGCCACATCTGGCTGACCAGGAACGTCCAGTCGCTGAAGTCCGGATGCAGGAATTCGCGTCCGAACTGCCGCATGTTGTCCGAGTTCGCGAACAGCTTCGGCAGCTTGCTCATCTCGGCGGGGCCGAAGCTGATCACCAGCAGCACGATGATCCCGCCCCAAAGGCCGAGATCGAACAGCTGCTGGCCCAGGGGCCGCGACGGCGGTTTCAGGAGATCGGAATTGGTCACGCTGGCGGTCACGGAAATATCCTACTGGGCCGCGACCGGCTGGCCGGTCTTGGCTTCCAGCGCCGCGCGCTCGGCGGCGATGGCGTCCAGCGACTTCTGGGCCTGGGCTTCCTTGACCTTGTCGCCGGCGTTGCGCGCTTCCAGCAGCTGCTCGGTCGCCTCCATCTCGCGCACCGGCAGCAGGTGGGAGTTGTCGGCCGGGCGGAAGCCGCCGATCGACAGCGCCGCCAGCAGCTTGCGCTGGCGCTCGGCCTCGGGCCCCTCGCCCTGCGCGTAGGTCAGGAAGAACTGCCGCAGCTTTTCCTTCACCGCCGGGTCGAGGTCCGAGCGCCAGATGATCGGGTCCTCGGGCAGCTTCGGGCTTTCCCAGATCACCCGCACCTGGTCGGCGACCGGCGAGCCGCGCTCGCGCTGCAGACGCAGGGCGGTCGAGTTGTTGGTGGCCACGTCCAGCACGCCCTTGGCCACCGAGAACAGGTTGGCCTGGTGGTTGGCGGCGCGCACCTGCTTGAAGCAGGCTTCCGGGCGAATGCCCTTGGGCGCGAACAGATAGGTCATCGGCGCCAGGGTGCCCGAGGTCGACTTCGCGTCGCCGATCCCGAAGGTCAGCGTCTTGTCGCACTTCAGCACGTCTTCCAGCGTCGTCTTCGAGCTGGCCGGGACGATCAGCAGCGACTTGTAGCCGTCCGACCCGCTGGGATCGAAGGTGCGCGCGAACACTTCGCCGTTCGAGCGGCGCACCGCCTCCAGGCCCGACTGGTTGGAGAACCAGCCGGCGTCGGTCTGCTTGAAGCGCAGCGCCTCGATCAGGGCCGTGTAGTTGGACGCAAAGAACGGCTTCACCGGAATGCCGATCGACTTTTCCATGTCGGCCAGGATCGGCTTCCAGAAGGTCTCCATGCTGGTCGAGTTCTCGGTCGCCAGGATCGAGAAGTTGACCACCTTCGGCGGTCCGCCGGCGGGCGTGGTGGTTTCGGACTTGCCGCAGGCCGCAACACTGAGGGCGGCCAGGCTGCTGCCGATAAGCAGGCGACGGTCGATCATTGCGGGGCTCCTTCCCAGAAGACGTCCTCGAATTCCGGGCCGTAGATGTCGATGAGCTGTTTGCGTTCCAACCCTGAGGCCGGCCCGTCATAGACGACCTTGCCGGCCTTCAGGGCGACCACGCGGTCACAGTAGCGCAGGGCGTAGTCGACCTGGTGCAGGGTGACGACCACGGTCAGGCCGTCCTGCTGGTTCAGGTCGCGCAGGATTTCCATCACCCGGCGCGCCGACACCGGGTCGAGCGAGGCGACCGGCTCGTCGGCCAGGATGATCTTGGCCTTCTGGACCAGGGCTCGGGCGATCGCTCCGCGCTGCTGCTGGCCGCCGGACAGGGTGTTGGCGCGCTGGCCGGCGTACTCGGCCACGCCGACCCGGGCGAGCGCGGCCATGACCGCCTGCTTGGTCTCGTCCGGCCAGAAGCCGAACACCCCGCGCAGGAACGGAATGCGGCCTAGCGAGCCCAACGCCACGTTCGAGAATAGGGTCAGGCGGCCGACCAGGTTGAACTGCTGGAAGATGAAGCCGATGCGGATGCGCGCTTCGCGCACCTTGCCGCTGATCTTGCCGTCCGACTGCACGACGCCGCCGAACGCCTCGATCCGGCCGGCGCCGGCGTCGATCGTCTGCAGGCCGCTGATCGAGCGCAGCAGAGTCGACTTGCCGGACCCTGAGGGGCCGATCAGGGCGATCATCTCGCCCTTGCTGACATTGAGGGACACGGAATCAAGGGCGCGCCGCGAGCCGAAGCTCTTGGAGGCGTTCCGCACGGACAGTACGGCGGCTTCAGACATAGATGGCGAGGCTTCCCCGGATCAGCGCGCGCACGGACTGGCTGTGATCGCCGACCCTTGCGACGGCTTCATGACATAGGGCCACGCTTTCGGTCCAGCGCGCGATAGTATCATCGGCTGTCACATGTCTTCGAATGCACGGCTGCGGTCAGTACCGCCCGTCCCCGATCAGCGCCGAAAGCTCATCCCAGACGAGGACGATATTGTCCGAAGGCCAAAGCGGTCCCGGATCGGTGAAGCCGCCGGCCCGGCGCCCGCCCAGCCGCTCGTAGAACAGCATCGCCGGCGCGTTGCCGACCACCACCGCCAACGCGCAGCCGCCATAGCCCCAGTCGGCGAGTTGGCGCGACAGCGCCGACATCAGCCGCCGGCCGACGCCTCTCCCCTGCGCGGCCGGGTCCACATGCAACCAGCGAACCTCGCCGCGCCCACCGAACACCGCCTCGGTCGGCGCGCAGGCGGTGCCGAAGCCGATGATGCGCCCGCCCTGCTCGGCGACCAGAGTCGTGCGACGCGGATGGTCTTCGCCCAGCACCTCATCCCAGCGCGCGCGACGCACCGCCTCGGTCAGCGCCTCCCACGCCGCCGGAGTCGCCAGGTCGCGATAGGTGGCCCGCCAGACCTCGTCGTGCAGCCTGGCGATGTGCGCCGCATCCCCGCAAACCGCTATGCGCAAAGTGATCGGGGCATCCGTAAAATCCCTCGAAACCATGTTGCGTCCGCCCCCTCGCAAGTCCTGACCCGGCTTGGCTTTGATGACAATTTCTGGGCGAAGGAACAAACCCCTTTACATCGGAGATCATCGCCCCTATTTCGCACGGCTCCGGCGGACCCGATGTCCTCAAAAGCGCTGCTAACGCCGGTCTGGGTTCAACTGCCAATGGGGGCTACGTGAATTGCGCACGTACCATACGCCCCTGGACCTGGTCCGTGAGCGGCCACCGGAACGCCCTGTCGCCATTGCGCGACCGGACGCGGTGGCGGTAGCGGCGCGCTGGTTCCAGGAAAATTTCAAAGGCGACGTCTTCTACGCGGTGAAGGCCAATCCTTCGCCGTGGGTCATCAAGGCCCTCGTTGAAAACGGCGTGACGTCCTTCGATGTGGCCTCGGTCCCCGAGATCGAGCTGGTCGCGCAGCACGCGCCGGGTTCGCGCATGGCGTTCATGCACCCGGTCAAGAGCCGCGCGGCGATCGCCGCCGCCTATTTCGATCATGGCGTGAAGACCTTCTCCCTCGACACGCACGAGGAGCTCGAGAAGATCCTCGCCGCGACCCAGGGCGCCAAGGACCTCAACCTCATCGTCCGCCTCGGCGTCGCCGCCGAGGGCGCGGCCTATTCGCTGGCCGGCAAGTTCGGCGTCGATCAGCACCAGGCTCCGGGCCTGCTGCTGGCCGCGCGCCGTGCGACCCAGGACCTGATGGGCGTCTCGTTCCACGTCGGCAGCCAGTGCATGCGGCCGACCGCCTATCAGGCGGCGATGACCCAGGCCTCGCGGGCGCTGGTCCGCGCCGGCGTGTTCGCCGACGTAGTGGACGTCGGCGGCGGCTTCCCGTCGGTCTATCCCGGCATGGTTCCGCCGGACCTGGCCGACTACGTGGACTCCATCGACCGCGGCTTCGCCGAGATGATGGTGCACGAGACGACCGAGCTGTGGTGCGAACCCGGCCGGGCGCTAGTCGCCGAAGGCTCGTCGATCCTCACCAAGGTCGAACTCAAGAAGGGCGACGCGCTCTATCTGAACGACGGGTCGTACGGCTCGCTGTTCGACGCCGCGCACACTAAATGGCCCTTTCCGGTCAAGCTGCTCCGCAGCGAGAACGGCGAGGCCAAGGAAGTCCAAGGCACGCTGAAGCCGTACCGCTTCTGGGGTCCGACCTGCGACTCGCTCGACCACATGCCCGGCCCGTTCTGGCTGCCTGAGGATGTGCGCGAGGGCGACTATGTCGAGATCGGCATGCTCGGCGCCTATGGCGTGGCGATGAACACCCGCTTCAACGGCTACGGCGACGCCGAAACCGTCGAGGCGTCCGATGCTCCTATGGCCTCGATGTACGGCCTGGCCCGTCGGTCCATTCCGGTTCCCCGCCAGGAGAACCAGAATGTCGTGAAGCTGTCGCGTGCGCGCGGAAAGAAGCGTCGGCGGAAATAAGCCGACCGTTTCGCAGTTCCGACCATTTCCAGCCGAAGAGGCCTCCGGTTCGGCGAAGGAAATGGTCTGATCTCTAGCTTTGAGCGTTTCCCTGATGGGAAACGCTCGGGGCGCGGCCGGTCGCTCCGTCCCGGTCGCGCCTTTTCCATTTTGGACGGGCGCTCAAACCTCAAGGGATCTTGAAGAATGAACGCTGACGTTCAGAAGTCGAACCGCAAGGCCGAGCTGCTGGCCAACACCGTCGAGCACGTGGCCATCGACCAGTACGACGCCCGTCCGGTCATCGACGCCATGCGCAAGATGAGCTTCACCAGCCGCGACACCGCGCGCGCCGCCGACATCTGGTCGATGTCGCTGGAAGACAAGGACTGCTCGACCTGGCTGACCCTCGCGGGCTCGACCAGCGCCGGCGGCTGCATGCACATCTACCGCGACATGGTGAAGTACGGGATGATCGACACGATCGTCGCGACCGGCGCCTCGATCGTCGACATGGACTTCTTCGAAGCCCTCGGTTTCAAGCACTACCAGGCCCAGTCGAACGTCGACGACCGCGACCTGCGCGACCTCTATATCGACCGCATCTACGACACCTATATCGACGAAGAAGAACTCCAGAACTGCGACGGCACGATCTACGAGATCTGCAACCTGCTGGAGCCGCGCCCCTACTCGTCGCGCGAGTTCATCTGGGAGATGGGCAAGTGGCTGGCCGAGGGCAACGCCAAGAAGCCGGACTCGCTGATCGAGACCGCCTATCGCGAAGGCGTGCCGATCTTCTGCCCGGCCTTCGTCGATAGCTCGGCCGGCTTCGGTCTGGTCAAGCACCAGGTCGAAAAGATGAAGGAAGGCAAGCCCTACCTGACCATCGACGCGGTCGCCGACTTCCGCGAACTGACCGACATCAAGCTGGCGGCCGGCACCACCGGCCTGTTCATGGTCGGCGGCGGCGTGCCGAAGAACTTCGCCCAGGACACCGTGGTCTGCGCCGAGATCCTCGGCCACGAAGCCGAGATGCATAAGTACGCGGTGCAGATCACCGTGGCCGACGTGCGCGACGGCGCCTGCTCGTCCTCGACCCTCAAGGAGGCCTGCTCCTGGGGCAAGGTCGACGTGACCTGGGAACAGATGGTGTTCGCCGAAGCCACCACCGTCGTGCCGCTGATCGCCTCGGACGCCTGGCACCGCGGCTCGTGGAAGACGCGCACCAAGCCGCGCTGGAACAAGCTCTTCGAAAAGAAGGCCTAAGACGTCAAACGGCGCCCCTCGGGGCGCCGTTTTTCTTTGCGGCTATTCGCCGGCCATGAAGCGGTCGAAGCGCTCCTTCCAGTCGGGATGCCAGCGCGACAGCGCCGGGCGGTTCTCCACGATGTCGCCGGCGGTCCACAGCACCCGCTTCTCGTCCACCGCGCGCGGGGTCTCGTTGTCCTCGCACCACAGATAGAACTCGCCGCGGGCGATCCCCTCGAACATCCGCTCGACCACCTGTTCGGAGGTCCAGGCCGAGGGCGGTCGCTCGGGGATCCGGCTGGCGACCATCCCGGTATAGGTGAAGCCCGGCACCAGCAGGTGGGCGCTCACTTGGCAGCCGGCCGTGTTGCGCAGCGTGTGCGCCAGCCCCTCGGTCAGCGCCTTCACCCCGGCCTTGGAGACGTTGTAGGCGGTGTCGCCCGGCGGCATGGTCACGCCCTGCTTGGAGCCGGTGTTGACCACCAGTCCCGGCGCGCCGCTGGCCGCCATCGCCGGGACGAAGGCCTGGACGCCGTGCAGCACCCCCATCAGGTTGACGCCCAGCACCCGCGCCCAGCCGTCGGGGTTGGAGAGCGCATCGCCCCCGCCGCCGACCCCGGCGTTGTTCATCAGCACCGAGACCGGCCCCAGCCGATCGGCCACCTCGCGCGCCAGCGCCTCCACCGCGGCGCGGTTGGAGACGTCCAGCGTCACGGCGATCGCCTGGTCGCCGAGATCAGCCTGCACCCGCGCCAGCCGCTCGGCGTCGAAATCGGCCAGGCAGACGCGCATCCCCTCGCCCGCCAGGCGGCGCGCGGCCGCCTCCCCGATGCCATTGGCCGCGCCGGTGACGACGGCGACGTTTCCAGGGGCGATGGCGGGATGCATGGCGTTCTCCAGGGCTGCGGACTTGTCCGCGTCACCTTAGCGGCAAATCTACCGCTTGAACCGCGCACGCGGCTCCGCATGATCGGTCGCCAGTTCGGGAGGGTCGTCATGAACCGCATCGTCGTCAGTCTGGCCGCCGTGGCCGCGCTCGCCGCCGTCGGCGGAACCGCGCTCGCGCAGCAACAGGCCAAGCCCGCGCCGAGCGGCTATCTCGGCGAAGCTGCTCCCGACAGCTACAAGATCCTGCCTCCGGCCCCGACGCCGGGTACGATCCGCTATCAGGCCGACCGTTCGGCCTTCCTCGCCACCCGTTCGTTGAAGGACAGCCCGCGCTGGTCGCTCGCCGCCGCCGACGCCGACGAGGCCGCGATCGTCAAGGACATGAGCTGCGCCATCGGCATGGAGCTGACCCCGCAAGCCGCGCCCAAGCTGACCAAGATCCTGATGACCGCCCGCTACGACGTGCGCCGTGCGGTCAATCACCCGAAGGACATCTACAAGCGCCAGCGCCCCTACCTGATCGACGAGGGCGACATCTGCGTGGCCAAGACCGACGGCCTGGCCAAGAGCCCCGACTACCCCTCCGGCCACACCACCTGGGGCTGGACCGTCGGCCTGATCCTGGCCGAACTGGTTCCCGAACGCTCCACCGAGATCCTCGCCCGCGCCCGCTCGTTCGGCGAAAGCCGGCTGATCTGCGGCGTGCACAACATGAGCGCGGTCGAGGCCGGCCGCACCAACGGCTCGATCGTCGTCGCCGGCCTGCACGGCTCGGCCGCCTTCCGCGCCGACATGGACGCCGCCCGCAAGGAGCTGGCGGCTCTGCGCAAGTCCGCCAAGGCGCCTGACGGCGCAGCCTGTGCAGCCGAGGCCGAGCTGATCGGCGCCTCGCCCTACAACTGAAGCCTAGAACGGAAAGCTGGTCGCCGCCTGCAGGCCGACCAGCGCCAGCATGGCCGCTAGGCTGATCAGGTGATCGCGATAGACGTTCACCGCCAGCCTGGTCTGCACCTCCGGCGTGTCCACCGCCTGCCCCAGCCGCACCGCGCTGCGCCAGGTGCGCCACAGCGCCAGCCCGATGACGACACCCGCCAGCGCCAGCGAGGCGCCGCTGACCCAGATCGGCTGCACCCGCTCGACCGCCTGCACCAGGATGGCCGCCAACGTCAGGGCTAGCACCGACGGCGTCAGCCAGTTCATCGGCCAGGCCCCGGTCGTCACCCGCCGGTAATAGGGCGCGATCGAGGCCAGCACCTCGTCGGGGGCGCGATCCGCCCCCCGGCGCTGCACCTGCACGTCGAACGTCAGGTCGATCCACAGCACCGCGGCGAGAAAGCCGGCGCCTGCAGCGATCACGGCGTTCATGGTCATCGTCCTGCTGGCAGGGCCCGTCCCCGCAAGGCGCAGTTCGGGATTTTCCGGCGCCGATGTCAATTCCGCGGCTCAGATGCCCGCGTACCACTCATAGCCGCGGTCTTCCCAGAACCCGCCCTTGCCGCCGCCGATCCCGGCCAGGTCGGCCACCGCCTCGATGCGCATGACGTACTTGGCGTGCTTGTAGCCGAGCTGGCGCTCGACCCGCAGCCGCACCGGCGCCCCATGCTTCACCGCCAGCGGCGCACCGTTCATGTCGTAGGCCAGGATGCTCTGCGGGTGATAGGCGTCGATCAGGTCGATGCTCTCATAGTAGCGGCCCAAGGCCGCCGGCGCGTTCGGGTCCAGGGTGTCGGCGCAGTGGAAGACGATGAAGCGCGCAGTCTCCTTCAGCCCGGCGCGGTCCAGCAGCGGCCCCAGCCGCGCGCCGCTCCACTCGCCGATCGCCGACCAACCCTCGACGCAGTCGTGGCGGGTGATCTGGGTTCGGGCCGGCTGGGCCCGCAGTTCGGCCAGGCTCAGCGACAGCGGCCGCTCGACCAGTCCGTCGATCACCAGCCGCCAGTCGGCGAACCCGGCCTCGACCAGCGCCCGGTAGTCCGGGTCGCCAGGCGATGTCGAGCCGTTGGCGCGGAAGTCGGGCGAGATCTCGGCGCGGCTGAACTCGCGGGCCAACGCCTTGCGGTCGACCACCAGCCGCTGCGCGCGGCGGGTCAGCCCCTCGGCCCGCGCCAGGCCGCGCTGCACGCCGGCGTTCATGGTGAGCTTGTCGCAGGCCCCGAGCACCGCGCCGGCCGCGGCGACGGCCAGCCCCGAGAGCCATCGGCGGCGGTCCATCATCGCGCGTCCTCCGCCACGGCGTACTTGCCGGTGATCATCGCCCGGAGGCCGTTCAAGGGACCGGAGACCAGCACCATCGCCACGTGCACCAGTACGAACAGCACGATCAGGCTGGCGCTGATGAAGTGCAGCGTACGCGCCGACTGCCGGCCGCCGAACAGCTCCGGCAGCCAGGGGAAGCCGGCGTTCATTCCCGGCGACATCGACAGCCCAGTCAGCACCATCATCGGCAGCAGGACGAAGATCACCGCCAGGTAGGTCAGCTTCTGCAGCAAGTTGTAGCGCCGCGACGCGGCGAACCGCAGCCGTGCATGGTCGGCGATCTCGCGCGCCAGATGGCGCGGCGTCAGCTGATCGCGGGCCGGCAGCAGGTCGCGCCGGACGTGGCCGCCGATCAGGCCCGCGCTCAGATAAACCAGGCCGTTCAGCACGAAGAGCCACGCGAAGGCGAAGTGCCAGCGGCGCCCGTCGGCCAGGCTGCGATAGCTGGGCAGCGTCGCCCAGGCCGGAAACCCGCGCACCTCGTTCCCGGAAAAGCCGAGCACGCCGGTGGTCTCGACATAGGTCGATCCGATCTTGGTGATCCCGACCGCCTCGCCGCCCCGTTCGGCGGCGAACATCGCCACCCACGGGCGGGCGAAGCTCGAGACCTCGCCCCAGTACAGCGCCGGGTGCGCGTTGAAGATCTGCAGTCCGCTGAGCAGCAGTACGATCAGCGCCGCCAGATTGATCCAGTGCGTCGTGCGCGTCACCAGGCCGTGCCGGTGGACGAGCAAGCGGGCGGGCGGCGGCATGCGGCGTTCTCCGGAGACGTTCGACCTTGCCATGCAGTCGTTACGTCGGCCACCGGCGCGCGGATGCCGGAACGCGAAGCCGCCTCGGAGAATTTTCCAGTCAGCCCTGGAGAACCCCGATGTCCCATCCCCGCGACGACCACCTCAAGCCCCAGGCGCACGGCCGCGCCCGCCCCAAGGACGACGCCGCCCACGCCGACGACCGAATGCCCGACGAAAGCCGCAGCTTCGACACCGACGCCCCGCCCGGCGGCCACATGGGCTCGGCGGGCGACCCGGCCGAAGGCAAGCGCGACTAGACCTTGCGGACGAACTCGGCGCGCAGCACCAGGCCCTTGATGGTTTCGTGGCGGCAGTCGATCTCCTGGTCGTCGCCAGTCAGCCGGATCGACCGGATCACCGTGCCCCGCTTCAGGGTCTGGCCCGCGCCCTTGACCTTCAGGTCTTTCACCAGGGTGACGCTGTCGCCGTCAGCCAGCAGGTTGCCGACCGAATCGCGGACCTCGACCTGGCCCGCCGCCTTGGCGTTGGCGGCCGCTTCGGCGGCGCTGACCCATTCGCCGGTGGTTTCGTCATAGACGAACTCGTCGCCGCTCATTTGCGCCTCGCATTGTCTCCGATGCCCCGCCCTAGGGTCTGTACTCAATAGGGTCTAGCGCGGCGTTGGCGTTGCTGATTCAAGGATTCCGGAAGGAGCCTTGGATATGGCGAAGCAGGTTCAGTGGCTTAGCGACGAAGAATGGGCTCGGATCGAGCCGTTGCTTCCGCGAGGTCGTAAGGGCGCCCATCGGGTGGATGATCGCCGGGTGATCTCGGGCATTGTCCATATGCTGAAGAGCGGAGCTCGCTGGCGCGATTGCCCACCGGAGTTCGGGCCCTACACGACCGTCTACAACCGTTTCAACCGCTGGAGCCGCCAGGGGCTCTGGCTGCAGATGTTTGAGGCGCTGACGGGCCACACCGGCATCTATGGCGCGGCGATCGACGCTACCCACGTCAGGGCGCACCGGTCGGCGGCGGGCGCAAAAGGGGGGCCTTCCTCCAAGCCATAGGCCGCTCGCGTGGGGGCCGCACCACCAAGATCCATGGCCTGGTCGACGAGCGCGGCCGGCCCAGGGTGCTGCTGCTCAGCGCCGGAAACATCAACGACATCAGCATGGCTCACGCCCTGATCCAGGCCACAGGCCCCTTCCAGAAGCTCCTGGCTGACAAAGGCTACGACGCCGACCATCTGCGCAGGCGGCTCGCCGAGCGCGGGGCCGAGGCGGTGATCCCTTCCACCACCTCTCGCCGAACTCCAATCCCCTACGACGCCAACGCCTATAAGGACCGAAACCGCGTCGAGCGCATGTGGTGCAGGCTAAAAGACTTCCGACGCATCGCTACCCGCTACGACAAGCTCGCAAGGAACTACCTCTCGGCCGTCCTGCTCGCCGCAACCTACGCATACTGGCTCAATTGAGTCCGGACCCTAGCGCCTCGCGGCCGCCAGGGCCAGCCTCCTGGCGCCCGCGGCCCTCTCCCCCTAAGGTTCGCGCCGTTTTTCGAGTGTCGGGGGAGCGTGCAAGTGTCCGAACAAGGCGTCGAGGTCTGGAGCGGCGGCGTTAACACCTGGGAATGCGACGAGATGGGGCACATGAACGTCCGCTTCTGGGTCGCCAAGGCCCAGGAAGGACTGGCCGGCCTCGCAGCGCGATTGGGCATGCCGCGCGCCTTCGCCCGCGACGGCGAATCGACCCTGGTCGTACGTGAGCAGCACATCCGCTTTCTGCGCGAGGCCGAGGCCGGCGCGGCGCTGCACATGACCGGCGGGGTCGTGGAGCTCGGCGAATGCGACGCGCGGCTGCTGCTGGTCATCCGCCACCTCGACGGCCAGCCGGCCGCGACCTTCCAGCTGGTCGTCGATCACGCCACCGCGCGTGAGTTGCGCCCCTTCCCCTGGCCCCAGCGCCTGCGCGAGGCGGCGCGTGCGCTGACGGTCGAGGTTCCGGGCTTCGCCGCGGCGCGCAGCGTCGACCTCGCGCCGGTCGTGGCCACCGCCTCCCTGGGACGCGCCGACGCACTCGGCCTCCAGCGGATCGGCCTTGGCGTCATCGGGCCGGCCGAATGCGACGTCTTCGGACGGATGCGGCCCGAGATCTTCATAGGCCGCGTCTCGGACGGGGTGGGGCGGCTGTTCGGAGAGGTCCGGCCCGGGCCGGCCGACGGCACCCCCGACGCCCGGATCGGCGGGGCCGTGCTCGAATACCGGGTCCTGCACCTCGACTGGCCGCAGGCCGGCGACGGGATCGAATTGCGCTCCGGGTTCGCCGGCTGCGACGCGCGCACCCGCCGGGTCATGCACTGGATGGTCGACCCGCAGAGCGGCCGGCCCTGGGCCAGCGCCGAGGCGGTCGTCGTCTCGTTCGACCTCGACAAGCGCAAGGTCGTCGACATCTCGGAGGAGGCGCAGGCCGCCTACCGCGCCGCCTCGCCGGCGGGGCTGGCGCTCTAAAATCAAAGTGTCCTGAGCAAAATCCGATCAGATCGGACTTTGCTCTAGGCCCGCGCCGCCCGCAGCTCCGCCTGTACCAGGTCCGGCCGCTCCATCGGCAGGAAGTGGCTCGTGCCCGCGACCGTCTCGACCTGGATGCGGCCGGCGGCCACCAGGGCGTCGAGCTTGGGATCCTCGCGGCAGGTCGAGCCTTCCTCGGCGCGCAGGATCCGAATCGGAACCTTGGCCTGCTCGAACGCACCCCAGGTGTCGTGGGCGTGCGAAGCGAAGTTGGACGCCTCCCACTCCGGCGCGCAGGACAGCTCGACCTGACCGTCGTCGCGCTCGCGGAAGCCGTCTGCGACGTAGTCGGCCAGCATCTCGCCCTGCCAGGTCCGGAACGCGCCGCGGCCGGTGTAGGCGCTCACCACCGTGGCCTTGTCGGGGAACACCGACCGTCGGCGCAGCGCGCCCTGCACCAGCGGCGAGTTGCTCAGCTGCTCGGGATCGACCGGCCCGGCCGCCGGCATCACCACCGGATCAAACAGCACCACGCGGCGCACACGGTCGGCCGCCAGCGCCTGGGCCAGCACGCAGGCGGTGCCGCCCATCGAGTGACCGGCCAGCACGACGTCGTTGAGGTCGAGCGTCTGCAACAGCGCCAGCAGGTCGTCGCGCAGACCGTTCCACGAGGTCCGCCCCACGGTCTCGGCCGGCAAGGTCGAGCGGCCGTGCCCGCGCTGGTCCACGGCCAGGATGCGCAGGTCCTCGGCCAGCGGCTCGAGGATGGTGCGGTATGTTCGCGCATTGAAGCCGTTGGCGTGCACGAAGACGATGTCGACCGGCCGGCCGGGATCGCCGAAGTCGAGCGCCGCCATCGCGCCGCCGCGCGCCTTCAGGTCGATCAGCCGCGCACGCGGCGCCTCCGCCAAAGCCGAATCCATCGCAAAACCCTCCGCCGACCACCGATCCGGGCCGGACCATCCTTCGAAACCACATTGACGCGAGGTTCGACAACACCCGCGAACGCCTTGGTTTTCGGGCGAATGGGGGGAAGGGTTGCAAAAGTGATCACGAGGGCGTGAATTAAAGCCTTGCCCTGAGCGCCAAGCCGGGCATATTCCGAAACAGCACAGCGATGTTCCCCGTCAGGGGCGCCTCGTTGGGCGCCTTCTAAACTCTGTTTCCAGGGGACCCAGACATGACCACCGAAATCCTCCGCAAGCTGCTCGTCGCCGGCGCCGCCGTCGCCGCTCTGTCCGTCGCCGCCTGCGGCAAGCCGGCCGAAAAGGCCGCTGACGCTGCCGAAGCCACCGCCGAAACCGCGACCGACGCCGCCGCCACCGCGACCGACGCCGCCGCCACCGCCGCTGACGCCGCTGCCGACGCCACGAAGGCCGCTGGCGACGCGACCGCCGCTGCCGCCGCCGCTCCGGCCGACGCCGCTGCCGCCGCTGCTGCTCCGGCTGCCGCTCCGGCCGCCGACGCCGCTGCCGCTCCGGCCGCGAAGTAAGTCTTACGAACGCATCCGCGTTCTTAAGCGAAGGGCCGTCCCTCGGGGCGGCCCTTTTCTATTGCGCGTTATAACGGCGCGATGAGCGACGAATCCCCCCTAGCCTGGACCGACGACGGCCAACCGCGGTCGCGCCTGTATGGCGACGTCTACTTCTCGGCCGAAGACGGCCTGGCCGAAACCCGCGCGGTGTTCCTGCAAGGCTGCGGGCTGCCGGAGGCCTGGGCCGGCCGCGACCGATTCACGGTCGGCGAGCTGGGCTTCGGCACCGGCCTCAACATCCTGGCCCTGCTCGACCTCTGGCGCGCCGCCGGCCCGCCCGGCGCCCATCTCCACATCTTCAGCGTCGAGGCCCACCCGATCACCGCCCACGAGGCCGCCCGCGCCCTGTCGCGGTGGCCGGAACTGGCCGACCTGGCGGGGCTGCTGACGGCGCGCTGGCCCGGACGCGCCCGCGGCTTTCATCGCATCGATCTACCCGAGGTCGGCGCGACCATCGACCTGGCGGTGATGGACGTCGAGGCCGCGCTCGCCGAGTGGCCTGGCCCAGCCGACGCCTGGTTCCTCGACGGCTTCTCGCCCGCTCTCAACCCGGCCATGTGGCGCGAGGAGATCCTCGCCCTGGTCGCTGCCCGCTCGGCGCCCGGCGCCCGGGTCGCCACCTTCACCGTCGCCGGGGCGGTCCGCCGTGGCCTGGCCGCCGCCGGCTTCGCCGTCGACAAGCGCCCCGGCTTCGGCCGCAAGCGCGAACGCCTGGAGGCGCGGCTGCCGGGCGAGCTGCAAGCCGCCGGCCGCCCGCGCGTCGCCGTCGTCGGCGCCGGGATCGCCGGGGCCGCCGCCGCCCGCGCCCTGCGCGCGCTCGGCTGCGATCCGGTCGTGCTCGACGCCGAGGGACCAGGGGCCGGCGCCTCCGGCAACCCGGCCGCACTGGTGACGCCGCGCCTCGACGCCGGCCTGGGACCGCTGGCCCGCCTGTTCGCACAGGCCTTCGCTCGCGCGACCCGGCTCTATGAAACCCTGCCCAGCGCCGTCCTGGCCCGCAGCGTGCTGCAGATCGCCGGCGGGGATCGCGACGTCGAGCGCTTCGCCAGGATCGCCGCTTCAGACATCTTCGAGCCGGGCGCCTTGGAGCCGATCGATACGGTGACGGCAAGCGCCCGCCTGGGCGAGCCTGCGCCCGGCCCCGCCCTCGACATGATCCCCGCCCTGGTCGTCGAGCCGGCGAGCATCCTGGCCGCCTGGACCGGCCCCGTGCGCCGCGCGCAGGTCGCCCAGCTTCGCCCCGGCCCAGGCGGCTGGGTGCTGCTCGACGCCGCCGGCGGCACGATCCTGGAAGCCGAGGCGGTAATCCTGACGATAGGGCCAGCTATCGGCGGCTTGCTGGACGGGCTGCCGATAGCCCCGGTCCGCGGCCAGGCCAGCTGGACGGACGCAGCGACCACGCCCCAGGCCGCCGCCTGGGGCGGCTACGCCGTCCCCACCCGCCAGGGCCTGCTGTTCGGCGCCACCCACGACCGCGGCGAGACCGGGACCGACCTGCGTCCGGGCGATCACGACCGCAACCTCGCCGCCCTGGCCGCCGCCCTGCCCCGCCTCGCCGTGCGTGTTGGTGAGGCTGAACTGAATGGCCGCGCCTCGGTCCGCGCCACGACGCCCGACCACCTGCCGCTGGCCGGTCCGGCGCCGGACCTGGACGGCGTCTACGTCCTCGGAGGCCTTGGGTCGCGCGGCTTCTGCCTGGCGCCGCTGCTGGCTGAGCACGTCGCCGCCCAGGCGCTCGGCGCGCCCTCGCCCCTGCCTGCGCCGCTGGCCGAGCTCGTCGCGCCCGACCGATTCCGCAGGCGCGCCGCTCGCAGAGATCGTAGCCTCGTCACCGAGACCGGCAAGGGAGAGTGACCATGATCAAGGCTTTCGTCGGCGTGACGGGCGCGTTCGCCCTGGCCGCCTGCACCACCCCGCCGGCGTCGGACGCCGCTGTCGCCGCCAGCAACTCGGCCCGCAGCTGCTTCTGGGCCAATAGCGCCAACGGCTTCAACGCCGTCGACGAGCGCACGGTCTATGTCCGGGTCGGGGTTCGCGACGTCTACAAGCTCGACCTGTTCGCCCGCTGCCCCGACATCGACTGGAACCAGGCCATCGGCCTGGTGTCACGCGGCGGCAATTCGATCTGCTCGGGCCTCGATGCGACGATCATCACCAAGGGCCCGTTCGGGCCCCAGCGCTGCGAAGTGCGCACGGTGACCAAGCTGACCCCCGAGGAAGCTGCGGCCCTGCCGCCGAAGTCCAAGCCCTGACACAAAAAACGGGCGCCGCCTTCGAGGGGCGACGCCCGCAGTTCGGCTCTACGCGTCGCCGCGTCGGCCGGAGGCCCTGATCAGAAGCGCTTCTTCAGCGCCACTGCGTAGACGCGGCCCAGCGGGTTCCCGCTGCCCGGGTCGTAGTTGTACTGGGTGCCGATCGCGAACGGCGGATCCTCGTCGAAGATGTTTTGGACCGTCAGCGTCGCCGTCGTCTCCCACGGCAGTTCGACCCGATAGGTCAGATCGTGCTGCCAGTACTCCGAGATCTTGATCGGCTTCTTCAGCGCCGCGGCCAGGGCGATGGAGTTGGTCTCCACCTGGGTGGTCGAGGAGATGAACCGCGTCTGCCAGCGCAGGTTATGGATGCCGCTGGACCAGTTCAGATAGCCGTTCGCCCGCAGCTTGTTGTAGCCGGTGAACAGCGAGGCCCGGTAGGTGCCGGCCCGCTCCTGCACGCCCGCCGCGTTCGAGGGGAAGCCCTCGATCATGTAGGGCTCCTCGTCGAACTTCAGCAGGTAGGTCCCGTCGAAGCCCGCCGTGAACACGCCGCCCAGCACTTCGCCCACATCCAGGTTGGCCTGGAAGTCGACGCCCGAGGTCTTCACCCCGCCGCCGTTGATGTACTGGGTCCGGTACGACAGGATGTTGGCGCGGCTGCACGCCCCGGCGAAGGTGAACCGCGCCTGGACCGCGGCATAGGCCGGGTTGCCGCAATTGCCGGTCGCCGAGCCGCCCGGGAACATCACGTTCAGCAGGTCGGCGGTGGCTTCCGAGGTCAGCGGATCCTCGAAGTCGAAGTTCCAGTAGTCGAGCGTCGCCCGGAAGTTCGAGAAGCTGAACGCCGCGCCGAGGTTGTAGGTGAACGCGGTCTCCGGCTCGAGGTCCGGGTTGCCGTACAGGTCGTTGGCCCGGTAGGTGCCGTTGGCGTTGGTCAGGTTGCGCGTGAAGTTGTCCGTGGTGATCGTCGCCGCCGGCGCCCGGTAGGTGGTGCCCACCGAGCCGCGCAGGGCCAGCCAGTCCACGACCTGCCAACGCAGCGAAGCCTTCGGATTGAAGGTCTCGCCCTGGCTCTCGTAGTACTCATAGCGGCCGGCCAGGCTCAGCTCGATGTTCTCGGTGAACGGGATCTTGGTCTCGGCGAAGACCGAGCTGATCTTCCGGTTCACGTCATACGGACGCAGGTTGGCGTTGAACAGGAACGGACCATTCGAGGTGGTCGGACAGTAGGGCGAGCCGTCGCCGTATGGCGGGGAATCGACGCACGGCGTCGCGTTGGCGTCGTAGTACACGTCCGGATCCTGGATCGTGCGGTCATAGCGGTACTGCGCACCGGCCGCCCAGGCGACGTTGCCGCCGCCGAGGTCCCAGGGCAGTTCGCCGTTCACCACCAGGTCGGCGACGAACAGCTCGGACGAGATCTCGTTGCGCTGCTTCTCGTCCATCCAGGCGACCACCGCCCCGCGGTTGGCGGCCGCGTCGTTGAAGCCGGGGATGGTGCTGTTGGCCACGTAGAACGGGTTGGGCCCCACCCGCGCCAGACTCTCGTCGAAGGCGTTGGTGAAGGGGTTGAAGTAGAAGCAACCCATGGCCGCGTTGCCGGCGTTGGTCGTGAAATTGTTGGTTTCCGCGGCCGTGCACTGGTCGGCATTGCCGTCACGGCTGCCGAACCCTCGCAGGGCCAGCTGCAGCCGGTTAACCGACAGATCCTCGAGGTTATAGTTGTAGTCCTGCTTCTGGTAGGTCATCGCCACGTCGAAGCCGATGCCGTTCTCGAACTGGCCCTTGAAGCCGCCCGACACCCGCGCGGTGTCGACCTTGTAGGTGTAGTGGGCGTGCTCGTCGTCGGTGTACGGGTTGCCGCCGAAGCCGATCGGCCGCCAGATGCTCTGGCTCGCCGCCACGCCGTTGGCGGCCGCGCTGGCCACGCCGGCCCGCGCCATCGCCAGTCCCGTCGCGCAGCTGGCCGCATCCACCCCATAGGGCAGGTTCGGCCCCGCGCAGCTCGCCGCGTTGATCTGAGAGATCAACGCCAGCAGGCCGGGGTTGGTGTTGGGAATGTAGAACCGCGACTGCTCGCCGGTGCCCGTGGCCGGGATCGGCGACACCCCGCCGCCGGGCGAGGCGCCCGAGGCCAGCTGCGGCGCCGGGAACTGGTTCGGCCCGGTCACGGCCCAGCTCTGCAGCGGGGTCTCGTGCATGGCGTACAGCACTTCGATGTTGGCGGTGATGTTGTCCGTCACGTCGAAGTTGAACTTGCCGTAGGCCTGGTAGTGGTGCTCGTCCTCCACCAGGTTGTCGAAGCTCGTGTACTGGAAATTGCAGACGCCGGAGTCGGGCACGACCGCCCGCGCCCCGATCAGGGTCGTCAGGCTGTAGGGCGCCCCGCCGTTGGCCGCGCAGCCGATGTCCGGCAAGGCGCCGGTGAAGCTGGCGGAGGTGAAGCCGCTCGTCGGCGAGCCCACCGGCGCGGTGAGCGCATAGTTATAGCCGCCTGGGTTGCCGGTGCCGGCCCAGCCGCCGAGCGGATTTTCCAGGAAGCCGTCGACGCCGGTGCGGATCGCCCAGTCGCGCTCGAAGATCGGCATTTCGGAGCGGGCGCGATAGCCGAGCGTGATCAGCGCGTCGGCCCGTTCCCACTTCTTGCCCCAGGCTAGCGAGGCCTCGTAGTCGCCGTCCGAACCGTCGATGAACTGGTACTGGCCGCTGAACTCGAAGCCGTCCAGATCGGTGCGGGTGATGAAGTTCACGACCCCGCCGATGGCGTCCGAGCCGTAGGTGGCGGCCGCGCCGTCCTTCAGCACCTCGACCCGGCCGATCGCCGCCGACGGCAGCAGGTTGATGTCGACCGAGTTCAGGCCCTGGGGCGAGACCGGCACCCGCCGGCCGTTGAACAGCACCAGGGTCCGCGCCCCCGTGACCGTCGAATTCAGGCTGCGCAGGTTGACCGTCGCCGCGCCGGACCCCGAGCCGAAGCGGTTGTTCTCGCCGATCACCGCCCCGGACGACGGGATGGTCTTGATGAACTGGACCATGGTCGGCGACCCGCGGGCCTCGAGCTCCTTGGAGCCGATAACGTCCACCGGCAGGGCGGCGTCTTCCGGCGTGCCGGCGATGAACGAGCCTGTCACCACCACCTCTTCGACGGTGGAGGCCTGGGCATAGGCTGAACTGTTGGCTGAAATTGCCAG
This sequence comes from Phenylobacterium sp. NIBR 498073, assembly GCF_027286305.1. Classification (NCBI taxonomy): domain Bacteria; kingdom Pseudomonadati; phylum Pseudomonadota; class Alphaproteobacteria; order Caulobacterales; family Caulobacteraceae; genus Phenylobacterium; species Phenylobacterium sp. NIBR 498073. Next base: position 3,988,370 of record NZ_CP114599.1, read on the forward strand.
GACGACGGCCAGCAGCGAGCCGCCGCAGAAATATCTGCTCTTCAACATAGGTTTCCTTCCCCCTCGAGAGCCGCCCCCATCTGATGCGGGGGCTTTTGACTCATGAGCAGAAAGATCATCGAACGGGCCTTCGGGCCGCGCCACTATTTTTCAGGCCCGCAATATACTGTTGTCTTGAACCCGGCGGCGCCCGGCCTGCGGTAGTGAACAGCGTTCATAAACCCCTGATACAGCACCCATATTGCCGATCGAAGAACGTCGATCCCTTATGCTGCCAGGGTTTCGTAACATTTCAGGCCGACGCGCGGCGATGGCGGCCAGAACGGCCCGCCCAGGGCCTTGGAGAGCCCCCGCCCAGCTGACGTCACGGCAATTTGAGCCGTAACTGTTGCATGAATGGCCCGGATTGCGGGTGATCCGGGGGCTCTACAGTGACGCGTACCCCATGCAAGACAAAACGCCGCCCCCTCTCGGGGACGGCGCCTGCCTACGCGTACTGAAGCTGAAGCCTAGAAGCGCTTCTTCACGGCCACCGCGAAGACGCGGCCCAGCGGGTTGGCGCTGGAGGGGTCGTAGTTGTACTGGGTGCCGATCGCGAACGGCGGCTCTTCGTCGAAGATGTTCTGCACGGTCGCGGTCAGCGTGGTGTCCCACGGCAGTTCGGCCCGATAGGTCAGGTCGTGCTGCCAGTATTCCGGGATCTTGGTCGTGGTCTTGGTGGCGATCGCCAGACCGATGGAGTTCGACTCCGTCTGGTTGACCGAGCTGATGAAGCGGGTCTGCCAACGCAGGTTGTGGATGCCGCTCGCCCAGTTGACGTAGGCGTTGGCCCGCACCCGGTTGTAGCCGGTGAAGATCGACGCGCGGTAGGTGCCCGCCCGTTCCTGAGTGCCGCGGGTCGGAGCCGGGACGCCTTCGATCAGGTAGGGGTCTTCGTCGTACTGGATCAGGTAGGTGCCGTCGAAGCCGGTGGTCAGTTGGCCGTCGAACAGGTCGCCGACGTCGAGGCTGGCCTGGAAGTCGACGCCCGAGGTCTTCACCTTGCCGCCGTTGATGTACTGCGTGCGGTACGATTGGACGTTGGCGCGGCCGCAGCCCAGGTCGGTGAAGGTGAAGCGCGAACGCAGCGCCACATAGGCCGGGTCCGTGCTGGTGCAGACGTTCGCGCCCGTCGACGGGAACGCGGCGGCCAGCATGTCGGTGGCGCTTTCGAGGATCAGCTGGTCTTCGAAGTCGAAGCTCCAGTAATCGACCGTGGCGCGGAACGCCCCGATCTTGGCCATCGCGCCGACGCTGTAGGTGAAGGCGGTTTCCGGATCGAGGTCTGGGTTGCCGTACTGGTCGTTGGCGCGCCACGTGCCGTTGGCGTTGGTCAGACCGCGGGTGAAGTTCGTGGTCGTGATGATCGCCGACGGGGCACGGTAGGTGGTGCCGACCGAGCCGCGCAGGGCCAGCCAGTCCAGGGCCTGCCAGCGCAGCGACGCCTTCGGATTGAAGGTCTCGCCCTGGCCCGCATAGTACTCGTAGCGGGCGGCCAGGGTCAGTTCGAGGTCGTCGGTGATCGGCAGCAGGGTCTCGGCGAAGACCGAGCTGATTTCACGCGAGACGTCGTACTGGGCCAGGTTGGCGTTGAACAGGTACGGCCCGGTGGGCGTCAGGCAGTAGGGCTGGCCGTCGCCGAACGGCACGGAGTCGACGCACGGCGTGGCGTTGACGTCGTGCAGCACTTCCGGGTTTTGCTTGTACTGGTCGTAGCGGTACTGGGCGCCCGCGGCCCACTTCACCGCACCGCCCCCCAGCTCCCACGGCAGTTCGCCGTTCAGGACGATGTCGGCGACGAACAGGCGGGTCGACATCTTGTTGACCAGCCGCTCATCCATCCAGTCGACCACCTCGTTGCGGGCGGCGACAGCTTCGTTGAAGCCGGGGATGGCGCTCGAGCCGACATAGAACGGGTTGGCCGGGACGTCCGACAGGCTCTGATCGAAGCCATTCGAGAACGGATTGAAGTAGTAGCAGCCCATCGCCGCGTTACCGGCGTTGGTCGTCCAGTTCGCGGTTTCGGCGGCGGTGCACTGATCGGCCGCGCCGGCCCGGCTGGCGAAGCCGCGCAGGCCCTGCTGCAGGCGATTGACCGACAGGTCTTCCTGAACGCGGGTGTAGTCCTGCTGCTGGTAGGTCAGCGCGCCGTCCCAGTTGATCCCGAACGGCAGCTCGCCCTTGAAGCCGCCCGACACGCGGAAGGTGTCGACCTTGTAGGAATAGTGGGCGTGCTTGTCTTCGGTGTACGGGTTGCCGCCGAAGCCGATCGGACGCCAGGCCGTCTGGCTGGCCGCCACGCCGTTGGTCGCCGCCGTGGCCACCGCCGTGCGCGCCGCGTTGAGCGCGGTCTGGCAGCTGGCCGCATCGATTCCGTAGGGCAGCACCGTGCCGTTGCAGTTGGCGCTGTTGACCTGATTGACCAGGGCCATCAGGCCCGGGTTGCTCGCCGGGATGTAGAAGCGGCCCTGATCGGACGGGCTGAGCGCCGGGATCGGCGAGGTGCCGCCGGCCGACAGCGGGGTCGGGAACTGATTCGGCCCGGTCACCGCCCAGCTCTGGTTGGGCGTGTCGTGCATGGCGTAGAGCACTTCCACATTGGCCGACAGGGTGTCGGTGATGTCGAAGTTGAACTTGCCGTAGGCCTGGAAGTGCTCTTCTTCCTCAACGAGGTTGTCGAACACCGTGTACTGGAACTGGCAGGAGTTGGCGTCGGGATTGAGCTGACGCAGGCCGATCACGGCGGAGATGTTGTAGGGCGCGCCGCCGTTGGCCGCGCAGCCGATATCCGGCAGGCCGGCGCCCAGCGTCGCGGAGGTGAAGCCGGTGTTCGGGCTGCCCGCGAACGACGAGATGACATTGTACTGGCCGGGATTGCCGGTGCTGGCCCAGCCGCCGAGCGGATTTTGCAGGAAGCCGTCGACGCCGGTACGCAGCGCCCAGTCGCGCTCCTGGATCGGCAGTTGCGAGCGGTGGCGATAGCCGAGGGTGATCAGCGCGTCAGCATTGTCCCACTTCTTGCCCCAGGCGAGGTTGGCTTCGTAGTCGCCGTCCGATCCGTCGATGAACTGGTACTGGCCGCTGAACTCGAAGCCGTCCAGATCGGTGCGGGTGATGAAGTTCACGACGCCGCCGATGGCGTCCGAGCCGTAGGTGGCGGCCGCGCCGTCCTTCAGCACTTCGACCCGGCCGATCGCGGCCGTCGGCAGCAGGTTCACGTCGACCGAGTTGAGGCTCTGCGGCGAAACCGGCACGCGCCGGCCGTTGAACAGCACCAGGGTGCGCGAGCCGGTGGTCGGCGAGTTGAGGTTACGCAGGTTGATGGTCGCCGCGCCCGACCCCGAGCCGAAGCGGTTGTTTTCGCCGATCACCGCCCCGGACGACGGGATGGTCTTGATCAGCTGGACCATGGTCGGCGACCCGCGCGCCTCCATTTCCTTGGAGCCGATGACATCGACCGGCAGGGCGGCGTCTTCAGGCGTCCCGGCGATGAATGAGCCGGTGACGATCACCTCCTCTACCGTGGCGCCGCCATCCTGGGCGGCGGCCGTACCCGACACGCCGAACGCCAGGGCGACGGCCAATAGCGACCCGCCGCAGAAATATCTGCTCTTCAACATAAGTGTTTCCTTTCCCCCTCGAGCGCGCGCGGCGATTGAAATGCCGCGTTTATCTATGCCCGAGTATGGCGATCATCGACGTAGATGCGCCAAGACGCCAGTGCGTTGTCACCATCATTGCAAACTTGAAATGCGAGACAGATCAGCGCATATTTTTGACAGAACCGAGAGTTTTCAGGTTCAACCACATACCGCGGTGAGTAAATTTTGATCACCCAGGAATAATACTTACTAAGCTATTGGTTTCACGTATTTTCCGGACTTTTGGACCGATCCAAACGACGCCCGGATCAAACCGGAGCTTCGAATAATTCGCCGCGCGCCGGAATCGGCGCTGCGAAGCGCCTGCCGACAGGTGTGGCGCCGGCGCCGCGCCCATAGAAAAAGGCGCCGCGGGGGAAGCCCGCGGCGCCTTCAGGTCACATTCGGAGCCGGCTGCGAGACTCAGTTCGCAGCCGTCCCGTAAGCGTCAGAACTTCTTTTTGACCGCCAACTTGTAGGTCCGCCCCAGCGCATTGCCGGTGAACGGGTCATAGTTCAGGTCGAGGCGGGCGAAAGACGGCTCGGTGTCGAAGAGGTTGTCGATCGACACGTTGACCGTCACGTCCCACGGCAGGAAGACGCGATAGTCGAGCTCGTGCACCCAGCTCTCATCGATCTTCGCCCCGTCCGGCTGGATCGCTCCATTGACCGGGTTCGCCGCGAAGATCGAGGCGCGCTGATCGACATAGGAGTCGATGTAGTTGACCGTCCAACGCAGGTTGTGCGCCCCGTGGGTGTACTCGGCATAGACCGAGCCCTTGAGCTGCGGCAGCGAAGTCGCAGTCAGCTGGTAGTTGAGGTAGCCGGCCGCATCGAACTCCTTCTCGACCGTCACGTCGCCGATCTTGAACGGGTCGACCTTGTATTCCAGCGTATAGGTGACCGAGCCGCCGATCCGCAGGTCGCCGCCCCAGACGTCGCCGGCGTCGTAGTCGGCGAGCACGTCGATGCCCGAGGTCTTCACGCCCGGACCGTTGGTCCAGTTGGTCCGCACCCGCGAGATCGTCGCGATGCTGCAAGCGCCCTGGAACACGAAGCGGGCCTGCAGATCGGCATAGGCCGCCTGGCCGCAGTTGGTCGAAAGACCGCCCGGGAACATCGTGTTGACCATCGAGGCCGAGGGCTCGGCGACGATCGGGTTCTCGAAGTCGAAGTTCCAGTAGTCGACGCTGCCCTTGAAGTTGCCGACGTTGAGGATGGCCCCGACGCTGTAGGTGGTGGCTTTCTCCGGCTCCAGATCCGGGTTGCCGAAGATGTCGATGGCGCGGAAGGCGCCGCCGATGAACGACAGCGCCGTCACGCTCGACGTGGTCAGCTGGGTCAGCGGCGGACCGCGGAAGGTCGAACCAGCCGAGGCGCGGAACGCCAGGGCCTCGGTGGCCTGCCAACGGACGGCGATCTTCGGATTGAGGGTCGAACCGGTCTCGCCGCCGTAGTCCTCATAGCGAGCGGCCAGCTGGACTTGCAGGTCGTCGGTGACCGGCAGCGCCATTTCGGCGAACAGCGCGTAGACGTCGCCCTCGAGATCGGCCTCCTCGCCGGTGCCCAGGAACATCAGCGGCCCGTTGCGCACCGAGCACGAGGTCGAGCCGTTGAACGGCGTATCGATGCAGGGGTTGGCGTCGATGTTGCTGAGGTCGTTGTACGATGAGGTGAACAGGCTGCGGCGGAACTGCGCCCCGGCCGCCCATCCGACCGCGCCGCCGCCCAGCTCCCAGCCGAGCTCGCCGTTGAACACCGCGTCGGCGACGAACAGCTTCGAAGTCTGCTTGGTCGAGACTTCCTGGAAGAACCAGCGCACCAGCTCAGGATTGTTGGCCAACGAGGCGTTGAAGCCCGGATTGGTCTGACCGGTGATGGTGTTGTTGGCGATCGCGTTGGAGAACGGGTTGAAATAGTAGCAGCCAAGCGCGGTGTTGCCGGCGTTGGTCGTGAAGTTGTTGGTTTCGGCCGCCGTACAGCCCCCGGCCGTGCCGTTGTTCAGCGAGCCGTAGCCGCGCAGGGCCATCTGGAAGCGCGACACGATCGTGTCGTAGCCGGTCCGCACCCCGGTCTCCTGGCCGTAGGTCAGGGCGAAGTCATAGCCGATAGCGTCGTTGAACTGCCCCTTGATGCCGCCGCTGACGCGGAAGGCGTCATAGTGACGGCGGCCTTCCGACGGCCCGTAGTCGAAGGCCGGGTTGCCGCCGAACGACAGCGGCCGGTAGCGGACGCCGGGAATGTGGACGCCGGTCGCAAAGGCCGGGATCTGCGTCGGATTGGCGTTGCGATAGGCGATGAAGCCCGGGTTGCTGGCCGGGACGAAATAGCCGGCCAGCACCGAGGCCGGCAGTTGGCCGACGGTCGGATTGGTGGCGGCCGTCGGGGTCTGCAGCGCCAGGTAGGACGGCGACGTCTTCCACTCGGGCACGTCGGTCTCGGAATAGAAGACCTCGACGTGCAGCTGGGCGTTGTCGCCCAGGTCGGCGTTGGCTTCCCCGTAGAGCTGGAAGCGGTCCTCTATCTCGACGAGGTTGTCGTAGGGGATGAAGTTGAAGAAGCATGCCGGCAGCGCGCCGCCCTGGACCACCCCGCCCAGCGGGGCGCAGCCGTTGTCGAGCGCGAAGCCCGCCGCCGGAATGAAGGCGCCCGTCGCCGGGTTGTTGGTGACCGGCAGGAACGGCGCGACGGCGTTGCCCGCCGACCAGCCGCCTTCCGGGTTGTTGAAGTAGGACTGGGCCGCCCAGTCGCGTTCGGTGGTCGGCAGCTCCGAGCGATGCTGGTAGCCGGCGCTCAGCAGGACGTTGCCGTTCTCCCAGGTGTGGCCCCAGATGATGCTGCCGTCATAGTCGCCGTCGGAGCCGTCGATGTAACGGTAGCTGCCGTTCAGCTCGAGACCATCGAAGTCCTTGCGGGTGATGAAGTTCACGACCCCGGCGATAGCGTCCGAGCCGTAGGTGGCGGCCGCGCCGTCCTTCAGCACCTCGATCCGGCCGACCGCGGCCGAAGGAATGATGTTGGTGTCGACGATCCCCGCGCCGCCTTGGCCGAACGGGTTCGGCGCCATGCGGTGGCCGTTGATCAGCACCAGGGTGCGCTGGGCCCCCAGACCCCGCAGGTTGACCGAGCCCGAACCTTCCGAGCCCTGGGCCCGCGGGTCGAACTGGTTGGTGTCGCCCAGCACGCCGCTGGAGACCGGCAGCGCCTTCAGAAGCTCGACGGTGCTCGGCGAGCCCTGTTTAGCCAGGTCGTCGGCGCCGATCACGTCCACGGGCAGAGCCGCGTCCTCAGGCGTGCCACGAATGAAGGACCCGGTGACCACCACCTCCTCGACGGTGCTGGCCTGTTGGGCATAGGCCTGGCCGCCGAGGGCCAGAGCGACGGCCATGACTGAGCCGCCGCAGAGATACCTGCTCTTCAACATCATTTTCCTCCCCCTCGACGGACGCCGTTTTCGATCTGACGCGATGGTCGCCCGTGGGTGAGAGGATCAGACGCGAGTTCGCAGCCCCCGCGCTAGGTGAATTTTGCAGCCCCGCAATAAAGCATTCGAACTGCGTTCAAATCGCAACACCGTTATTCGGCAAGGTTTTTTGACATCCGACAACAAAATCGGACCCTTCGCACGGGTTGACGCAGCGTCCCATGGACATCGGCTTCGACCCGGACCAGCTCCTCGGGGTTTCGCCCCATAGGCGCGGCCGGAAGGCCTCGCTCTACTGCGCCCATGAGGTGGGCGGCATTCTCGCATGAAGTACGGCTGACCGCGGCGCTGGGCGTCGCCCTGGGCGCCGCCAGCGGCGCGGCGCAGGCTCAGGAGCTCCGCGTCGGGGCCGGGTATTCGCCGCACGGGCCGGAAGAGGGCGCCTCGGTGATCGTCGAGTACCTGTTCCCGCCGGTCCAGGCCCTCAAGGCGGTCGGGACGCCGCGGCCGTTCCTCAGCACCCAGCTGAGCCTCGACGGCTACACCAACTACGCCCAGGGCGGACTGATCTGGCGGTTCGAGCGCCAGCAGGCCTATCTGGACCTGGGGGCCGGGGTCGCGGTGCATGACGGCTCGCTCTACCTGGCGCGCCCCGAGCCCGGCCAGCCGCATGAGGAGAACCTGCGTCGGCGGGCGGCGCGCGACGAATATATCGAATTCGACAAGCGCTGGGTGTTCCATGCCACCTTCGCGGTCGGCTACCGGCTCAACGAGCGCTGGGCGGTCGAGTTCGAGGGCCAGCACTGGAGCAACGGCCAGTTCGGCAGCGACACCCACGACGGGGCCGACAGCCTGGGCCTGCGGGCCGCCTATCGCTTCTGATAGCGAACAGGCGTTCGCGCGCAGCAGCTAGGCGGCGAGGGCTTGGAACCAGCTTGTTAGGAGGATGGTGGCGTGGGCAGTGTGTGAGGGACTGGTCTCCACTTTCCAAGCGCCCCGAGCCCTTATTGGCTTAGCTTTACGGGAAGGCCTCTTGTGGGGAGCAATTGATCAGAACGGATAGGGCGCTTCTTCGAGGAAGACGTTGGGAGCCGGCACGCCGAGATAACCGCTAAAGTCACCGAAGAACCCCAAGCGTCCACTTCGATAGAGATCAGAGCCGTAGAGAACCGCAGCCAACCCCTTTAGAGCCAGGGACAGCGCCTGGAGGCTCGTTTCGCCTTGGACATCGAGCAAAGTCTCGATGCCCCCCATGATCTCGAACCGGCATATCCAGGTGCCTGCACCATCATTTTGCCGAGGCGCATAGACCCTCACGACTACCTTTTCGTGGGCGTCCGAAATGTCCAGCGAGTGCTCGGCGATGACAGTCATCGTGGGGCGTCTGGGTGCGTGAATAACCTCGGGTGGCCGACTTCACCCTTGGATTTGATGCAGTAGGTATAACGTTCCATAGCGCTCTCACGACACATTGCTCGCGCGACATTGTTCGGCTGGCGCCCGCAGGTCTCCGTATCATTCCGATGCTGGATGTCACACTGTTTCGGTGGTCCCTTTGGCGGCTCGCCACGAGGAGTGCTCGGTGCATCCCTCATGGGAGGAGGCATTGGCCGAGCGGGCCAAGGAAACACCGGGGGCGGCGGAGGGGCGCGGCCGTGGCAACTCACGCAATCGTGGAGGCCTGGTCTCTGAGGAGCTGGCGCTGTCGCGGCGGAGCGCCATCCGGCCCTCTGACCTCTGAGGGGGCTCACCGCTGCGGCTGCTGGCCGCGCTGCTATTGTTGGCTTCGGCTGCCCGGCGGAGCCGAAATCGTTTCAGATGCAAGGGTGTTAGACGAGCAGGCGGACGTCGTGGCGGCGTCACCGAAATTGGAAATCGCTGATAATTTCGCTGTTGGCAGCGATATCCAGAGTGGCTCGCGGACCGAAACCTACACTTCTGGAATGGCCCTGGAGAAAACCGGGCGAATTGCGAGCGTCGGCGCCGGTTGGCGACTCTCTGAGAGCCAGGCGTAGGGATGCGTGGCCGCCTAACCGGCGGACTTCTCGGAGGTATTCGTGGGGAAGGAATTCACGCCGGTTCAGCGGCTGAAGGAATGGTGGACGTGACAGGGATTGAACCTGTGACCCCCTCGATGTCAACGAGGTGCTCTCCCGCTGAGCTACACGTCCGAACCAGTCGGCTCCCTTTCGGGAACGGGAGGCGGCGGTATAGCGGCGAGGGCGGGCTTACGCAAGCGCCCAAAGCCGCATTTTCACACCTTATGCAGCGGCCATCATCCGCTCCACCTCGGAGACGATCTCGCGCAGGTGAATCGGCTTGGACAGCACCTTGGCGCCGGGAGGCGCGCTCTCGCCCGCGGCCAGCGCCACGGCCGCGAATCCGGTGATGAACATGATGCGCAGACCCGGGTGCCGGGCCGCGGCCAGGCGCGCCACCTCGATCCCGTCCATGCCGGGCATGACGATGTCGGTCAGCAGCAGGTCCCAGTCCTGGTCGAGCACCGCGGCGGCTTCCTCGCCGTCGGCGCAGGAGGTCACCTCATAGCCGGCCCGCTCCAGAGCGCGGGACAGGAAGCCGCGCAGCGAGTCGTCGTCTTCGGCGAGGAGAATTCGGGGCATGGGAGCTCGCAAGGCGTAGTCGTAAGGCTCGATATTAGCTGGGCAGACGTAAATCGCCGATGAACCTACCCCCCAAAAGGCTCTGGGCGCATCGGGGCCAGCGCGCGGCGTGCGATCTGTTTGACCCACGCGGAGACGCACCGTCATATGGCGGCGATGAACGCCTGGGAGCCCCTCGCCGCCGATCGTCCCGCGCCGGCGCTCGCGCCCTTCGAGGTGCGGCGTGCAGCGGCCGACGCCGCCCCTGCGCCGACGCCCCTGGTGTTCGCCTCGCCGCACTCCGGGCGGCTTTATCCCGACGACATGATGGCCGCCGCCGCGCTCGACGCCCTGGCCATTCGCCGCTCCGAGGACGCCTTCGTCGACGAGCTGATCAGCTCGGGCCCGGCCCAGGGCGCGGCGCTGATCTGCGCCAATCTGGCGCGGGCCTATATCGACGTGAACCGCGAAGCGTTCGAGCTGGACCAGGCGATGTTCGCCGACGAGCTGCCGGACTTCGCCCGCGCTCGCACCGCCCGCGTCGCCGCCGGCCTGGGCGCCATCGCCCGGGTGGTCTCCGAGGGCCAGGAGATCTATGCCCGCAAGCTGACCTTCGCCGAAGCCCGGCGGCGGATCGACGGCGTTCACGCGCCCTATCACGCCGCCCTGGCGCGGCTGCTGGGCGAGGCGCACGCCGCCCACGGTTATGCGATCCTGATCGACTGGCATTCGATGCCGGCCGCAGCCGCCAGGGCCGGCGGCCGTGACGGCCCCTGCGACATGGTGCTGGGCGACCGCTTCGGCGCTTCCTGCTCCAGCCTGGTGACCCAGAAGGTCGAGCGCGAGCTGGAAGCCCGCGGCTACAAGGTGGCCCGCAACGCCCCCTATGCCGGCGGCTACACCACCGAGCATTACGGCCGCCCGAACCGGCGCACCCACGCGCTGCAGATCGAGATCAACCGCGGGATCTATCTGAACGAGGGCACGCTGGAGCCGACCAAGGGCTTCCAGCGACTGAAGGCCGACCTCGACGAGGTCATCGCCACGCTCGGCGCCGCCGACTGGTCGGGCCTGAATAGAGCCTAGGCCGGCCGCCGCGCGCGCATGGCCTGGTTGATGGTGCCGTCGTCGAGCCAGTCGAGCTCGCCGCCGACCGGCACGCCCCGCGCCAGCATGGTGACGCTCACCCCCGCCCCTTCGAGCCGTTCGGCCAGGTAATGGGCCGTGGTCTGGCCGTCGACCGTCGCCGGCAGCGCCAGGATGACTTCGCGCACCCCCGCATCGGCGGCGCGGGCGACCAGGGGCCCGATCCGCAGCGCCTCGGGGCCGACGCCGTCCAGCGCCGACAGCAGGCCGCCCAGCACATGATAGCGGCCCCGGAAGGCGGCGGCCCGCTCCATGGCCCACAGCGCGCCGACCTCCTCGACCACGCAGATCAGCGCGCCGTCGCGCTGGGGATCGGTGCAGATCGCGCACGGGTCCTGGGTGTCCAACGAGCCGCAGACGCCGCAAGTCTTCACCCTCGCGGCCGCGGTCGACAGGGCCTCCGACAGCGGCAGCAGCAGCTGGTCGCGACGCTTCAGCAGCGCCAGGGCCGCACGCCGGGCCGAGCGCGGGCCGAGGCCCGGCAGCTTGGAGAGCAGTGAGATCAGCCGTTCGATCTCGGGGCCGGCGGATGCAGCCAAGTGAACTCCGTCCAGGATGGGCGCCACGCCCGAAAAACGACACTCTGCCGCGAAGCAGCAACGCGGGGGAGGATGGAGATACGGCCGTGACAGGACAAGAGGCGCCGCTCTCAGGCCTCGATATCGAACCCATAGTCGATCCCGACGTCGACGCCGTCGTCGCCCTGTGGCGCGCCTGCGGCCTGACCCGGCCCTGGAACGATCCATACGCCGACATCGCCCTGGCCCGCCGCACCGCCAGCGCGACGGTCCTGGTCGGCCGGGCCGCCGGCGAGATCACGGCCACGGCCATGGCCGGCTCGGACGGCCATCGCGGCTGGGTCTATTATGTGGCGGCCGCGCCCGACGCCCGAGGACGCGGCCACGGGCGCGCGATCATGCTCGCGGCGGAGGCCTTCCTGCGGGCTCAAGGCGTGCAGAAGGTCGAACTGATGGTGCGCGCCGACAACCTCTCCGCCCGCGACTTCTATGATCGGCTCGGCTACGTCACGGAGGAGGTCACGGTGATGAGCCGCCGGCTCGTCGACGCCCCCCATTCAGATTCCGAGGAAGCCGCTCGCCATGGTCGTTTCTGATCTTCCTCAAGTCGAGGGCGCGCAACTCGCCCTGATCTCGGGGAGCGCGGTCGCCGAACTGCAGGAACTGCTGGAGCGCTGCGCCGACTTCGAAGTGATGGTCACCGGCTCACCGCCCGACGCGCACGCCGCCGCCGACCTGCTGGTCGAGGTCCCACCGGACCATGCGCTGCGCGACAAGCTGGTGATCGGAGTCTGGACGGACCAGGGACTGACGGCGGCCATCGACCTGCTGCGGGACTTTCCCGATCCGCACGCCTGGTATCTGGGGATGCTGCTGGTCGCGCCCGAAGCGCGCAGCCGCGGACTGGGCGCAGCCATTGTCGCGGCTCTGCGGCGATGGGTGGTGGCCCAGGGCGGCTGGACGATCCGGCTGATCGTCCAGGAGCAGAACCCCGCCGCCTTGCGGTTCTGGAGCCGCCAGGGGTTCGTCGAGGTCGGCGCGGCGGTCCAAGAGCTGGAGGACCGCACCAACCAGGTGCGCCGCCTGGAGCTGCGGCTCTGATCTAGAGGCCTAGAACTTCGGCATGCCCGGCAGGCCCATGGCCGCCAGCGGGCCGGCGGCCTCGCGCATCAGCTCGGACTGCTGGGCGTCGAGCTTGCGCTTGGCGTCGGCGTGAGCGGCCACGATCAGGTCCGAGATCACCTCGCCCTCGCCCGGCGCCAGCAGGCTCTCGTCCAGCTCGACGCCGGCCATCTCGCCGGTGCCTTTCAGGGTCACCTTGACCATGCCGCCGCCCGAGGTGCCCTCGACCACGATCTCGGCGATGCGCGCCTGGGCGTCGGCCAGCTTCTGCTGCATGGCCTGGGCCTGCTTCATGATGGAGCCGAGGTCTTTCATCGCAATCTCACTCTTCGTCTTCGTCGTCTTCCACGCCCTCGGTGATAGGCGCGACATCCGGCTGCGGCAGGTTGCGCACGCCGACGATCTCGGTCCCCGGGAAGGCCTGCATCACCGCCAACACGAAGGGATCGGCCTCGATCTCGGCGCGGACCTCCTGGGCCTCACGCTTCTGACGCTCCCAGGCGCTCTCGGTTCCGCCGCCGCCGCGCGCAGCGATCAGCCAGGGCTGGCCGGTCCACTCCTTGAGCCGCGCCACCAGGCGCTGGGCCAGGTTGTTCGGCGCGCCCTGGACGGGTTCGTACTCGATCGCGCCCTGGCGGAAGCTGATCGGGCGCACGAAGCGCTCGACGTCGAGCTGCAGGACGATGTCCCGCTTGGCCTTGATCAGATTCAGGACGTCGGCGAACGAGTTCAGGGTCGGGACCGCGTCGGCCTGCTCCTGCGGGGCCGCCATGACGCGCGCCTGCGCGGTCACGCCGCCGCCGCCCATCGCCGCAACACCGCCGCCCCCGCCGCCGCCGCCGCCAGGCGCAGGACCGCCCGGAAGCTGGTCGCCGGCCGCCAGGCGCTTGAGCGCCTCCTCAGGACCGGGCAGGTCGGCGGCATAGGCCAGACGGATCAGCGCCATGTCGCAGGCCGCAGCCGCGTCGGGGGCGCGGCGCACCTCCTCGTGGGCCTTCAGCAACAACTGCCAGATGCGCGAGAGATTGCCGGCCGAGACCGAGGCGCCCACCGCCGCCAACCGCGCGGCCTGTTCCTTGGGCAGGGTCAGGGCCTGCGGACCGATCGCCTTGGCGACCGACGCGCCGTGCGTGTGGTCCATCAGGTCCAGCATGATCTGGCCCGGCTCGGCGCCGAAATTGTAAAGCCCGCGGAAGGTCTCGACCGCCGGCCCGGCCTGGCCGCGCATCACCTGCTCGAACAGGCTGATGGTCTGGGCCCGGTCGGCCAGGCCCAGCATGTCGCGGATCGAGGCGGCGGTGACCGACTGGCCGGCCTCGGCCTGGACGATTGCCTGGTCTAGCATCGACTGGGCGTCGCGCATCGAGCCTTCGGCGGCGCGCGCGATCAGCAGCATGCCCTCGGCCTCGACCCGCGCGCCCTCCTTCTCGGCGATCATCTCAAGGTTCTTGATGATGACGTCGGGCTCGACGCGGCGCAGGTCGAAACGCTGGCAGCGCGACAGGATGGTCACCGGGACCTTGCGGATCTCAGTGGTCGCGAAGATGAACTTGGCGTGGGGCGGCGGCTCTTCGAGGGTCTTCAGGAGCGCGTTGAACGCCCCTGTCGAGAGCATGTGCACCTCGTCGATGATGTAGACCTTGTAGCGGGCCTCGACCGGGGCGTAGCGCACCCCGTCCAGCAGCTCGCGCATGTCGTTGACGCCGGTGCGGCTGGCGGCGTCGAGCTCCAGCACATCCATGTGCCGGCCCTCGATGATGGCGCGACAATGCCGCCCCTCTTCCGAGAGATCGAGATTCGGCTCGTGGACGGTGTCGGTGTCGTAGTTGAGGGCCCGGGCCAGCAGGCGCGCGGTGGTGGTCTTTCCGACCCCGCGCACCCCGGTCAGCATGAAGGCGTGGGCGATCCGGCCGCTGGCGAAGGCGTTGCGCAGCGTGCGCACCATCGCCTCCTGACCATAGAGGTCGGCGAAGGTGCGCGGGCGGTACTTGCGCGCGATGACAGTGTAGGCGGCGGATTCTTCGGTCGGCGCAGGCGGCGGCGCCGCAGGCGCGCCGAACATGTCGCTCGTGTTGGGGTCGCGCTCGAGAATCTCGGGTTCGTCGTCTTCTGCCATTGGCGCCCGAGGATGGAGGCTTGAGCCTTGTGGGGCTGGGTGGAGACCGAACGACGACCCGGAGCGAAACTCGTTGTGGCTGCTTCCTTCCGGACCTGACCAGGTTGGCGAGGCGTCCGCCCGTCGCCGATCTCCGCCCCCTATATCGCGACCTTGGCGCTCGCGCGCAAGCGCCAGCGCAGCTACAACTCCGCCCATGCCGCTTTCCGCCCATCAAAACACCTTCGCCGGCAACCCGCTGAACCGCGCCAGCGAAAGGCGCGGCGACGTTTCCTGGCTGGCCGAAAAACTTCTCGCCCAGGACTCGCTGGCCATCGCGCTCTGGAACGGCCAGCCGTTCGTGGAGACCGCTCCGGATGGCGGCGTGCAGATCGCCTACCTGCCCTCGCGCATGGCCGAGGACCTGGCGGGCGGGGCCGAACGCCTGCTGTTCATGGGCCTGTGGCAGGAGACCGCGGTCTTCGCCGTCGACCTCGAGGGTGGCCACGATCCGGCCGACGGCCCGCTGGCCGGGCTCGGGCGATTCGAGGACCTGCGGGCCATGGCCCTGCGGCTGCCGGCCACCGACGCGGCCATCATGGCCACCGCCAAGTCAATGTTTGAATGGCGGCGGCGTCACCGGCACTGCTCGTCCTGCGGCGAACACACCGACGTCGTCGACGGCGGCTGGAAGCGCGCCTGCCCGGCCTGCAAGGCCGAGCACTTCCCGCGCACCGACCCCGTGGTGATCATGCTGGCCGTGCACGGCGACCGCTGCATGCTCGGCCGCCAGGAGATCTGGCCGAAGGGAATGTTCTCGGCCCTGGCCGGCTTCCTGGAGCCGGGCGAATCGATCGAGGAGGCCTGCGCCCGCGAACTGGAAGAAGAGGCCGGGCTGAAGACCCTGTCGGTCGAGTACCACTCGACCCAGCCCTGGCCCTATCCGTCGTCGTTGATGATCGGGCTGATCGCCCAAGTGGCCAGCGACGAGGCGACCCCCGACCAGACCGAGCTGTCGGAAGTGCGCTGGTTCACCAAGGCCGAGGCCCGCGACGTCTTGGCCGGCAAGGTCGAGGGCACGTTCGCCCCCGGGGCCATGGCCATCGCCCACCAGCTGCTGAAGACCTGGGCCGAGAGCCCAGACTAGAAGTCCCTAGGCGCCGACCTTCAGGCTGACCTCGACGTCGTCGCCGCGCCGGCGGCGACGTTCGACCCGCGCCTGGCCGATGGCGTTGGACAGGTCGGCTGCGAAAGCCCGCACCTCCGGCCGCAGGTCGCCCAGTACGACGATCCGGTAGGGCGGCGACAGCTCGCTCATGGTCCCGAACACCATCGAGTCCACGAAGGCCTCGACGCTGGAGCCATGGCCGGGCAGCGCCTGGATGGTCTCCTGCAGCAGCTTGGCGAATTCCTTGCGGTTCCAGCAGCCGCTGGCGTCGATCTCGAT
Organism: Phenylobacterium sp. NIBR 498073; assembly: GCF_027286305.1. Taxonomy (NCBI): domain Bacteria; kingdom Pseudomonadati; phylum Pseudomonadota; class Alphaproteobacteria; order Caulobacterales; family Caulobacteraceae; genus Phenylobacterium; species Phenylobacterium sp. NIBR 498073. The sequence continues at coordinate 4,004,402 of NZ_CP114599.1, forward strand.
GGTGGTCATCAGCCGGCTCGCGAACGGAAGGGGTCGGCCGGATAGACGCCGAGGATCTCGAAGCGTTCCGAGAAGAACTTCAGCTCGTCGAAGGCCAGGGCCAGGCCGCGATCCTCGGGCCGGCCGTCGACCTCGGCGTAGAAGAAGGTCGCGGTGAAGGCGCCGTTCTCCATGTAGCTCTCGAGCTTGGTCATGTTGACGCCATTGGTCGCAAAGCCGCCCAACGCCTTGTAGAGCGCGGCCGGAAGGTTGCGGACCCGGAAGATGAAGCTGGTCACGCACGGGGTGGTGAACGGCGGCGGCGGCGGATCCTTGTCGGCCGTCATCACCAGGAAGCGCGTGGTGTTGTTGTGCTCGTCCTCGATGTCGCGGGCGACGATGTCGAGGCCGTAGAGCTCGGCGGCCAGGGCCGGCGAAACCGCGCCGCGGGTCGGGTCCGGATGCTCCGACAGCAGCTTGGCGGCCAGGGCGGTGTCGCCCACCGGCTCGGTCTTCAGGCCCATGCGGCGCAGGGACTTGCGGCATTGGCCGAGCGCGATCGGCATGGAGGCGACGATCTTGACGTCCTCCAACTTCACGCCGGGATTGACCATCAGCTGGAAGTGGATCGGCTTGAACCGCTCGCCGATGATCTTCAGGCCCGAGGACGGCAGCAGGTGGTGGACGTCGGCGACGCGGCCGGCGATCGAGTTCTCCACCGGGATCATGCCCAGCTGGCAGTCGCCGTGCTTCACCGCGTCGAACGCCTCCTCGAACGAGGCGTGGGGGACCGGCTCCATGTCCGGAAACGCCGCGACGCAGGCCTCGTGGCTGTTGGCGCCGAGCTCGCCCTGAAAGGCGATGCGTCCCTTGGTCATGCGTGGTCCCTTGCGTATTTGCGCGCGCGTTCGAGGTCGGCCGGGTTGTCGACCGAGATCGGGGCTTCGTCGATCACCGCGGCCCAGATGGACATGCCCATCTCCAGGGCCCGCAGCTGCTCCAGCCGCTCGCGGATCTCCAGCGGCGACGGCGGGGCGGCGCAGAAGCGCGCCAGCGCCTCTCGGCGATAGCCGTAGACCCCGTGGTGCAGCCACACCGGCGCGTCGCCATAAAGCACAGAGCGGGTGAAATAGAGCGCCCGGGCGCTGCGCCCGTCGGGGGCCATCGCCGCGACGACCTTGGGAATGTCGGGATTGCTGCGCTCGGCGACGTCGGCCTCGGCGACCATCACCGTGGAAATATCGCAGCTCGGCTGATCGACCAGCAGCCGGGTCGCGGCCTCGACGACGGCGGGCGCGACGAACGGGATGTCGCCTTGCAGGTTGATCACCACGTCGTGCGCGCCGGCCGGATCGAGGCTGTTTAGCGCCGCCAGGATGCGGTCCGAGCCGGACGGCAGGTCGGGATCGGTCAGCACCGCCTGGCCGCCCGCGGCCCTTACCGCCTCGACGATCTCGGCGTCACCGGCGGCCACCGCCACGGGTCCGACGCCGGCGGCCTGCGCCTGGCGCAGCACACGGACGATCATTGGCAGACCCTCGATATCGGCGAGGGGTTTTCCCGGCAGCCGAGTGGCCGCCATGCGCGCTGGAATGAGGACGATCGGTTTCATGACACCCGGAAGCGACCAACTGGCTGGTTGCGCGGGCGGCGGTAGCGTGTAAGAGAGCCGGGCGCAATAAGGGGCGGGGATTCCCGTGCTGACGCCAGCCCGCTTTTGGCTGGCCGTTGAGAGGGCCGATTTAGAGACTATGAGCGACCTGACGTTCAATAAAGTCGCGGGCGCCGTGCTTGCGACCGGCTTGGCCATTGTCGGCCTGCGTGAAATTTCGTCGGGCGTCTTCGCCCCCCAGCCGGTCGAGAAGCCGGGCTACGCGATCGAGGTCGCCGAGGACGCGGGCGCCGGCGGCGGCGCGGCCGAAGCGCCGATCGACTGGGGCACCGTGCTGCCGACCGCCGACGTCAAGGCCGGTGAAGCGGTCTTCGCCAAGTGTAAGTCCTGCCACACCATCGAAGCGGGCGGCGCCAACGGCACCGGTCCCAATCTTCACGGCATCCTCGGCAAGAAGTCGGGCCAACACGCCGGCTTCGCCTACTCGCCGGTCATGATCGAACACGGCACCCACGGCGTCTGGACCTTCCAAGAGACTTCGGAATTCCTCAAGGCGCCGCAAAAGCACCTGCCGGGCACCAAGATGACCTTCGTCGGCCTGAAGAAGGCCGAGGACCGCATCAACCTGCTGGCCTATCTGAACACCCAGGGCTCGAACCTGCCGTTCCCGGCGCCGAACCCGGCGGCCGCCGCTGCTCCGGCTGCGGACGCTGCTGGCGCCCCGGCCGCCGCCGAAGGCGCGGCTCCGGCCCCGGCCGAAGGCGCTGCGGCTCCCGCCGCGGCGGCTCCGGCGGCTCCGGCCGCCGCGCACTAAGCCTTTCTAATAACGGCGGAAAACGGTGGGTTCGCCCACCCCCGCCGCGACGTAGCGAGCCCTTGTCACCGACAAGGGCTCGATTGCTGTGGCCATATGGTGCGCGTTGGCGTGCACGATGGTCTCGCCGTCCAGCATCATGGCCACGTGGCCCTTCCAGAACACCAGATCGCCGCGGGCCAGCTCGGCTTCGGCCACCACCGCCCCGCCCAGCGCCTGCTGGTCGGTGTCGCGCGGCAGAGCCACCCCGCAGGCGCCAAACGCTTGCAGCGTAAGGCCCGAGCAGTCGAGGCCGAGGCTCTCGCGCCCGCCCCAGAGATACGGCGTCCCGAGATAGCGCAGGGCCACGGCGGCCGGATCGGTCTCGAACACGCCGATGTCGGCCAGGTGATCCTCCACGAACCAGCCGATCCCGGCGGCCCGCGCGAAGCGGCCTTCGCGCTCTTCGATGTCCAGCAAGCTGCCGAGCGAGTACGGGCCGAGCGCCCGCGACTTGATGCTGGGCGCCTCGAAGGCGTAGCTGCGCAGCGCCGATAGCTTCATATTCGGCGTCCTATCGGCAGGTTTCAGCGCCGATAGTTCCACAAACCCGACGTAACCGTCGCGGCGGGCCTGGCCCCAGGCGTAGCCGCCCTGCTCGTCCACGACGTCAAACCCTTCCCCGCAAAGCAGTTGATCGACCTGCTCGGCGCCGGCGTCCGGCTCACGCAAAATCCCAGCGGCAGGTTTTGCGCAGACGTATCGGCGCCTATCGGCATAGCGATCGGCAGCGACGAGAGCTTCCAGCTCGCGGGCGGCCAGGTCGCCGCGGGCGAGCGTCACGCGCGGATCGAAGCTCACGAGAAGCGGCCCGCCAGCATCGCGTACAGGGCGCGAATCGACTGCGCCTCGCCGCCCGAGGGCCAGCCCGGCCGGCCGCGCGGGTTCCAGGCGAAGATGTCCAGGTGAACCCACGGCCCGCTGGGCGCGAACTTCTGCAGGAATAGGGCGGCGGTCACCGAGCCGGCCTGGGCCCAGGCGTCGGAATCGTTCTTCAGGTCGGCGACGTCGGACTCGAGCGAGTCGACATAGCCCTTCCACAGCGGCATCCGCCACAGCGGGTCGGCGACCGCGGCGGCGGCGGCCTCGATCTCCCCCGCCAGCTCCTCGTCGTCGGTGTAGTAGGGCGGCAGCTGCGGGCCGAGCGCCATGCGCGCCGCGCCGGTCAGGGTGGCCAGGTCGATGGTCAGGGCCGGCTCCAGCTCGGCCGCACGGGTCAGGGCGTCGGCGAGGATCAGCCGGCCCTCGGCGTCGGTGTTGCCGACCTCGATGGTCAGGCCCTTGCGGCTGTCGAGCACGTCGCCCGGCCGCATGGCGTCGCCGGAAATCGCGTTCTCGACCACCGGCAGCAGGATCGCCAGCCGCACCGGCAGGCCGGCGGCCATCACCATCCGGCCGAGCGCCAGGGCGTGGGCGGCGCCGCCCATGTCCTTCTTCATGTTGCGCATGCCGGCTGAGGGCTTGATGTCGAGGCCGCCGGTGTCGAACACCACGCCCTTGCCGACCAGGGCGACCAGCGGCTTGTCGGCCGCTCCCCAGGTGATCTCGATCATCCGCGGCGCGCGCTCGGGCGTCGCGGCGCGGCCGACGGCGTGGACGGCCGGATAGTTCGCCTCCAGGAGGCCCGCGCCGGTGACCACGGTGACCTGCGCGCCGTACTGCTCGGCGATCTCGCGGGCGATGGTCTCGATCTGCAGCGGCCCCATGTCGCCGGCCGGGGTGTTGACCATGTCGCGGGCCAGCGCGCAGGCGTGGGCGATGCTGCGCACCTCGGCCACGTCGACGCCTTCGGCCGCCACCAGGCGCGGCTGCTTGTCGCCCTTCCTCTTGTAGCGATCGAAGCGGTAGCTCCCGAGCGCGAAGGCCAGCGCGATCTGGTCGGGCGCGATCTCGGCCGGGGCCGAGGCGATGCGGTAGTCGCCGGCCGGCAGCCTGGCCGCCAGCACCCGGAAGCCCTGGGCGTCGCCGCCCGCGCCGAGGCCCAGCAGCACCCGGTCGATCCCGCCGGCGGTGTCGGGCACGACCAGCACCTGGCCGGCCTTGGCCTTGAAGTCCGAGAGTTCGGCGAAGGCCTTCACGAACGCCTGGCGGCCCTCGAGGAAGCCGGCCAGCTCAGAGTCGCGCAGGGCGTGGACCGGGACGACGGCGCCCTCGGCATGGTCGACGACGACTTCGGTCATGGCGTTCTCCTGCCCCGCCCGGCGGCGGAAAATTATGCTTAACGCTTCCTTTAAGCGGGCGGGGCGAAGCTGGCGGCGATCACCCGGAGCCCGTCATTCCATGTGTCGCATGTCGGCCCTCGCCGCAACCGCCCTCGCCCTCGTCTTGAGCGCCAGCCCGGCGCTGGCCTTCCCGTTCGGCAAGAGCGCCGACAAGGCAGGGGACAAGGCGGGGGACAAGGCGCCCGCCGCGGCCGCGCCAGCGCCGCGCAAGGCCAGCGCCCAGGAGCGCGCCCAGGTGGCGCGGCTGGACCCGCTGGCCCGCGCCGCCTTCTGGGCGCACGAGGCCGAGGTCGATGCGAACGACGCCGAGGCCGGGATCAAGCTCTCCCAGGCCCTGCGCCAGATGGGCAATTACGACGACGCCCTGCAGGCGGCCGAGCGCGCGCTGATCGTCGCGCCGAACGACGTCGAGGCGCTGCTGGAGGCGGCCCGCAGCCAGGTCGGCCGCGGCCAGGGCTTCTACGCCATCGACCCGGCCCGCCGCGCCGAGAAGCTGGCCCCGCGCGACTGGCGCATCCCCTCGCTGCTGGGCGTCGCCTACGAGCAGGCCAGCCGGTACGACGAGGCGCTGGCCGCACACCGCCAGGCCCTGGCCCTGGCCCCGGACAATCCCGTCGCGCTGGGCAATCTCGGCATGTTCTACGCCTCGCGCGGCGACACGGCGAAGGCCGAGGCGACCCTGCGCCAGGCTGCCGCCCGCCCCGACGCGCCGATCGCCGTGCGCCAGAACCTGGCCCTGGTGGTCGGGCTGTCGGGCCGCATCGACGAGGCCGAGCGCCTGGTCCGCCAGGACCTGCCGCCGGAAATGGTCGAGAACAACCTCGCCTGGCTGCGCAGCGCCCAGGCCCCGGCCCCCGCGCCGAGCGCGCCGAGCGCGCGGTCGTGGGAGAGCCTGCGGACCCCTTGAGGGATGTCGCTCAGGCTCAATGCGTTGTGGGGCGCTCTTCCTTGATGATCGCAACGAGGGTCTCCCGGCCATCCGGCGGCCAGAACGCGATCTCCAGCAGCAGCTGTTCGATCTCGTAGGGCGCTGCGGTCCGTAGCCACTTCCTCAATTGGATGATCGAGTTGAGGGGAAGTCGCGAAACCAGCGGCGTCATGATCGCCCCGCTTCGCCGGCGGCGCGCGGGGACGGGCAAGACATCGGCGGCGAATAGTCGGGGGCCTGCTCCCCCACCGTCAGCGCCGGCGCGTTCTGGCGCTCCTGAGATAAGGCCCCGCCTCTGGACGACACCAGCCGGTCGCCTTGCCACACCGAAACCTTGGTCGCGCTGTCGTGTTCGCTGAGCACCGCCGACGCTCGCCGCGAGGCGCTCGCGTCGCTGGAACAGTAGATCGCCTCGAAGCTGGCGGACACGCCATCTGCTTTGGCGGGGTAGATCATATAGAGTTTCATTGTCGGCTCCGGCTGAGGCAGGGAGCTTCCCGGTGCAGCTAAAAGCTTCCAGATTTCAGTAAAAACTCAGTCATAACGTCACCCAACTTGAAGGTTACGCTCATTTTTGGAGACTCGAAACAAAATTTGTAATTTATGGAAAATGCGACAACTCGTCGGTTTCGCCGCAACGATTTCAATTTTGATCGGTTTATACTTTATGGATTTTCGCCACACACCACTAGAACGTGCATTTCAACTCGCCAGAACGGGGGAATTTCCGGGAGTAGGGGCCGTTGTCGACCGTCTTCGCGTCGAAGGATTCAGCGTGGCTCAGATCGAGGGACCGCTGCTCAAGCGCCAGATCCGCGACCTCTGCGCGGCGTCACGCACCGCCAAGGACAAATAGCCCGCGCGTCCGGCGCCTCGCGGCCGGTGGACGTAGCGGCGCAGGCCCGTCACCCCTCGGGTGGACAGCGGGTTTCGCTGGCGGCGATGAGGGCGTCGAAGTCCCTGATCGCGTCTCGCAGCTGATAGATGGTCTCGACGCTGACATCCTTGCTGTCGGACATGATCTGGTAGGAGCCGTCTTCGAAGCGCGCGAGCTGCTCGATCAGCAGGCCTCGGAGGTACGACCAGCGTCGCCGAATGTCAGCGGGCGTTTCCATGACGGGGACGGTACGCCTCGCGCCTGGGCCGCGCCATATCAATCCCACCTGCCCCGCCCGAACGCCCCGCGGCCGGGGCTTCGAAGGCGACATGGGAGGCGGAGGTCATGACGCTCCAGTACGAAGCGCGCCGCGACGAGGCCGGTTGGACGGTGTTCGATCGTTGGACCGGGATGACCGTGATCCTCAATCGCGTTCGACTGGCCGGGCTGGCCGCGTTCATGGCGGAGGAAATCGTCGAGCGCCTCAACAGCGAACAGGAACGCGGCGACCGCACGATCCATCAGTAGCGCAGCCGCCGCCACCGATCCAAAGCGCGACTGTCGCGCGGCTGACGCAGAGGGCGTGCAGGCTCGCGCCATGCGAATCGCGGCGCCGCTCGTCCTGGCTTTCGCGCTGGCGGCGGGCCAGGCTCCAGGCCTTGCTCGCGCCGCGCCGCCGATCGAGGCGGCGTTCGGCAACACCGTCGTCTCGACCTTCGCCGACGGCAAGACCCAGCACATCTGGTTCGACGAAGACGGCGGCTATAGCGCCAGCGGCCGGCGCGGGCAGCGGTCCAGCGGGCGCTGGAGCCTGAAGGGGACTGAGATCTGCCTGCGCCAGCTGCGCCCGTTCCCGGCCCCGATCGTCTATTGCACGCCGGTCCCGAACGATGCGGCGACCGTCGCCTGGACGTCGAAGGCGCTGGACGGCCGGCCGGTGCGGCTGCAGCTGGTGCGCGGGCGGTTCGGGCCGTGAGCGCCGGGCCCGCACCGCGGGTGTCATCCCGGTTTGCGAAGCAAGACCGGGACCCATGAACACCGGATGGGGCAGGCAGCAACTCGGCGGCGCCCCGTTCTTCGGATTCAGACGCGAATGGGTCCCGGTCTTCGGCTACGCCGAAACCGGGATGACACTCGGGGATAGGCGCCCCGTCAGGGCCGCAGCACCGCCCGGCCGTGGATCTTGCCCTCGCGCAGGCGCTGGTAGACATCGACGGCCTGGTCGAGGGCGAAGGTCTCGATGTCGGCCTTGATGGCGCCGGACTGCGCCAGCGCGATGACCTCCATCAGCTCGGTGCGCGAGCCCCAGTAGGGGATGGAGACCTGGGTGCCGTAGGGCGGGTTGTTCGCCGAATAGCTGAGCACGCCGCCGGCCAGGCCGACGATGGTCAGGCGGCTGGCGCGGCCGACCGTGCGCGCGCAGAGGTCGACGGTCGGTTGGGCGCCGACGAAGTCCAGCGCCACGCTGATCCCGCGCGGGCCGGCGAGGTCGGAGATCTCCTCCACCGCGAGGTCGCCGTTGCGGGTGTTGATCGTGTGGGCGACGCCGAGCTGGCGGGCGTGCGCGAGCTTGGCCTCGTCGATGTCGCCGGCGATGATCTTCGCCGAGGTCATCGCCTGGAGGATCTGCACGGCCATGTGGCCGAGGCCGCCGACGCCGAGCACCAGCACCGTGGCGTCGGGGGTCAGCAGCGGCAGCGCCGCCTTGATCGCGTGATAGGGGGTCAGGGCCGCGTCGCTGAGCGGGGCGGCGGCCAGCGGGTCGAGGCCGCCGAGCGGCACCAGCAGCCGCGCCGAGGGGACGATCATGAACTCGGCCATGCCGCCGTCGGAGCCGAGGCCGCCGCCGTAGCTGGGAATGGAGGCGTGGCGCTCGCAATAGTTCTCGGCCGAGGACTGGCAGGTCTTGCACTGGCCGCAGCCCCAGGGACCGTAGACGGCGACGGGATCGCCCTCCTTCCAGCCGCTCACGCCCTCGCCGAGCTGCTCGATCCAGCCGGCATTCTCGTGGCCGAGGGTGAAGGGGCCCGGCACGCTGAAGCCGTGGTCGAGCACGTGCAGGTCGGAGTGGCAGACCCCGGCCCCGCCCATCCGCACCAGCACCTGGCCGGGACCGGGCACGGGCTTCGGAATGTCGACGACCTCAGGCGGGCGGCCGGAGGCGATGAAGCGGACAGCCTTCATGCCGGGAACTCCTGGTTGTGGAGCGGGGAGTTTGGGGGCGTGGCGTCGGGGAAGGCAATGGGGGGGGATCAGTCCCTAGCGTTAGAGACCGAGTTCCAAGCTCGCCAGTTCTTGTCCGCTGTCGAGGCTCGCCAAGCCGACGACGACGCGATCGCCAAGGGGCAGATCGACAAGCAGGCGCTTACCAAGCACAGCGCCGAGCGCGACACGCACAGTATTGCCCGCCCGTTCCGCGCCCCGAGTTCCTGCCGATCCGCCCACCTCCGTCTACCCGCGCAACACCCCAGGCATCGAGTCCTTAGGGAAAACGCGCAGGGCGTCTACGCACTTCACCCTATGCTAAGCCAGCGCTTTCGGCCGCATCCTTCAGCCTGCTGATTTCTTCAAGAGGCGCAGGGTGTGATGGCCAGTGAAGATGTCTTAGAAGACAATCCCGTCCCGCAACTGGATACGAGCGAGCCGCCCGCCGGCTCGGATCGGCGTGCGTTCATGGTGCGCAGCGCGATGGCCGCGGCCATCGCGACCCTGACCGGTCGGCCCATCGCGGCCTATGCGCAGACGCCGGCGACCTCGCCGCAGGACTCGGTGAAGCTCGATCCCAGCCTCAATGTCGTGAAGAAGTCCAAGGGGCCGGTGATGACCCTGGTGGACGAATTCTACAAGGTCGGTCCCGGCCCGTCGTCGTCGCACACCATCGGGCCGATGCGGATCACCTACGACTTCTATCAACGCTGCACGAAGCTGCCCGCCGCCCAGCTGGACACCGCCACGGCGCTGCAGGTGAACCTGTTCGGCAGCCTGAGCGCCACCGGCAAGGGCCATGGCACCGAGCGCGCGGCGCTGGCCGGGCTGATCGGCAAGGAGCCGGCGACGGTCGACCCCGCCTTCCTCGACAGCCTGGCCACCAACCCGGACCAGACTTTCAAGGTCAAGCTCGGGAACAAGGAGATCCCGGTCTCGCTGAAGAATATCGTCTATGACGCCACCAAGGGCGACTTCCACCACCCCAACACCATGACCGCCAAGCTGATGGCCGGCGACAAGGTGCTGCTGGAGCAGGAATACTATTCGGTCGGCGGCGGCTTCATCGAGTGGAAGGGCTACGAGCCGCCGAAGAAGAACCCGCCGAAGTATCCGTACGAGCGGATCAGCCAAGTCATCGAGCACTGCAACCGCGACAAGATCTCGATCGCCCAGTTGGCGCGCGCCAACGAGACGGCGATCTCGGGCAAGAGCGACGCCGAGATCGACGCCTTCCTCGACAAGATCCTCGGAGCCATGGACGCAACGGTGAAGACCGGGCTCGCGGCGCCGACCTCGACCCTGCCCGGACCGATAAAGCTGAAGACCAAGGCGCACGACGTCTATCAGAGCGCCCAGAAGCAGGAGGGCGATGCGCGCCGCGCCATCGGGCTCGTCGCGGCCTACGCCCTGGCCGGCTCGGAGGAGAACGCCCGCGGTCACTTGGTGATCACCGCCCCGACCGGCGGCTCGGCCGGGGTCCTGCCAGCGGTCATCTACTCACTGGGGCCGAACGGCGTGAAGATGTCGAAGGAGAAGCTGCGCGAAGCGCTGCTAGCCGGCGCCGTTATCGGCTACCTCTGTAAGCACAACGCGACCCTGTCGGCGGCCGAGGGCGGATGCCAGGCCGAGATCGGCGTCGCCTCGGCCATGGGCGCGGCGGCCATCGCCCAGGCCTATGGCGACGCGCCGCAGGTGGCGGCCAACGCCGCCGAGGGCGCGCTGGAGCACCACCTGGGCATGACCTGCGATCCGGTCGCCGGCTTCGTGCAGATCCCCTGCATCGAGCGCTGCGCGTTCGGGGCGGTGAAGGCCTGGACCGGCTATCTCATCGCCAAGAACGAGATCCCCGCCAACCGGCGCGTCGATTTCGACTCGACGGTCGACGCCATGGCGCTCACCGCCAAGGAGATGAACTCCAAGTACAAGGAGACCTCCGAAGGCGGCCTGGCCGTTTCGCTCGTGCTCTGCTGAGGCCATGGGGCCGGGGGCGACAGTCCGGCGCGCGATCGCAGCCGGCGCGCTGAGCGCCGCGTTCGCGACCGCGGCCCAAGCCCAGGATCGGCCGGCGACGACCGCCGAGCTGCAGCAGCAGGTCTCCGCGCTGCAGGCGCAATTGCGGGCCATGGAGCAGCAGCAGCAGGCGCTGACCGCGACGCTCGGCCGGCTGCAGCAGCAGCTGGACGGCCAGACCGCCGCCGCGCCGCGGCCGGCCCCGGCGGCGGCCCCGCCTGCGCAGGCCGCGCTCGCCCCGCCGCTGACGACGGTGAAAAGCTCTGGCGAGTCGATGGGCCAGAAGCTGGCCGAGCGCTATCAGGACGGCATCGTGATCTGGCAGACGCCGCCGGACGCCGACGTCCCGTTCCTGCTGAAATACAACATCAATTCCCAGGTCCGGTATCTGAACACCACCTCGGGCGAGGAGACCTTCACCGACCATCTGGGCGCCGAGCGCGCGGTCAACCTGCGCAACGACATCACCGTCAATCGCACGATGTTCATCCTCGGCGGCTACATCTTCGATCCGCGGCTGCGCTACAGCTCGACGGTCTGGACCTCGGCCGGGTCGAACTCGATCGTCATCGCCGGCAACATCGGCTGGCAGTTCAACAAGGCCTTCACCCTGACCGGCGGCTATACCGGCGTGCCGGGCAGCCGCTCGCTGGTGAACACCTTCCCGTTCTTCCAGTCGACCGACCGGACCATGGCCGACAACTTCTTCCGCCCCGGCTTCACGCAGGGGATCTGGGCCAACGGGGACATCACCAAGGACCTGCATTACCTGGCCTTCGTCGGCAACGGCCTGAACACGTTGAACATCTCGGCGGCCAAGATCGACGAGAACCTGATGGCGTCGGGCAGCCTGTGGTGGGAGCCGCTCGGCGACTTTGGCCCGCCCGGCAAGTCGCGAAACATGTACGACGACTACTACGCCTCGCCGGATCTGCGCGTGCGCTTGGGCACGTCGTTCACGTGGGCCAGGGAAGACCGCTTCTCAGACCTCGATCAGTCGAGTCCCGAGAACACCTCGATGCACAATTCGGACGGCGTGCTGACCTTCGCCACCGGCGCCTTCGCGCCCGGCGTGACGGTGGACAACGCCACTTACCGGATGTGGGCGATCGACGTCGGCCTGAAGAAGTACGGCTGGTCGCTGAACGGGCAGTACTATTTCCGCTGGATCGACGACTTCAAGGCCGACGGCCCGATGCCGATCGACACCATGTTCGACCACGGCTTCGAGCTGTCCGGGGCGGCGTTCATCGTGCCGAAGAAGGTGATGGCCTACGGCCGCGGCTCGATGGTGTTCGGCGAGTTCCGCGACTCCTGGGAGGCCGGGGTGGGGGTGAAGTGGTACTTCGTCCCGACCGAGCGCATGTGGCTGACCGCCGAGGTGATGCGCGTGGTCGACGTGCCCTATGGCGGCGTCTTCACCCCCTACACGGCCGGCCTGACGGCCTGGGTGCCGATGGTCCAGGCGGTGCTGGCCTTCTGATCCTGGAAACCTGACCGGCGGGTCGCCGCTTGCCCGATTGCAGAACGCCGATAACATACTGTACATTCGAAAAACAACGAGCCGCAGAGAGTGATCGTTCGGCTTTGGCCGGGCGCCCACCACGGCGGCAATAGATTGATAAAGTTGGGGAATTCTGCATGACTGCCGTCACCGACGCGCCCGCCAAGGGGCGGATCGACAAGCAGGCGCTGCTGGCCAAGTACGTCGCCGAGCGCGTCAAGCGGCTGCGGGCCGACGGCAACGACCAGTACCAGCAGCTGACCGGCCGCTTCGCCCACTATGCGCAGGATCCCTATACTCCGGTGGCCGAGCGCGAGCCGAAGACCGACCATGTGACCTTCGCCTTCGTCGGCGGCGGCTTCGCCGGGCTGGTGACCGGGGCGCGGCTGGTCGAGCAGGGCGTCACCGACGTGCGCATCGTCGAGAAGGGCGGCGACTTCGGCGGCACCTGGTACTGGAACCGCTATCCGGGCGCGCAGTGCGACACCGCCTCGATGATCTATATGCCGCTGCTGGAAGAAACCGGTCACATGCCGACCGAGAAGTACGCCCACGCGCCGGAGATCCTGGCCCAGTGCCAGCGGATCGGGAAGCAGTACGGCCTCTATGACAACGCCCTCTTCCACACCGAGGTGACCGACATCGCCTGGGACGAGGCGGCCAGCCGCTGGGTGATCTCGACCAACCGCGGCGATGTCTTCACCGCCAGTTTCATCGGCCTGGGCACCGGGCCGCTGCACGTGCCCAAGCTGCCCGGCATTCCCGGCATCGAGGCCTTCAAGGGCCACGCCTTCCACACCAGCCGCTGGGATTATGACTATACCGGCGGCGACCCGAGCGGGGCGCTGATGGAGAAGCTGGCCGACAAGCGGGTGGCGATCATCGGCACCGGGGCGACCAGCGTGCAGGCCGTGCCGCACCTGGCCCGCGCCTGCAAAGAACTCTACGTCGTGCAGCGCACGCCGTCCTCGGTGGACGTGCGGGCCAACGCGCCGATCGATCCGGAGTGGTTCGCGAGCATCGCCACCCCCGGCTGGCAGCAACGCTGGCTGGAGAACTTCACCGCCAACCAGGCCGGCGGAAACGCCGAGGTCGACCTGGTGATGGACGGCTGGACCGACCTGTCGCGGCGCATCCGCGAGAAGATCGCCCAGCTGCCGCCGGGCGAGCGCACGCCGCAGAAGATGCTGGCCGCCTATGAGGACTCCGACTTCGAAAAGATGGAGGAGATCCGCGCGCGGGCCGCGGCGATCGTGCAGGACGGCGAGACCTCCGAGAAGCTGAAGGCCTGGTACCGGCAGCTGTGCAAGCGGCCGTGCTTCCACGACGCCTATCTGCAGGCGTTCAACGTTCCGGGCGTACGGCTGATCGACACCGACGGCCAGGGCGTCGAGGCGGTCACGGAGAACGGCTTCGTGGTCGGCGGGGTCGAGCACGAGGTCGACTGCATCATCTACGCCTCGGGCTTCGAGGTCGGCACCGACTACAAGCGCCGCTCGGGCTTCGAGGTGACGGGCCGCGACGGCCTGACCCTGTCGGAGGCCTGGGGCGAGGGGATCAAGTCCAAGCACGGCATCCACGTGCGCGGCTTCCCGAACGCCTTCTTCGTACAGCCGACCCAGGGCGCGAACCTGATCTCGAACATTCCGCACAACCTGACCGACTCCGGCCGCACGATCGCGCTCGTCATCAAGCACGCGCTGGACGGCGGCTTCCGCGAGGTCGAGGTCAGCGCGGCGGCGCAGGAGGCCTGGGTGGCGCTGATGCTGACCAGCATGGGCCGGATGACCGGGGCGCCGGACTGCACGCCCGGCTACTACAACAACGAAGGCCAGGACCCGGGCCCGGCGGCCAAGCTGAACGTCGGCTATCCGGCCGGGGCCAGCGCCTACTTCCAGTACATCGACGGCTGGCGGAAATCGGGCCAGTTCGAAGGTCTGGAATTCCGTTAAGCGCCGTCCTTTATTTTGGGGCGTGACGGGCGCTTCAACCGGCTTCCACTTGAAGCTGTCACGCCCCTCTACCGGCTGCGAAGCGGTCGTCGAAATCGCGGGAGAGATCCCCGAGGGTGACGGCCGCGAACCGCGCGGAGATCAGGTCGCGGGCCTGACTGAGGGTTCCCTCCAGCGCGCCGTTGACCGCCTGCTCGACCAGGCATTCGGGGTGGTCCCGCGACTGGCCGATGGCGAACAGCGCCGGCTCGCCCAGGGCCCGGTAGATGTCCAGCAGGGTGATGTCGTCGAGGCGCCGGGCCAGCGCCCAGCCGCCGCCCTGCCCGGACTCCGAGGCCACCAGCCCGTCGCGGCGCAGGCCGGCCATGGTGCGGCGCACCACCACCGGATTGGTCGCCAGCATCGCCGCCAGCTGCTCTGAGGTCGCCCGCCCGCCCAGCCGGTCCATGTGGATCAGGGCGTGCAGCATTCGCGAAAGTCGGCTGTCGGTGCGCATGGCGCAGATATGGCCCCTGCGCACAATCGTAACAAGGACAGTTGCGGAAACGATCGCCACGCCCATATCCGTAACTTCGAAAGTATCGAATACGGAGATGGACGATGTACGACGCGATCGTGGTGGGGGCGAGCTTCGCGGGCCTGTCTGCGGCGATGCAGCTGGCGCGGGCGCGGCGCAAGCTGCTGGTGATCGACGCCGGGGCGCCGCGCAACCGCTTCGCCGAGGCGGCGCACGGGTTCCTCGGCCAGGACGGCGTGGCGCCGGCGACGATCATGCGCACGGGCCTCAACCAACTCAGCGCCTATCCCAGCGTCGAGTTCGCCGACGGGCTGGCGACCCGCGCCTGGGGCGAGATCGACGCCTTCCGGGTCGAACTGGACGACGGGGCCCCGCTGGCGGCGCGGCGGCTGATCCTGGCCACCGGGGTGCGCGACGCCCTGCCCGACCTGCCGGGCCTGGCCGAACGCTGGGGAATGAGCGTGCTGCACTGTCCCTACTGCCACGGCTACGAGATGAACCGCGGGCCGCTGGGCCTGCTCGGCGGAGACCCAGCCCTGGCGCTCAAGGCCGGGCTGATCGCCGAGTGGGGGCCGACCACCCTCTTCCTGCAGGGCGGCGCGGCGCCCGAAACCGAGACGGCGGCCAAGCTGGCCGCGCGTGGGGTCGCCATCGAGGCTGCGCCCATCGCGCAGCTGATCGGCGAAGCGCCGCGGCTGTCGGCGGCGCGGCTGGCCGACGGCCGCGAGATCGCGCTCGCCGGCCTGTTCGTCGCCCCGCGCACCCGCCCGGCCAGCCCGCTGGCCGAGCAGCTGGGCTGCGCCTTCGAGGACGGCATGAGCGGCCCCTATGTGCGGGTCGACGACAGGCAGCAGACCAGCATCCCGGGCGTCTATGCGGCCGGCGACCTAGCGATGCAGATGCACAACGGCACGCTGGCCTCGGCGGCGGGCGCAATGGCCGGGTTTGGCGCGCACCAGTCGCTGGTCGGACTCTAGCTTTCCGCCACCCGCTCGAGCCGGCGCAGGTCGAGCACGGCGAGCCCGCCATAGTCGAGGTCGATCAAGCCCTCGCGGGCGAACTCGAGCAGCAGGCCGTTGACGGTCTTGCGGCTGAGCCCGACCATCTCGGCCAGGGCCTGCTGGCTGAGCCGCAGCTCGGGCGGGCCCTGGCGGCTGCGGGCCAGGGCCAGCAGCCGCGAAGCCAGCCGCTGGCGCGGCGGCAGGGCGATGGCGTCGGCCGCCATCCGCACCGCGCCGCGCAGCTGCAGGTAGACGAGCGCGGCGACCGCGCGCCAGACCTCGGGCCGGGTGCGGGCGATGCGCTCGAGCCCGGCGTCGGAGACCCGGAGCAGCAGGCTGTCCTGGGCGCAGACCGCGGTGACGATCCGAGGCCCGCCGCCGAAGGCCACGCTCTGGCCCAGCGCTGCGCCGGGCCCGGACTGGCTGAAGCGCACCTCGCGGTCGCCGGGCGCCTGGCAATAGAGGTCGACCGCGCCCTCGATCACCACCAGCACGCCCGCCGCCTCGTCGCCCTCGGCCTGGGCCCAGCGGCCAGCGGCGAGCCGGGCGAGCTGGCCCTCGGCCAGCAGCGCCTCAGCCAGCTCGCGGCCATGCGGCGCCAGCCAAGCCGAGCCCAGCAGCACCGCCAGCGCCTTGCCGCGATCGTCGGTCATGGCAAGACTGTAACCTGGGTGACAATCTTCGGCGAGCAGCGTTCCTAGATTTTGCGCAACATCACGCCAGGGAGGCGACCAACATGACCGCCATCGTCCGCGACACCGAAGGCTGCGGCGCCGAGATCGCCAACATCTCGCTGCCCGAGGCCAGCGCCGCCGAGATCGACCTGATCCGCCAGACCGTCTTTCGCCGCGGCGTCGCCTTCCTGCACGGCCAGCACCTGAGCCCCGAGCAGCACATCGCCTTCGCCGAGCAGATCGGGCCGATCGTGGTCAACCGCTACTTCCCGCCCTCGGAGAAGTACCCGCAGATCGCCAAGGTCGAGAAGACCGAGGCCCAGACCACCAATATCGGCGGCGGCTGGCACACCGACCACAGCTATGACGCCGAGCCGGCCATGGGCTCGGTGCTGCTGGCCATCGAGACCCCGCCGAGCGGCGGCGACACCATGTTCGCCGACATGTACGCCGCCTACGAGGCGCTGTCGGACGGGCTGAAGGCGACGCTGGCGTCCTTGCGGGCGGTGCATGCCTCCGAGCACATCTATGGAATGGACGGGGTATACGGAAAGACCGACCAGGCGCACCTGGCCGGCAAGACCGACACCCCCAGCGCGACGCACCCGGTGGTGATCACCCACCCGGGCAGCGGCAGGAAGGCGCTCTATGTGAACCCGGCCTTCACGCTCGGCTTCGAGGGCTGGAGCCGCGAGGAGAGCCGCGCCCTGCTGGCCTATCTCTACCAGCATGCGGTGAAGCCGGAGTTCGTCCACCGCTTCGCCTGGAAGCCCGGCTCGATGGCGATCTGGGACAACCGCGCCACCTGGCACCAGGCGATGAACGACTATCAGGGCCACCACCGGCTGATGCACCGCATCACCATCGCCGGCGGCCCGCTGGCGGCTTAGGGGCGCCTTTTCCGCCTTTTAACCCCTCGCCGCTATTTGGGACGGCGTGCTCCAAGATCCGCCGAGAAGCCGTATCGCCATGCCTGTTCGCCAAGCGGGGTTTTTCCTGCTGGCGCTTGCAGGCGTGTACGGCCTGGCTTGGTTCTGCATAGAGATCCCGGAGCGTTCGGGGCTGGTCGCGCCAATCTGGCTTGCGAACGGGTTCCTGCTGGCTCTGTCGCTGAGGGCTCCTCCCAGCGGCTGGCCTATGTTGATGCTCGCAGGGTTCGCCGGCAATCTGCTTGCCTATCCTGGCTTCCTGGACGCGCTTGACTCAGCCGTGCACTTCGCCGCCAGCGATGTCGCCGAAGTCCTCATCGCGCTCCTCCTGATCCGCGCATTAATCGGCGCCGCTCCCGACTTCTCCAGTCGACGGGACCTGATCCTGTTCATTGTGGTTTGCGGTCTCATCGCGCCAGGCGCCGGCACGCTCGTGGCCAGCGGACACCTGACTGGCGAGCCGTTCGATCGGCCGGCCGGTCAAATGATCCGCTGGATGGTCTCCAATGCGATGGGGCTTCTGGTCGCAACGCCGCTTCTGCTGGCCTTGGCGGATATGCGCGAGGATCTGCTCGAACGGCGCCCTGAGCCTGGCGCGCTGCTTTGTCTCGGGGGGCTGGGCGTCGTGCTCGTCGTCGCCCTGAGCAGCTCTGCTGTGGCGGCGTTGTTTCTCATCGCGCCAGTATTGATGTGGGTCGTCTTCAGACTTGAGCGCGTGGGCGCCGCCCTGGGCGGCGCCATGGTGGGACTGTCGACGATCGGCGCAACCCTATGGGGGCGAGGTCCAATCGCGGCCCAGGGCGCAGGGGCCGACGCGATGCTTCTGCTGCACGGCTTTCTGACATCGCTAATGCTGACAAGTCTCGTCGTCGGCGCCGTCCTGCGGGACAGGCGCGTGCTTCGAGAGCAACTAGCGATCGCCAGCATCGCCGCCGTTGCGGCGCAGGAACGGGCGTTGATGGAGGAGAGCAAGGCTCGCCAGGCGGCGGAAGTCGCTGCGGAGATGAAAGCGACTTTTCTGGCGGAAATGACCCACGAGCTGCGGACGCCGGTGACCAGCATGATCGGCTTCGCCCGCATCGCGCAGGATGAAGCTCCAGCATCGCTGGCCTCTAAGATTGAAAAGATCGTCGGTGCGGGCGAGGGCCTTCTGCAGACCGTGAACGACCTGCTCGACTTCTCCAAGCTCGAGGCGGGCCGATTGGTGATCAGGCCTCAGCCGACCGGGCTGCGCGCGTTGGGCCGAAAGGCGCTCGAATTGCTGGAGCCCCAGGCCGACGCCAAGGGCCTGAAGTTGGTGCATGAGGACGGTCCTGACTGGACCCTGATGGTCGACGGGCCTCGGCTCAACCAGATCCTTGTGAACTACCTTAGCAATGCGGTGAAGTTCAGTCCCACGGGCGAGGTTCGCCTGCGAACCCCGTATGATGCTGATCGGGGCATTCTACGGCTTGAGGTGACCGACAACGGGCCAGGCGTTGCTCCGGAGCAGGCCTCGTTGGTCTTCGACCGATATGCACAGACGGAGGCTGGCGCAGCAGCGCCTGGAACCGGGCTCGGATTGTCGATCTGCCGCCAGCTCGCAGAAGCTATGAACGGGTCCGTGGGGGTCGACAGCGCGCCCGGCGGCGGCAGCACCTTCTGGCTGGAAATCCCTGCGCAGTCGACGCGCCCATTGGCGGCTGAGCCTTCGCCTCCACAGCGCGCCATCGGCCAGCAATTTGAAGGAAGAGTCCTGGTCGCCGACGACAACCCAGGAAATCGTCATATCGCCAGGCACTTCCTGGAGGCGATCGGCTTTGACGTCGTGGAGGCGACGAACGGAGCCGAAGCGGTAGAACAGGCCCGGGCAGCGACCTTTGACATCGTCCTCATGGACTTGAACATGCCTGTGCTGGGCGGACGCCAAGCCGCTGCAATCCTTCGGGAGAGCGACGGGCCGAACAGGAGCGTCCCGATCATCGCCTTTTCGGCCGGATCGGCGGAAGACGGAGAGGGCCTCGATGAGCGTCTCTTCAACGGATTTGTCCAAAAGCCGCTGCAGCCACGCGAACTGATCGAAGCGCTCGCAGCGAGCGCGTCGCGTGCAAACAGCCGCGAGTCAGATTTCATCGTCCAGCCCGCGGCGGTATCCTGAACGGCCAACGTCTCCTGCTGACGCGTTCGAGTCCGGCGCCTGTGGCGACGCCTTCCCATCAGTCCCTCGCTAACGCCTCGAGGACCTCCACGGCGCGGAGGGCAGCCTCGTGGCCGGCGCCGATTTCCACCAGCACCAAGCCGTCCACGAGCGCCAGGATCCCCGCCGCCTGACCAGACGCGGAGTGTCCGTCGAGAGGACGCAACCGTTGCTCGATCCATTGCAGGAAGCCCTGCATCACCTCCGCAGAGATTAGGGTAAAGGGCGGCTCGCCTCTTCCCGCGGCGGCCACTACCTCAAGCCACAAGCGCATGTAGGGCATGAAGTCCGGTTCGATGACGATCCGGGCGGCGCGTGCAGTCAAAGCGGCCGCCGAGAGCCGGGCGTCTTCGGGGATCGCCGCGTCCAGCCGCTCCGACATGGAGGCCGCCAGGCGCGCCATGACCTGTGCGAGCACCTCGGCCTTGTCGACGAAGTAGTAGAGCAGCATGCGGTCGCTGACCTCTGCCGCAGCAGCCAGTTGCCGCAGGCTGGACTGCGACAACCCGGTCCGCAGCAGATGGCCGGTCAGAGCTCCGATCACGCGTTCGCGTTGCTCGTCTCTGGGCGACATGCTCCCCCCTTGTAGCGACCGCTACATCGTGCAAACGTGTAGCGATCGCTACAGGAATTGCGATGGACCTCGACCTCTACGAAATCCTGCCTTGGATTGCAGCCCTGGCGTTCGTGGCCATCGGGTTGATGCATGCCTCGGACCGTCCGCCCATGCGGGGATCATGGCTCGCGCCTAGCGCTCTCGCGGCCCTCCTCTTCGGGTGGAGCGCATTCACCATCGCTCGCGAGGGCTTCGCCGTTTGGGCCGAGCACACGCGCAACGCCTGGGGAAACCAGATTTGGTTCGATCTTCTGCTGGCCGCTGGGCTCGCGCTGGCGCTGCTTTTCCCACGGGCCAGGGCGGTCGGGATGCATCCGGCCCGATGGCTGCTGTTCGTGGGGTTGAGCGGCAGCATCGGCCTGTTCGCCATGCTGGCGCGATGCCTCTTTCTAGAAGAGCGCCGGCGGGCCGCCGCGCCCTGATCGGCGCGCTCCCTTTCGCATCAGCCGCGCGCAGTTCGACACCATGGGCCCGGGGAGCGGCCCCGAAAGGAGCTTCAATATGACTGCTGAGACCCCTTCGTCGCTCGAGATCGTCCGGGGATTCATGAAGGACATGCAAGGGCTCGACTACGCCCGTGCCGTTCAAAGGGTGGCGGCCGGCCTCGAGTATGTGAACCCCCCGCCAATCGGCGCAGCCCATGGGCCCGACGGCATGCGAGCGGTTCTTGAGCCTTTCTTCGCCCCGACGCTCGAGAACGAGTTCGTGATCCTGCGAGACGCCATGGCCGGCGAGACCGTGTTCCTGGAAAGGCTCGATCGGCACCGGCTGGCCGATCGCTGGGTCGAGTTGCCGGTGACCGGAGTGTTTCGGGTCGAGCGAGGACTAATCACCTACTGGCGGGACTATTTCGACGCGGCGACGATCCTCAGCCAGTGGCCGAGCTAACGCCGCGTTGCGACCTGCGTCGTGGCCGCCGCCGCCAGAAGCCGTCCAACCGTCAGCCGCCGCCAGCCCGCATCAGGTCGCTGACCTTGAGCGCGGCGGGGCCGAGGATGACGATGAACAGCACCGGCAGGAAGAAGACGATCATCGGGATCGTCAGCTTGGCGGGCAGCTGGGCGGCCTTCTTCTCGGCCGCGGAGATGCGCATCTCGCGGTTCTCCTTGGCCATGACCCGCAGGGCCGCGCCCAGCGGGGTGCCGTAGCGCTCGGCCTGGATCATGGCGGTGGTCACCGACTTGATGCCCGGATGGTTGGTCCGCCGGGCCAGCCCCTCATAGGCCAGCCGCCGCTCGGGCAGGTACGAGATCTCGGCGGTCAGCAGGGTCAGCTCCTCGGCCAGCTCGATCGAGGCGCCGCCGATCTCCTGGGCGACCTTCTGGATCGCGGCCTCGATCGACATGCCGCTCTCGACGCAGATCAGCAGCAGGTCGAGGGCGTCGGGCCAGGCGCCGACGATGGAGTCGCGGCGCTTCTGCGAGACATTGGTGATGAACACGTTCGGCGCGTAGTAGCCGCCGGTCATCGCCGCCACAGCGAAGAAGAACCGGGTCATCGGCGGCAGGTCGAAATCGTTGACCAGGAATAGGTAGCCGCCGACCACGATGAAGAACACGAACGGCAGGATGAACCGGAAGAAGTAGAAGGTGGAGACCGGCCGCGGGCCGCGGAAGCCGGCCTGGGCCAGCTTTTCGACCACCTTCGGATCCTCCAGCAGGCGCGAGAGCTGGAGGCGTTCGACGACCTTCTTGTAGAGGCCCTCGTCGACGTGGCGCAGGCTGCTCTGGCCGCGGGATCCGGCCAGGGCCTCGCGCGACTTGCGGCGCAGCTCCTCGCGGCGGGTCGACACCGACTTCAGCCGCGCCTCGAGACCGCGGCGGTTCATCATCGGCGTGGCGATGGTGACGATGGTCGCAAAGCAGACCACCGCCACGAAGATGGTCAGCAGGTTGGTCGGGTTGGTGAGCGTCTCGACCATGCCGTCAGAGCCTGAAGTTGATCATCTTGCGCATCGAGAGCACGCCGAGCGTCATCCAGAAGGCCCCGATCATCAGCATCACGCGGCCGCGCGGATCGGTGAACAGCGGGCCCATATAGTCGGGCGCGGTGATGAAGATGAGGATCGCCACCGCCGGCGGCAGGCAGCCGATGATCGCCGCCGAGGCCACCGCCTCGGCCGACAGCGCCTTGACCTTCTCGCGCATCAGCTTGCGCGAGCGGATGACGGTGGAGAGGTTGCCGAGCGCCTCGGCCAGGTTGCCGCCGGTCTTGGCCTGGATCGCCAGCACGATGGCGAAGAACCGCACCTCGGGGGTCGGCATCTCGGCGTGCATCTTGTCGAGCGCCTGGTCGATGGTCATGCCCATGCCGATGCCCTCGACCAGACGGTGGAACTGACCGGCCAACGGTTCGGGCGCCTCCTTGGCGATGACCCGCAGGCTGTCGTGCACGGGCAGGCCCGACTTGATGCCGCGCACGACGATGTCCATGGCGTCGGGAAAGGCCTCGGTGAACTTCTTGATCCGCGACTTGGCGATCGCGCCCACCACCCAGCGCGGCAGGCCCAGACCCGCGGCGAAGGCAAGGCCGACAGCCGCCAGCGGCATCTTGGTGACCGCCCAGACGACCAGCAGGACCACGAGGGCGAGGCCCGCGCTGATCAGCCAGAACGTGCTGACCTTCATGCCGATGCCGGCCTGACGCAGCTTCGAGGAGATGCTGAGCAGGGCCTTCTTCTGCTCGCGGTCCTGATCCTTGAGGGTCTTGATGATCTGCCGACGGCGCTGTTCCTGGGCGCTGACCGCGGGGCGGCGGCGATTGGCCTCGCGCAGCTCCTCGCCGCCGACCAGGGCCTGGGCTCGCTTCAGCGTCTTGGCGTCGGCGGTCGAGCCGCCGGCCAGGGCCAGGCCGACGCCGGCGATGGCGACGAACCCGAGCACGGCGATCAGCAGCGTCAGCAACATCGGCTATTCCGCCGCGTCGAGGGCTTCGGCCAGCTCGCGCTCCAGGCCATAGTAACGGGCGCGGTCCCAGAACCGCGGCCGGGCGATGCCGGTGGAGCGGTGACGGCCGAGGACCTTGCCGTCGGCGTCGTCGCCAGTGATCTCGTAGACGAAAAGGTCCTGGGTGATGATCACGTCGCCTTCCAGGCCCACCACCTCGGTGATGTGGGTGATGCGGCGCGAGCCGTCGCGCAGGCGGGCGGCCTGGATGATCACGTCGACCGAGCCGACGATCATTTCGCGGATGGTCCTCGAGGGCAGGCCGTAGCCGCCCATGGTGATCATCGACTCCATCCGGCTGATCGCCTCGCGCGGGGAGTTGGCGTGCAGGGTCCCCATCGAGCCGTCGTGGCCGGTGTTCATCGCCTGGAGGAGGTCGAAGGCCTCCGGGCCGCGGACTTCGCCGACGATGATCCGCTCCGGACGCATCCGCAGGCAGTTCTTGACCAGGTCGCGCATGGTGATCTGGCCCTGCCCTTCCAGGTTCGGCGGGCGGGTTTCCAGACGCACGACGTGCGGCTGCTGGAGCTGCAGCTCGGCGGCGTCCTCGCAGGTGATGACGCGTTCGGACGGGTCGATGAAGGCGGTCAGGGTGTTGAGCAGGGTGGTCTTGCCCGAGCCGGTCCCGCCGGAGATGACCAGGTTGCATCGGCAGGCGCCGATGACCCCGAGAACCCGCGCCCCTTCCGGGCTGATGGAGGCGAACTCCACCAGGTTCTTCATGGTCAGCTTGTCCTTCTTGAACTTCCGGATGGTCAGGGTGGGACCATCCAGCGCCAAGGGCGGGGCGATGACGTTGACGCGGCTGCCGTCGGGCAGGCGCGCGTCGCAGATCGGCGAGCTTTCGTCGACCCGGCGGCCGACCTGGCTGACGATCCGCTGGCAGATGTTCATCAGCTGGCCGTTGTCGCGGAAGCGGACATTGGTCAGTTGCACGCGACCGGCGACTTCGATGAACACCCGGCCCGCGCCGTTGACCATGATGTCGGCGATGTCGTCGCGGGCCAGCAGCGGCTCCAGCGGGCCGTAGCCGAGGACGTCGTTGATGATGTCCTGGACCAGCATGTCCTGCTCGGACACCGACATCGAGACGTTCTTGATCGCCACCAGCTCGGCGACGATGTCGCGGATCTCCTCGGCGGCCTGCTTGGCGTCGAGCTGAGCCAGCTGCGCCAGGTCGATCGTGTTGATCAGGGCGTTGAAGATCGTGGTCTTGGTGGCGTGGTAGTAGTCGCTCTGCTCGCGGACGACCTGGGTGGTCGGCGCCGGCCCCTGGGCGGCGCGCAGCTGCTCGAAGCCCAGGGTCGGCTTCGGGCCGGCCGCGGGCTTGGCGCGCTCGCTGGCCGGCGGCGGCGTCTGCACCGGCGCAGCCGGCGTGGGCGACGGCTCGATCCGCTGCGGGCGCGTAGCGATCGCCGGACCTTCGGCGGCGGGAGGCGGCGCCTGGCGCGGCGCCTGCGACCCGCCTTCTGTGGGGCGCTTGCCGAACATCTACTTCTTCTTGAACAGGCCGGAGAGCAGCGAGGTCTTCTGGACCTGCGGCGGCTCGCGGCGGGCGATCTGCTGGGCCAGCTGGTCGAGGCCCTCGGCGGCCTTCGACTTGGGGCCGACCTCGCTGATCATCTGGCCGTTGTTGGCGGCCTGGCCGAACAGCTTGGGATCGAACGGCAGGCAGAGCGCGGGGGTGAGGTCGAGCGCCTCGCCGAAGTCCTTGACCGGGATTTCCGGACGGCCGGGCACCCCGACCTGGTTCAGCACCAAGCGCGGGGGCGCATCGTTGGGCCGGGCGCGGCGGACCAGGTCGACGATGTTCTTGGCGTTGCGCAGCGAGGCCAGGTCGGGCGTGGCGACGATCACCAGATCGTCCGACGACAGCAGGATCTTGCGCTTCCAGGCGGTCCAGACGTGCGGCAGGTCGAGCACCACGAACGGCGCGGCGCCGCGGATCTTCTGGGTGACCTCCTCGAACGCCTCGGCCGAGATGTCGTAGTCGCTGTCGAGCGTCGCCGGGGCGGCGAACAGCGACAGGCGCTCCGAGCAGCGGGCCATCATCCGGTCCATCAGGACGGGATCGAGGCGGTCGGGCTGGCCGAGCGCGTCGGCGACGCCCTGCAGCGGATCCTGGTTGAAGTCGAGCCCGGCGGTGCCGAACGGCAGGTCGAGGTCGACCAGCACCGCGCCGGTCTGCAGCCGCTCGGTGATCGAGTAGGCGACATTGTGAGCCAGGGTCGAGACCCCCGCCCCGCCCTTGGCGCCGCAGAAAGCGATCTGGCGACCGATGAACGGCGCCGAGGGATCGGCGTAGAGGCCGGTGGCGGTGCGGACCAGCAGCAGGGGGTTGAGCGGCGGGACCAGATACTCCGACACTCCGCGGCGCATCAGCTCGCGATAGAGGGCGATGTCATTGGCCGAACCGATGACCACCACCTTGGTGCCCGGGTCGCAGACCTCGGCCAGGCGGTCGAGCTGAGCCAGCAGCACCGGGGCCGGATCGGTGCTCTCGACCATCACCAGCGAGGGCGTGGCCTGGTTCTGATAGGCCTCGACGGCGGCGGCCAGGCCGCCCATGCGCACGACGACGACGCCACGCTCCATGCGCCGGTCGGCGGCGGCGACCTCGGCGAACTCAGCGGTCTCGGCGCTGGCGCAGTAGATGTGGACGGTGATCCGCGGCAGGCTGGCCTCGCCGAAGGCCGCCTCGGCCCCAGCGAGCATGTCATGCACCGGATTGGTCGCGGCCGGCCGCTCCGGCGGCAACGGCGGCACGGCGGGCTCGTCGAAGTCGTCCTCGGCGGCGGCCTCGAGCCGAGCCTCGGCGCGGGCGCTCTCGCGCACCGGCGGCAGGTCGGCGAAGGGGTCGGCGAACGGATCGGCGGCGGCGGCTTCGGCGGCGGGCGGCGGTTCGGGCCACGCGGCCTCCGGCGGCGAGGCGAACTCGTCGTCGGCGTCGAAGTCGAGATCGAAGGGATCTGCGCCCTGTTGCGGCTTCATCAGTTGACCACCTGCGACACCGTGCCCTTCGCCTGACTGTCACTGGCCGAGGACGTGACCTCGCCCTTGCGGTACTTGCCGAGCGTCACGTCGCGGCGCTGGGCGTCGGCCGGATCGATGGCCGCCGGGCCGAGCAGGTCGGCCGGATTGGCGATCTGGGCCGCCATGTTGGCGGTGACAGAACAGCCGAATTGCGACTGCACCTCGTTGGTCGCCGAGCGTGAGATGTTGTCCCACTGCCGACCGCAGGTCGGGATCGACACCGCGTAGCTCTCGCGGCCGACGATCAACGGCGCGCGGGCGTCGCCCCCCGCCTCGTAGCCCTGGACGCGGACCTCGGCGCCGTAGCTGGCCAGCGTGGCGCGGGCGCCCTCGGTCGCGCGCGACACCATCGCCGCGTCGGGCCCGCCGACCGGCGCGCGCAGGGTGATCGGACCGCGCCCGCCGAGCCGCCAATCGCCGGCGAACCGAGCCAGGGCGTCTTGCTGGGTCGGCGACAATCCCTGGGCGTGGACCGCCAGGCGGATCTCCGCGGTCTGCGGCTGGACGTCCGGGGTCCAGAGTTCGGTCGGGGTGCGGGCGGCCTGCGCGCGGGTCAGCTCCGGCGGCGGCGACGTACTGGCGCAGGCGCTGAGAACCGCGGCGGCGGCGACCAGGACGGAAAGGCGAAGTGCGCTCATTCGATCACGTAGCCATGCGGCCCCTGATAGCTGCGCCCCGATTGCGCCTGGGGATTGGCGTTGTAGGCCTTGATCAGCGAGCCCATCAGAACGGTGGACGGATCGTCGGCGATGCGCAGACCGTCGACCGGCGTCTGCAGGCGCTTGGGGTCGGCAGCGTCGACGATGTAGGGCGTCACCAGGATCACCAGCTCGCTCTCGCCGGCCAAGTAGTCGCGCGAACGAAACAGGGCGCCGAGCACCGGCAGGGTGGTCATGCCGGGCAGGCTGTCGATGTTCTGCTTGGTCTTTTCCTGCAACAGGCCAGCGATCATCATCGAGCCGCCGGAGGGCAGCTCGACCGCGGTCTCGGCGCGCCGCACGGTCAGGGCCGGGATAGTCAGGGTGGTGCCGGTGCCGGGCGTGCCGACCGAGAATGCGCCCTGGCTGGTCAGCTCCGACACCTCGGTCGACAGCTTCAGCGCGATGCGGCCCGAGGACAGCACCACCGGGGTGAAGCCGAGGCCGACGCCGAACGGCTTGAACTGGACGCTGATGGCGCCGTTTGTGTCCTGAGCCACCGGGATCGGAAACTCGCCGCCGGCCAGGAACCGGGCCGATTCGCCGGAGACCGCGCTGAGGGTCGGCTCGGCGAGGGTGCGCACCAGACCGACGCGTTCGAAAGCCTTGAGGGTGGCTTCGCCCTCATACTTGCCGCCGAGCTCGCGGACCTGGGCGACGCCGCCGCCGAGCAAGGCGCCGTTGATCGCGAAGCTGGAGGTCGTGCCGAGCAGGAACTGGGTGCTGCCCAGCTCGCCGAGCACGGCGTTCATATTGACGCCGAGCTGCTTGATGACGTTGCGCTGCATTTCGACGATGCGCACCTTGAGCATCACCTGGTCCTTGCCGGCGACGCTCATCATGTTGATCGCCCGGTCGGGGTTGGCCACCGCGGCGCGGGCGATCTGCATGGCCCTGTCAGCGTCGGCCAGGTTCGCCACCTGGCCCGAGAGGATCAGGCTCTCGTTCATCGAATCGACCTGGACGCGGGCGCCCGGCACGATGCGGTTGATGGTCTGGGCGACAGCGCTCGGATCCTGGTCGACGCGGATGTCTAGCGCCAGGATGCGGCGGCCGGCGGAGTCGAAGAACACCGCGTCGGTGGTGCCGTTCTTGAGGCCGAGGATGAAGATCCGCCGCGGCGAGCGCAGCATGGCGTCGGCGACGCCCGGATTGGTCACCAGCACGTCGCGGACGTCGACCGGCAGCTCGATGATCGCCGACTTGCCGGTCGGCAGGTTGAGCGCCTGGGAGGCGGTCCCGCCGGTCAGGTTGACGCGGACCACCGCCGATTGGGCGGCGAGGCCCGCGGCCATGGCGGGAGCGGCGGCCTCGGCCGCCTGGGCGATGGCCGCGCCCGGCGCCAGCAGGGCGGCGGAGGCGGCGAGCGCGGTGAGGATGCGGCGCGGCGTCATGGATTGGCGACCTCGGTGACCTGCCCGGCGCGGAACACGCGCACGCCCTGGGCGGAGGCGCGGCTGGCGACGCCGCGGCCCGGCGGGCCGCCGATGTCGGCGTAGGAGCGCAAGGCCAGCTGCATCTCGCCTTGGGCCTTGCCGCGGGCGATGACCTCGACGTCGGCGGCGGGAACTTCGATGGTGGCGACGCCGCCGACGATGGTCCGGGAGTCCTTGGCCGGCTCGATGTTCTGGTCGATGGCCAGGACGCGGACGTTGCGCATCAGCACCTCGGTCAGCATCGCCTTGGCGCCGCCGCTGGAGTCCTGACGGCTCTGCAGCACGTCGACCCGGTCGCCCGGCAGGATGAATCCGCCGGCCGCGGTCTCGGCGTTGATCGGTATGGCCATGGCCCGCATGCCCGGCGCCAGCACCACGGCCATGAAGCCGCTCTGGCCGGCGCGGACCACCTTGCGCGCCACCACCGGCTCGCCCGCGGCGAGGGCCTCCTTGACGATCGCGCCTTCGAAGGCCTGGATCGGCCCCTGGGGCATGACCAGGTCGTTGGCGGCGCGGGCGGCCTTCTGCACGGCCTTGTCGGGCATCTTCGCCGGCAGGGCCGGCGCGGCGCCGTCGGTGACGAAGGCGGCGTTGAGCGCGTTGGCGGGCCAGGGCTGCCAGCCGAGGTCGGCGGGGGTCAGGCGGGTGCCGATCGGCAGCTCACGCTTGGCGACCAGCACCTGGACCACGGGTTGCGGCGGCGGCGCGGCGGCGAGCGCCTCGGGCCGCTGGGGCGTGACCATGCCGCGCACGATGAAGGCCAGCCCAATGGCGGCGATCGCGGCGACGGCCAACAAGGCGATACGGGCGGGACCCATGGTCGGTGCTCGAGGCTCCGCGCAAGCGGGTGACGGGCGGGTGCGCCGCGGTCCGCGGGCGCACGCGATTCGGTCTACCGGCGTTTTGCCGGCATGGTCTGTTTGCGCGGCCCATGGTTAACGCGGCCTAAAGCCACGTTTAGAAACCAGGCCAGGCCTTCATCAGCGGCGAGGTCGCGAAGGTCGCCAGCGCCCCGGCCGCGATCGCCACCCCGTAGGGCACCGCCTCCTTGGGATCGGCCAGCCGCCCGAACCAGGCCGGGCCGCTGAGCACGTAGGGGCGCAGCAGCGGCGAGCGCAGGCTGATCAGGGCCAACGCCAAGGCGCCGCCGGCCATGCCCGTCATCACCACATAGGAGAGCGCGGCCGGCGCGCCGAGCCAGAGGGCGGCGGCCGCGAACAGCTTGGCGTCGCCGCCGCCGATCCAGCGCAGGGCGAACATCCCGATGCCCACCGCCAGCGCGCCGAGCCCGATCAGCAGGTGCGCGCCGATGGCCATGGGCGCAATCCCGACCAGCAGGGCCGCCGGGAAGAAGGCGAGAATCAGCAGGCCGGAGATCCAGTTGGGGATGGTGAAGCTGGTCAGGTCGCGCAGCGCGCCGACGATCACCAGCACCGGGAAGACGAGCAGCAACGCGGCCTGGAGAAGCGTGATCATGTCTGGAACGGTCCGGAACGTTTGTTCGACGGCACTTTGCGCGCCCAGCCGTGAATGGATGATTGAAAAGAAAAAGGCCGCTGCGGAGAGCGGCCTTTTTTCTGTTCAGTCCCGACGCCCTATGGCGCAGGCGGAGGCGCGGGCGTCTGGGGAAAGGCGTTGGCGACGGTGCGGTACGCCTCGGTCAGGGCGACCGACAACGGCCCCAGGGCCGCGACGAGGACGATGGTGATGAGAGCCGCCATGAGCGCGTATTCGACGGCGGTCGCGCCCGACTGCTGAACGCGGAACCGTTCAAGTAGCTTTCTCATTCCGCAACCCCTTCCCGGCAAACCGTGGTCGGAACATCACGTCAGAAGACGCAACCGCGGCGGCTTTCGCCGCCGCGGTCCGTCGAACCGTGAACGCTTACGTCGCGCTCTTCGGATCCTTCAGAGTGCCCTCGATGTCCGAGAAAGCGCTCGACAGGCCATCGCTCAGGAAGCCCATGGCCGCGACCAGGGCCACGGCGATCAGGGCCGCGATCAGGCCGTACTCGATGGCGGTGGCGCCGGACTCATCTTTCAGGAAGCGCGAAACGAACTTCGACATGCTCGATCTCCTTTTGTTTAGCGAGCAGATTGTTGAGGCATCAAACCTTTTGGTCTGCTCGCCCCGAAACGCAGGATGACTTTCGCAAACTTGGCTTAATCGGCAGTAAACAGTCATGTATAAACGAATCTTCACTCATGGTTTACTTGCGTTTACTGTAAATATCGGTTAACCACGAGCCCGGAATTGGGGATTTTCGGCGTTTCGACATAATGATTCTCGCGCCCGCGAGGGGCCGAAAGTTCAGGCTTTATTGACCATTCCAATCGAGTCTTCGCTCGACGCCTTCACGCTGGAACCGCCCATGCGCCGCCCGATCCTGTCCCTGACGTTCGCCCTGGCCGCCCTCGCGGGGGCCGCCCAGGCCGCGCCGGCGCTGGTCGTCCCGATCGACCAGAGCACCCCCCTGGCCCTGCCGCGGGGGACCCGCGACGTGCTGGTCGGCAATCCGGCCATCGCCGACGTGAGCGTGATCGACGCCGGCAAGGCGGTGGTCAGCGGACGCGGCTACGGGGTCACCAACCTGGTGGTCATCGACCAGCTGGGCCGCACGGTGCTGGAGCGCCAGGTGGTGGTCGCCGCCCCCAGCCAGGGCCGGGTGTCGGTGATCCGCGGTCCGCGCGTCGAGGAGTACGCCTGCGCCGGCGGCTGCGAACGCTCGGGCGGCGATTCAGCAAAGCCTTAAACCTCCGGTTAGCCAGACTTGGCTAGTCTCCGGCGCTCACGCCCCTGGAGACGCCATGCCGCGCTCTGCCATCCAGCTTCGCGCCGCCATTAGACGGTTCGTGCGCTCGCGCCGCGGCGCGACGGCGGTGGAGTTCGCCCTGATCAGCATGCCGCTGATGATCCTGGTCTTCGGGGTGCTGGAGCTGGCGATGATCCTGCTGGTCTCGGCGACCCTGGACACCGCCACCGACTTCGCCGCGCGCAACATCCGCACCGGGGTGTTCCAGCAGGGGCCCAGCAACATGAAGGGCCAGGAGGGCTTCCGCCGGCTGGTCTGCGCCAACATGAGCTGGCTGCAGCAGATGTGCACCCAGGCCGCGCCCGAGCCGGGCGATCCCGACCCCAACCCGCTGTTCGTCGAGGCCCGCACCTTCGACAGCTACGTCGCCGCCGGCGCCTTGCAGCCGCGCGATCCGACCGTCTTTGACCCGACCACCTTCAACCCCAATCAGCTCGACTGGTGCGCCGGGAACCCGGAGGACATCGTGGTGGTCACGACCTATTTCAAATGGCCGATCGTCACGCCGCTGATCCGCCCGCTGTTCAAGAACTATGACGGCGGCCGGATGATCAGCTCGACGCGGCTGTTCCGCAACGAGCCGTTCAATCCGGCGCTCTCCCGCCGCGGGAACAGCACCCAATGCCCGTAAGAAACGACCTGATCGGCGACCGTCGCGGCTCGGCCGCCGTCGAGTTCGCCTTCATCGTGCCGATCGTGCTGGCGCTCTATTTCGGCATGGTCGAGGCGACCCAGGCGCTGCTGGCCAACCGCCGGGCCAGCGCGGTCACCACCGCGGTCGGCGACCTAGTGACCCAGCAGGCCCAGGTGACGAGCGCCGACGTCAACGGCATCTTCGGCGCCAGCACCGCGATCATGAAGCCGTTCTCGACCGACACCCTGGCGATCCGGGTGACCAGCATCGAGATCGACGCCAGCGGCGCCCCAAAGCAGAAGTGGACCATGGACAACGGCCGCACCATTCCGGCCACCGACGTGACCACCGTCGCCCCCACCATGCGCACCCCGAACACCGCGGTGCTGCGCGCCGAGACCGTCTACGAGTACTCCACGCCGTTCCAGCGGATGCTGCCGGGCAAGTTCACCTTCCGGCACAAGATGGACCTGGCGCCGCGCGCCGGCGTGCCGATCGCGCTCAACCCCTGACCGCGGCGGCGAGCGCCGCGACCAGCGGCGAATGATCCCAGGCGAAGCCGTCCAGCGACCTGGCCTGGCGCACGCCGATCAGGCTGTTGGTCAGGAACACCGCGTCGGCGCGGGCCAGCTCGGCGAGCCCCGAGCGGGTCTCGACGACGTTCAGTCCCTGCCCCGCCGACGCCGCGATCACCTTCGCCCGCATGGTTCCGGCCAGCACGCCGCAGTCGAGCCCCGGCGTGTAGAGCCGTCCGCCCCACAGCCAGAAGACATTGGCCGCCGCCGCGCAGGCGACGTCGCCGCGGGTGTTGAGCATCAGCGCCTCGTCCATGCCGGCCTCGCGCGCCTGCGCCCGGGCCAGGACGTTATCGAGATAGGACAGCGTCTTCAGCCGCGAGGCGGGCGAGAGCTCGTTGCGGCGGACGGTGCTGGTGATCAGGTCGGCCGGGTCCTGCGGGGCCGGGGCCGGAGCGGCCGAGGCGAGGAGGCGCACGGCCGGCGCCTGCGGCCGATCCAGACCGCGGCCGCCGGACCCGGCGGTGAGGGTCAGGCGCACCGCCGCGCGGGGGGCTTCCAATCCGGCGAGCGCCTGGGCCATGGCCGCTTCGGCCGCGGCGCGGTCGAGCGGCGGCAGGCCGAGGGCCGCGCAGCCGGCGGCCATGCGTTCGAGGTGCGGCCGGGGATCGACGAGGGCGCCGCCCACGGCCAGCAGGGTTTCGAACAGGCCGTCGCCGAGCAGCAGGCCGCGGTCGTCGAGCGGGATCATGCGGGGGGCGCCTCCGTGAGCGCATTGGCCAGGGCTGCGATCTTGGCTTCCGTCTCCAGGCGCTCGGCGTGCGGGTCGCTGCCCTCGACGATTCCGGCCCCGGCCCGCGCCTCCACCCGCCAGCCGCCGGCGGTCTGCACGCAGGCGGCGGTGCGGATCAGGACGCTGGAATCGAAGCCGCCGTCCGCGCCGGCCCAGAACAGCGAACCGCAATAGGGACCGCGCGGGGTCTCCAGCTCGGCGATCACCTTCATCGCCTGGACCTTGGGCGCGCCGGTGATCGAGCCGGGCGGAAAGGCCGCGGCCAGCAGGTCGAGGGCGTCGCGGCCCGGGCTCAGCGCGCCGGTGACGGTGGAGACCAGGTGGTGGACGTTGGCGAAGCTCTCCAGCGCCCAGAGCGCGGGGACCTTGACGCTGCCCGGCGCGCAGACGCGGGCCAGGTCGTTGCGCATCAGGTCGACGATCATCAGGTTCTCGGCCCGGTCCTTGTCGCTGGCGAGCAGCTCGGCGGCGAGGGCGGCGTCGCTCGCCGGGTCGGCGCCGCGCGGCCGGGTGCCCTTGATGGGCTTGGTCTGCGCCGCGCCCTCACGGACCTGGAGGAAGCGCTCGGGCGAGTTGGAGACCAGGGCCAGGCCCGGCAGGCGCAGATAGGCGGCGAACGGCGCGGCGCTCTGGTCCAGCAGCCGGGCGAAGAGGTCGAAGGGCTGCACGCCCGCCGCCAGCGCGCAGGTCCAGGCGCGGGCGATGTTGGCCTGGAAGATCTCGCCGGCGCGGATGCGGGCGACGACCTCCTCGACCGCCGCCTCGTAGGCGGCCGCGTCGCTCGCCTGCAGCGGCCCGGCGAGGACGCCGCCGCGGGGCGCGCGCGGGGCGGCGTCCAGCCAGCCGAGCGCGGCGCGGGCGCGGGCCTGCGCCGTATCGTGGTCGCCGGCGCGGCCGACGGCGATCACCTTCCCGGCCCGGCGGTCGAAGGCCAGCAGGGCGTCGTAGCGGGCGGCGGCGAGATCGGGCCAGTCCGGCTGGCGCGCCAGGCCCAGCGCCTCGACGTGGTCGCCAAGCTCGTAGGCGGCCAGGCCCACCACGCCGCCCTGGAACGGCGGGCCGTCCGTCGCCGGCGCCGCCGGCGGGCCGAGCAGATCCCGCAGGCGGGCGAACGGCTGGCCGGCCTCGCCGGCGCGGTGCGTCAGGGTCGCGGACGGCGCGCGGGCGACATAGGACCATCGCGCGCCCGTCCCGCCGGTGACCAGGCCCAGCGCCCACGGCTCGCCGGCGAAGGCGCTGAGCACCTCGGCCGGTTCGCGCCAGGGCGCGGAAAGCTGGACGACGCAGGTCATGGCCCGGGCCTTAGCCCCAGCGCGGCGCCAGGGGAAGTCAGATGCGCCGGCCGCCCCCGCGCACGAACAGCAGGCCGACGAAGCCGATGGCCAGCAGGATCGTCACCATGGCGAAGCCGCCCTGCTGGCTGTGGGTCGCCTTGGTGCCCCAGTTGACCATCATCGGCCCGAGCCAGCCGGTGGCGACGCCCGACAGCGCATAGACCCCGAAGAAGGCGCCGGTCTGATCGGGCGGGGTGATCCGCGTCAGCATGGTGCGGCTGGAGGCGTACTGGGCGGTGATGAACACCGCATTGGAGAAGCTGATCAGTATGTAGATCCACTCCGGCAGGGTGCGGAACACCGGCCCGTCCCACATCGGCGGATGGGCGGCGACGTCGTAGGCCCAGAAATAGAGGATCCTGTCCGGGGCCATGCCCAACAGGGCGATGATGCCGAGCAGCGACATGAAGATCTCGACGCGCACCGCGCCCTTGGGGCCGAGGCCGGCGTCCAGCCAGCGGCCGACGAAGCCGCCGAGCACCGCCAGGACGGAGAGGACGATGCCGTACATCAGCATCTCCAGCGCGCCCCACTTCATCACGCCGATGGCGTAGAGCCCAGCGTAGATGAGGATGGCGTTCATGCCGTCGACATAGAACATCCGGCTGACCAGATAGACGGCCGCGTCCTTGTAGCGGCGCACGGTGGCGACCATCCGCACCAACTGGACCGCGCCGCTGCGGAACGCGGTGAGCATCGGAATCCCGGTCTTCGGCGCGTCGGGCGTGAACAGGAACAGCGGCAAGGCGCCGAGCGCGAAGATGCCGGCGGCGAGCAGCGCCACCACCCGCTCGGGCTCATGGCTGGCCGGATCGAGCCCGAACAGCGGCGCGGCAGGCACCCAGGCCCAGTCGACCTTTCCCGGCAGGGCGAAGGCCCAGGCGGTGAAGCCCAGGGCCACCACCGAGGTGAGGTTGCCGAGCGCCAGAGCCAGGCCCGAGGCCTTGTGCGCCGCGCCTAAGCCCGCAGCGCGGACCAGCAGCGAATTGTGCAGCACCTCGCTGAACGCAAACAGCAGGCCGATGGCGGTGACCAGCAGCATGACCATGGTGACGCTGAGGCCGCTGTGGTCGGGCCTGGCCCACCACAGCGCGACCATCATCGGGACCATCAGCCCTACGATCAGGGCCAGCCAGCCCTTGCGCGGGCCCAGCTGGTCGATCGAGGCGCCGAGCAACGGCGCGGTCAGCATCACCGCCCAGCCGGCGTACTGGCTCCATTGGGAGATCACCTCCTGGCCGCGCACCGGGTCGCCGACCATCACGCCCGCCACATAGGGCATGAAGATGTAGATGGTGATCAGGATCACGTAGGGATTGCGGGCGCCCTCGAACAGCGACCAGGCGACCCCGCCGCGGTTCAGGCGGCCGTCCCCCATGACTTCGGCGTCGATCGGGAGGTCGGCGACCGACCCCGATCCGCTGGCTTCGACTGTACTCAAGGGGCTCTCCCGGACGCCCGCTCATGGCGGCGGACTTGGCCGGCAGGTTACGCCCCGGTGCGGGCTTGGGAATCGAAAAAGCGGCATGGCGGAGAGATAACGTCGGTTGCCCACGCGGCGAGCGGGCGGCATAGTCCGGCGCGTCGACATCGGCCGGCGCAGGGAGAGTGAAATGAGAACGTTCGTGTCCAACCAGAAAGGAAAATCCTCGCAACAGGACATGATCGTTCATGCAATCACGTACTCCGGGGGCGCTGGCGCAAGCAGACGCGCCGCATAACCCCCACGCCCTTCGGCCGTCGCGGACGGCCGGCCTCGACGCCCAGGCGCGCGCCCGGGCGCTGAAATTCGTTTCCTACTATCGGCCGCACATTCCGCTGCTCCTGGCGGACCTGGCCTGTGCAGTGCTCGTCTCGGCGACGGCGCTGTTCCTGCCGCTGTGCGCCAACTACGTCGCCCGCCAGCTCGGGGCGAGCGGCGCGACGCCGCAGATCCTGCACCAGATCTACGCGGTCGGCGGGATCATGCTGGGCCTGCTGGCGGTGCAGGTCCTGGCGACGCTGTTCGTCGACTATCAGGGCCATGTGATGGGCGCGAAGATGGAGAGCGCGCTTCGCAAGGAGCTGTTCGAGCACTGCCAGACCCTGCCCTTCCGGTTCTACGACCGGACCCGGACCGGGCAGCTGATGAGCCGGATCACCAACGACCTGTTCATGCTGGGCGAGCTCTATCACCACGGCCCCGAGGACTTGGCCATCGCGGTGCTGAAGTTCGCCGGGGCGATCGCCATCCTCGCCTATCTCGACGTGCCGCTGACCCTGATGATTGTCGCGATCATCCCGTTCGCGGTGCTGTACGCCCTGCACTTCAGCGGGCGGATGAGCATCGCCCTGACCCAGTCCAAGCGGCAGGTCGGGGCGATCAACGAGCGGGTCGAGGATTCGCTGGCCGGCATCCGGGTGGTGAAGTCGTTCGCGAACGAGGACGTCGAGAACCGCCGCTTCGAGGCGGAGAATCTCAAGTTCCTCGACACTCGGCGGGCCGGCTACAAGAGCGAGGCCTTCTTCTCGGTCGGGACCACCACCTTCGCCCAGCTGATCACCGTGGTGGTCATCGTCGCCGGGGCGATCCGCGTGCAGCAGGCGCAGCTGAGCGTCGCCGACATGCTGACCTTCCTCCTGTGCGTGGCGGTGTTGATCGACCCCGTGCAGCGGCTGGCGAACTTCGTACGGCTCTGGCAGCAGGGCTACACTGGGTTCACCAGAATGATGGAGATCCTGGAGACCGCGCCGGAGGTCGCCGACCGGCCCGGCGCAATCGTGCTGGAGCGGCCGCGCGGGGCGCTCGCGTTCCGAAACGTCAGCTTCCGCTACGAGGAGGACGGCCCGCACGTGCTGCGCAACGTCTCGCTGGACGTCCGCCCCGGCGAGTTCGTGGCGCTGGTCGGGACCTCCGGGGTCGGCAAGACGACGCTGTGCTCGCTGATCCCGCGGTTCTACGAGCCGAGCGGCGGGGCGGTGCTGGTCGACGGGACCGACGTGCGGGACCTGACGCTGAGCTCGCTCCGGCGCAACGTCGCGGTGGTGCAGCAGGACGTCTACTTGTTCGCCGGCAGCGTGGCCGAAAACCTGCGCTATGGGCGACCGGACGCGAGCGAGGACGAGATCGTCGAGGCGGCCCGGCGGGCCAACGCCCATGACTTCATCATGGCGCTGCCGAACGGATACGACACCGACATCGGCCAGCGCGGGGTGAAGCTGTCGGGCGGGCAGAAGCAGCGGCTGACCATCGCCCGCGCCTTCCTCAAGGACGCCCCGATCCTGATCTTCGACGAAGCGACCAGCGCGCTCGACAACGAGAGCGAGAAGGCCGTGCAGGGCGCGCTGGGGGAACTGGCCCGCAACCGCACGACCCTGGTCATCGCCCACCGGCTGTCGACGGTGCGGAACGCCGACCGCATCCTGGTGCTGACCGACCAGGGCGTCGCCGAGCAGGGCAGCCACGAGCAGCTGATCGCCGCCGGCGGGGCCTATGAGCGGCTCTACCGGATGCAGGCGAGCATCTAGGGGCGATGGGAGACGATGCTCCTCCTCTGGGGGAGCTGTCAGCCTCATGGCTGACTGAGGGGGACTTTAACTCTCTTGAGAGCAGTCCCCCTCCGTCTCGGCGCTATGCGCCGATCCACCTCCCCCAGCGGGGGAGGATCTGATGGCTTCAGGCCAGCTTGGCGTCGGCGGCGGCGAGCGCAGCCTGGGTGTCGGCCTTGAAGCCTTGGGCGGCGAGGGCTTCGGCCAGGGCGTTGAGGCAGAGGCGGACGTGCCAGGGGGTCGCCGAGGCGCCCATCAGGCCGATGCGCCAGACCTTGCCCTTCAGCGGGCCAAGGCCGGCGCCGAGCTCCAGGTCCCACTTGTCGAGCACGTAGGTGCGGACGGCGGCCTCATCGACGCCGTCGGGAACGATCACCGCGTTGAGCTGCGGCAGGCGGTCCTTGGCGTCGACCAGGAACTTCAGGCCCAGGGCCTCGATGCCGGCGGCCAGCGCCTCATGGGTGCGGGCGTGGCGGACCAGGACGGCCTGCTGGCCTTCCTCGAACAGGGCGACCAGGCTTTCGTGCAGGCCGTAGAGCGCGTTGATCGGCGCGGTGTGGTGATAGGTGCGCCCGCCGTCGCCGCCCCAGTAGCTCATCAGCAGGTTGAAGTCGCAGAGCCAGTTACGGACCTTGGTCTTGCGGCCGGTGATCGCCGCCTGCGCGCGCTTCGACAGCGCGATCGGCGAGAGGCCCGGAGGGGCCGATAGGCACTTCTGGGTGCCGGAATAGACCGCGTCGGCGTCCCAGGCGGCGACGTCGACGGTGATCCCGCCGAGCGAGGTCACGCAGTCCACGATCGAGAGCGCGCCGTGCTGGCGGGCCAGGCCGCAGAGGGTGGCGGCGTCCGAGCGCGCGCCGGTCGACGTCTCGGCGTGAACGAAGGCCAGGACCTTGGTCGGGGCGGCCTTGAGCGCTTCCTCGACCACGGCCGGATCCACCGGCTTGCCCCATTCGAACTCGAGTTTCACGACCTCGGCGCCGGCCCGGTCGGCCATGTCGGCCATGCGGCCGCCGAAGGCGCCGTTGATGGCGATGACGGCGCGGTCGCCCGGCTCCAGCAGGTTCATGATCGCCGCTTCCATGCCGGCGGTGCCGGGCGCGGGCAGCGGGACGCAGGCGTGGTCGGGGGCGTTGAACAGCCGGGCCAGCGCGCCCTTGATCTCTT
Source organism: Phenylobacterium sp. NIBR 498073 (assembly GCF_027286305.1). Classification (NCBI taxonomy): domain Bacteria; kingdom Pseudomonadati; phylum Pseudomonadota; class Alphaproteobacteria; order Caulobacterales; family Caulobacteraceae; genus Phenylobacterium; species Phenylobacterium sp. NIBR 498073. The sequence goes on from NZ_CP114599.1 coordinate 4,043,355, forward strand.
CCATCAGATCCTGGAACTGCGGGTCCAGGTGGCCGATGGTCGGGCGGGCGAGCGCGGCCAGCACGCGGGGGCTGACGTCGGAGGGGCCGGGCCCCATCAGGATGCGCCGCGGCGGCTGGAAGCTCTGCATGACTGGTCCCCGTCTTTGTTGGTTGCGGGGACGCTTAGGGGATCGGGGCGGCGATGTCAGCCCAGGGAAACCCAGCAAGTGTCATCCCAGCTGGAGCGAAGCGAAAGGCCGGGACCCATTCGCGCCGCAGTCGAAGCGGCGTCAGCCCAGGATGCGGGCCTCGATCTTGTCGCGCAGGGCGGCGTCGACGCCGAGAACTTCGGCCAGGTAGTTGTCGACCGAGCCGTGGCGCTCGACCATCACCGAGAAAGCTTCGGCGAGGAACGCCTCGTGGACGCTGACCGCCTGGCGCAGGCCGGCGTCGTCGACGGTGACGCCGGTCAGGTCGTGGATCCAGGGGCCGAGGAACTCGATGCGCTTCTCAACGTCCGCCGCGGCGTTGGTCGCCAGATAGTCGGCCATGGTGTCGTCGCGGTGCACGCCGGCGATGTGGTGGGTCAGGGCGCAGATCATGCCGGTGCGGTCCTTGCCGGCCGCGCAGTGGACGACCACGGCGCCGTCTGTCTTCGCCAGGGTGGCGAAGTAGCGGCTGAACAGGTCGATGATCCGCTCGGCGTGCGGCGCGGCGCGGTAGAAGCCGAGGCTGTCGTTGAAGAACCAGTCGGCATTGACGCTGGGCGCGGCCTTCAGGGCGTCGGCCCAGTCGTGCTCAGGACCGTCGATGTCGTTCTCGATCACCGCGCCGGAGAAGCCTTCCCAGCGGCGCGAGGGCTCGCGCTCGCGCTCGCGGCGGCGGCGCAGGTCGACGATCACCCCGACCCCCAGGTCACGCAAGCCGGCGAGGTCGCCGTCGGTGGCGTAGGCGTGATTGGCCGAGCGGAACAGGCGTCCGGCCTTCAGGCCCCGGCCGCAGGCGGTGTCGTAGCCGCCGAAGTCGCGGAAGTTGTCGATGGCTTCGAATTTGATCGTCGTCATGGCGGCGGATTTAGCGCGTCCCAGGCGTGATTTCGAGGGGGCGCGGCGCCTCAGGCCCAGCCGAGCAGGGTCAGCAGACCAAGCGCCAGCAGGCCGAGCAGCAGCAACGACAGGCTGGCCGCCGCCACGACCCGCGGCCCGGCCGCCAGCAGCGCCCGCACGTCGGTCCCGAGCCCCAACGCGGCCATGGCGGCGATGGTCAGCCAGGTGGAGATCTGGCCGGCGGCCTGGATCGCCGGCTGCGGGGCGACGCCCGCCGCACGCAGGGCGGCCAGCGCCAGGAAGGCGACCACGAACCAGGGAACCAGGCGGGGGAGGTCCGCGGGCGCTCCGCGACGCGACAAGAGGCCGAGCGCCAGGCACACCGGCCCGAGCGCCACCACGCGGGTCAGCTTGACCAGCGCCCCGACCTGCACGGCCGCGGCCCCCGCCGGCGCGGCGGCGGCCAGCACCTGGGGCACGGCGTAGACGGTGAGGCCCGCGAAGGCCCCGGCGGCCAGCGGCGCGAGGCCGAGCCAGGCGGCCAGCGCCGGGACGGCCAGCACCACCCCGACCCCGAGCACGGCGGTGAAGGCGATGGCCGAGGCGACGTCGTCCGGCTCGGCCCCGATCACCGGAGCGACGGCGGCGATCGCCGAGTTGCCGCAGATCGAGTTGCCGGCGGCGATCAGCACCGCCATGCGGCGCGGCAGGCCGAAGGCCCGGGCGATGGCGTAGCCGCCAGCCACCGATAGCGCCACAACCAGGGCGATCCCGGCCAGCATCGCCGGACCGACCGCCGCCAGGGCGTCGGCGCTGACCCCGACGCCGAGCAGGGCGACGGCCAATTCGAGCAGGGTGCGGGCGCTGAACTCGATCCCGCCGCTCCAGAGCGGTCCCGGCGTCCAGAGCGTGCGGACCGCAGCGCCGAGCAGGATGGCGAGAACCAAGGCCTCCAGCCAGGCGCGGCCGGTCAGCCGCGCCTCGAGCCCCTGCAGGCCGACGGCGGCGAGCCCCAGCAGCGCGCAGAGCAGCACCCCGGGCAGGCGATGGCGAATGGCGAGGGCGGGCGACATGCCCCCTTGTCCGCCTTGGCGTTCGATCATTCCAACGCATTGTTCTTGCCATACCGATCGTCAATTCAGATCATACCGCCATGACCCTGGAGCAGTTGCGCATCTTCGTGGCGGTGGCCGAGCGCCAGCACATGACGCGCGCAGCGCAGGCGCTGAACATCACCCAGTCGGCGGCCAGCGCAGCGATCGCGGCGCTGGAGGCGCGGCACGACGCGCGGCTGTTCGACCGAGTCGGCCGCGGCCTGACGCTGAGCGAGGCCGGCCGCGCCTTCCTGCCCGAAGCCCGGGCGGTGCTGGCCCGCGCCGCCGACGCCGAGCGGCTGCTGGACGACCTGGCCGGCCTGAAGCGCGGGCGCATCGACATCTTCGCCAGCCAGACGGTCGGGGCCTATTGGCTGCCGCCGCGCCTGGCGGCGTTCGGGCGGGCCCATCCGGGGATCGAGTTGCATCTGGCGATCGGCAACACCGCCCAGGTGACCGAGGCGGTGCTGAGCGGGGCGGTCGAGTTGGGCTTCGTCGAGGGCGCGGTCGAGGCGCCGCGGCTGGAGCGGCGGCAGGTCGGCGCCGACCGGCTGGCGATGGTGGCCACGCCCGACCACCCGCTGGCGCGGGGCCGGGGGTTCGAGGTCGCCGCGCTCCTCGACCACCGCTGGGCGCGGCGCGAGGCCGGCTCGGGCACGCGCTCGGAGTTCGAACAGGCGCTGCGCGACCTGGGGATCGATCCCGACGCCCTGCCCTGCGCGCTGGTGCTGGCCTCGAACGAGGCGATCCTGTCGGCGGTGACGCAGGGCGGGCTGCTGGCGGCGGTGTCGGAACTGGCGGCGCGGCCGCTGATCGCCAGCGGCGCGCTGGTCGCGGTCGGACCGGAACTGCCGCCGCGCCCGTTCGACCTGGTCCGCCACCCGGACCGCCGGCCGAGCCGTGCGGCTGCGGCGCTGCTGGATAGCCTGTCCGGCGCGCTCTAGTCCGACTTCACCGCCAGGCGCGGCGCCCCAAAGTGGGGCCCAAACCCGACGCACGGCGGACAAAGGCCTATCGTCCGCGGGATCCCCGTGAAACGCTGATTTCGCTGACAGATGCACGTCGCGGTCGGGAGATCCTCCCATCCCTCAGGCGGACGCTTCGGCCGCGATGACATAGTCATGGCCGTGAGCGAGCCCGCCGTGCCGCAGGCATAGGTCGAGACTGCGCCCCCGCATCGTTTCGACCCACAGCCCCATGGCTGCGGCGAGGGAGGAGTCGGGCAGCTTGGCGAGGCGGCGCGCCGCCATGTCGAGCTGCCCGTTCACCCAGGCCGCGCGATAGCGGTTGCCGAAGCGGCGTGCGGACAGCACCCGATAGCCCGAGGCCCGCAGGCTGCTCACCACCCATTCGGCCGGGAATTCGCGATAGGGCGTCTCGCCGGCCAGCAGCAGCACCGCATCGCGCAGCCGCCCGATGTCGCGCACCGCACGCGCCGCCTCGGTGGGCGCCTCGCCGGTCACGTAGGGATCGAGCCCGATCACATAGAGCCGCCGCTTCACCAGCGGCCGCAGTCGCGCAAACAGGTGCGGCTGGAAATAGGGCGAGAAGCCCTCGACCGCCCCGACCAGATAGTCGGCGAGCACGGTGTCGAACCCCTCCTCCGCCAGCAGGTCGCCGTCGGTCCAGTTGCCGACGATCAGCCGATCCTGCGCGCGCAGCCGCGCGCCGACGCGCTCGCGCACCTGATCGCCGTGCGCCGCCGAGCCGGTCACCGCGCACCAGCGGTCGGTGGCCAGCCCCGTCGACCACAGCGCCGAGTTCACGCCGGTCCCGGCGTCGAGGAAGCCGCCCCAGGGGACGTCGCCCTGGAGGTGCTCGATATGGCGGAAGAGCGCCGAGGTCTTGAGGGCGCCTTGAGGAGCGGGAGGCATCTTGATGAATGTTATGTTATAACATAATGAACGAGGCTTCAGTCATGTGCCGGGGTCCCGTAAAATGCAACTTCGAACTGTCCTGCTCGCCGCCGCCAGCCTGTCGGCGAGCGCCACCGCGGCCTGGGCCGACCAATCCGGGCCTGGCGCGGAAATCGGCGAAATCGTCGTCACCGGCGACCCGCTGGGCCGCTCCGACAGGGACGTGGCCTCCAGCGTGGCGGTGGTGCGCGGCCAGGACCTGGACCATCGCCGGCAGGCGACGCTGGGCGAGACCCTGACCGGCCTGCCGGGCGTCAACTCCGACACCTTCGGCGGCGGGGCGAGCCGGCCGGTGATCCGCGGCCAGACCGCGCCGCGGGTGAAGGTGCTGACCGACGGCGCGGCGATCATGGACGCCTCCGAGGTGTCGCCGGACCATGCCGTGTCGGGCGAGCCGCTGCTGCTGGAGGGCGTCGAGATCCTGCGCGGGCCCAGCGCCCTGCTCTATGGCGGCGGGGCGATCGGCGGCGCGGTCAACCTGATCGACAAGAAGGTCCCGACCGCCATTCCCGACGACGGCTTCGAGGGCGTCGCTGAAGTACGTCTGGGCTCGGCCGACAACGAGCGGGCCGGGGTGGTCGGAGTGACCGGCGGGACCGGCAATTTCGCGATTCGGCTGGAAGCGGCCGGCCGCCGGGCCGACGACTACGAGGTTCCGGACTGGCCGGAGGACACGCTGGACGGCTCGTTCAACCGCAGCCGGACGGCGACGCTCGGCCTGTCGTGGATCGGCAGCCAGGGATACCTGGGCGCGGCCTATACCGACCAGCGCAGCACCTACGGCCTGCCCGGCCACAGCCACGAATACGAGGACTGCCACCCGCACGGCTCGAGCCTGCACTGCGGCGGCCACGACCACGATCATGAGCACGAACATGGCGAGGGCGACGAGCACGGCGCGCCGATCGTCGAGCTGAGGAGCAAGCGGGTCGACGTGCGCGGCGAACTGCGCGACCCGCTGGCTGGGATCGAGCGCATCCGCCTGCGCGGCGGCTACACCGACTACGCCCACGACGAGATCGACGACGGGTTGGTGGCGACCACCTTCACCAACAAGGGCTATGACGCCCGGATCGAGGCGCAGCATGCGCCGCTCGGCGCCCTGCGCGGCGTGGTCGGGGTGCAGACCGCGCGCAGCGACTTCGCGGCGGTCGGCGCGGAGTCGTTCATTCCCAAGAGCCGGACGACCAACTCGGCGATCTTCGTGCTCGAGGAGCTGGAGCTCGGCGCCTGGCGGTTCGAGGGGGCGCTGCGCCAGGAGTGGCAGGACGCCCGCGCCGTCGGCCGCATCGACACCGACCACAGCCCGTTCTCGGCCTCGGCGGCGGCCACCTGGCGGCTGGCCCCGGACTATGCGGCGAGCCTGTCGGTGGCGCGTTCGCAGCGCGCCCCGAGCGCCCAGGAGCTGTACGCCCGCGGCGTCCACCTGGCGACCAACACCTATGAGATCGGGACTCCGACCCTGGACGTCGAGACCGCCAATTCGGTGGAGTTGAGCCTGAAGAAGACCGGCGGGGCGACGACCTTCTCGGCCAGCGCCTATCGCTACGCCTATGACGGCTACATCTTCGCCCGCACCCTCGACCAGTTCGAGGACTTCCGGCTGATCCGCTACAGCCAGGCGGACGCGACCTTCACCGGGATCGAGGGCGAGGTGCGCCACGCCTTCGCGCCGGGCCTGTCGGCGAGCGTGTTCGGCGACTATGTGCGCGCGAAGTTCGACGAGGGCGGCGACCTGCCGCGCATTCCGGCCGGGCGGCTGGGGGTGCGGGGCGACTTCGCCCGCGGCGACTGGTCGGGGAGCCTCGAATACGTGCGGGTCTTCGAGCAGGAGAAGATCGCCGACTTCGAGACCAAGACCCCGGGCTACGACATGTTCAACGGCACGCTGGCCTACGACTTCGCCGCCGCCGGGTTCGCCAGCCAGGTGTTCGTGCGCGGGACCAACCTGCTGGACGAGAAGGCGCTGAACCACGCCTCGTTCATCGCCGACGTCGCCCCGCTGCGCGGCCGCAACTTCGCGGTCGGCCTGCGGACGAAGTTCTAGGGACTCGTTTTCCTCCCCTGCAAAGCGGGGGAGGAAAACGCGCTACGCCTAGCGGAACGGCGGCTCGTCGAAGCTGCGCAGCTTGCGGGAGTGGACCCGGGGGCCTTCCTCGCGCAGCAGGTCCATGGTCGCGATGCCGATCTGCAGGTGCTGGCCGATGGCGCGTTCGTAGAAGGCGTTGGCCTGGCCCGGCAGCTTGATCTCGCCGTGCAGCGGCTTGTCCGACACGCAGAGCAGCGTCCCGTAGGGCACCCGGAAGCGGTAGCCCTGGGCGGCGATGGTGGCGCTCTCCATGTCGATGGCCACGGCGCGCGATTGATTGAACCGCAGCGACGAGGACGAGAAGCGGAGCTCCCAGTTGCGGTCGTCGGTGGTGACCACCGTGCCGGTGCGCAGCCGGCGCTTGAGCATCTCGCCGCTTTCGCCGGTGACGGTCTCGGCGGCGCGGTTCATCGCCACCTGGATCTCGGCGATCGGCGGGATCGGGATTTCCGGCGGCAGCACGTCGTCGAGCACATGGTCGTCGCGCAGATAGGCGTGGGCCAGGACGTAGTCGCCGATGGTCTGCGAGCCGCGCAGGCCGCCGCAGTGACCGATCATCAGCCAGGCCTGCGGCCGCAGCACCGCCAGGTGGTCTGTGATGGTCTTGGCGTTGGAGGGGCCGACGCCGATGTTGACCAGGGTCAGGCCGCGCTTGCCCTTGGCCATCAGGTGGTAGGCCGGCATCTGGTGACGCCGCCAGGCGCCGTCGGCGACCACCTGCTCGGGGTTCTTGGTCTCTGCCGTCACCAGCACGCGGCCGGCGGCCGAGAGGGCGTCGTACTTGCCCTCGGCGATCTGCTGACAGCCCCAGCGCACGAACTCGTCCACGTAGCGGTGGTAGTTGGTGAACAGGATGTAGGGCTGCACGTGCTCGGCCGGGGTGCCGGTGTAGTGCGCCAGCCGGGCCAGCGAAAAGTCGGTGCGCAGGCCGTCGAACAGGGCCAGCGGCCGGGTCGGCTCCAGGCTGGCGTCCCAGAAGCCGTCAGCGATCTCGTCGCCGATATGGGCCAGCTCGGTGGTCGGGAAGTGGCGGGCGATCTCGGCCGAGCCGACATCGGCCATGGCCAGGTCGACAGCGCCGTCCAGCACATAGGGGAACGGCATTTCCTGGCGCGAGCGCCCGACGTCGACGGTGACCTCGAAGTCGGCCATCAGCAGGCTGATCTGCTCGGTCAAATAGTCGCGGTAGAGGTCCGGGCGGGTCACGGTGACCGAGTAGGCGCCGGGCTGCGACAGGCGGGCGTAGGCGCGCGACAGGCGCGGGTAGCTGTGCCCCGGAGGCCAGGTCAGCCGCAGTTCCGGATAGGCGAAGATTCCTTCGGCGCGGGAGGCGGGACTGGGCGGCGGGCCGCCGGCCAGGAAGGTTTTCAGGGCGCTCCGCAGAGCTTCGACGGTCGTCTGATATTCGGTATTGAGCCGCTCGACGATGGCGGCTGCTTTCTCTTCGTTGAACATGGGTCAGTTTAGCCTGCTCTTGTGCAGGTTGCGAGACGTCTCTTTCACGCTTTTGCAAACCTATGGACGAAAGCCCCCATTGTCGGCCACAAGGCCTGCTCTAGTGACGTTGGGGGACCCGCCATGAACAGACTTTTCACCGCCTTCATTGTTGGGGCGATGGTGCTCGGGGTCCTCGTCGGCTGGGGCGTGAACCAGGGGCTGAGCCCCGAACAGGCCAAGTCCGTCGCCGACAACCTGACCATCATCACCGACGTCTTCCTGCGGCTGATCAAGATGATCATCGCCCCGCTGGTGTTCTCGACCCTGGTGGCGGGCATCGCCCACATGGAGGACGCCGCCTCCATCGGCCGGGTCGGCGTCAAGACCATGGCCTGGTTCATCACCGCCTCGATCGTCTCGCTGACCATCGGCCTGATCATGGTGCACCTGATCCAGCCCGGCGTCGGCATGGGCCTGGTCGACAGCGCAGGCCACGCGGCCGGCACGGTCGACGCCAGCAAGCTGACCCTGAAGGAATTCGTCACCCACCTGGTGCCGAAGTCGATCGTCGAGGCGATGGCCAACAACGAGATCCTGCAGATCGTGGTGTTCTCGGTGTTCGTCGGCACCGCGGTCGCGGCGCTGGACGACAAGGCCCCGGCCGTCACCGCCCTGGTCGACCAGATCGCCAACATCATGCTGAAGGTCACCGGCTACGTCATGAAGACCGCGCCGCTGGCGATCTTCGCGGCCCTGGCGGCCACCATCTCGACCCAGGGCCTGGGCGTGCTGATCGACTACGCCAAGTTCGTGCTCGGCTTCTACGCCTCGCTCGGCGTGCTGTGGGGCCTGCTGAGCCTGGCGGTCGTCCTCATCGTGGGCAAGCGCGCCCTGCAGCTGCTCGGCCAGATCCGCCAGCCGGCGCTGCTGGCCTTCGCCACCGCCTCGTCGGAAGCAGCCTATCCGCGGACCCTGGAAGAACTGCAGAAGTTCGGTCTGTCGCGCCGGATCTCCAGCTTCGTGCTGCCGCTGGGCTACTCGTTCAACCTCGACGGCTCGATGATGTATTGCACCTTCGCGGTGATGTTCATCGCCCAGGCCTATGGCATCGAGCTGACCATCGGCCAGCAGATCACCATGCTGCTGCTGCTGATGGTGACCTCGAAGGGCATGGCCGGGGTGCCGCGCGCCTCGCTGGTGGTGATCGCCGCCACCCTGACCTACTTCGACCTGCCGGAGGCCGGCCTGCTGCTGATCCTCGGCGTCGACCACCTGCTCGACATGGGCCGCAGCGCCACCAACGTGGTCGGCAACTCGGTGGCCGCCGCGGTGGTCGCCAAGTGGGAGAACCAGATCGAGGAACCCAGCGAGGGCGAAACCGCCCGCGCCTGACCACCCTGACGGGGCGCCTTTGCGGCGCCTGTTAACGGACGATTCCGGGATTGCCGCATATTACGCGTAACCTTGATTTTTCAGGGCGCGCGGAAGGGGGGCGACATGAAGGGCATCGTCTGGACGGAGATCCTGGGATCCATGGCGGATTCCACGGGCCCCCGCGGACGGCGTCCGGGGGCCTGATCCGGCATGTCCCTTCCCATCCCCGCACCTGTGACGCGCGACGCCGAAGCCCTGCTCATCGAGGCCCGGCAGGAGCTGCGGCAGGTCTCCGCCAGCCTGGCCGCGCGCATCGAGGAGCTGGAGACCGAGCGCGCGCTCACCATGCACCTGGCGCGGACCGACAGCCTGACCGGGCTGCTCAACCGCGGCGCCTTCACCGCCGCCCTGGTCGGGCGGCTGGAGGAGGCCCAGCGCAGCGGCGAGCCAGTGGCGCTGCTGGTCATCGACCTCGACCGCTTCAAGAACCTCAACGACAGCCTGGGCCATGACGCCGGCGACCAGCTGCTGATCGAGATCGGCCGCCGGCTGAAAGCCTCCGCGCGCGAGGGCGACGTGGTCTCGCGCCTCGGCGGCGACGAGTTCGCGGTGATCGCCGCGGGCGCCGAGGCCGCCGCCCGCGCCGCCGAGCTGACCTCGGCCCTGACCCAGACCCACACCATCTACGGCCGGGCGATCGCGCCGGGCGCCTCGGTCGGGCTCGCGGTCTATCCGACCGACGCAGCCGACGCCGCCGACCTGCAGCGGTTCGCCGACATCGCGCTCTATCGCGCCAAGACCGCCGGCGGCAGCCGCTGGTCGGCCTTCGACGATGACCTGCGCAAGGCCACCGAGGCCCGCAACAGCCTGGAGACCGAGCTGCGCCGGGCGATCCCGGCCGGCCACATCGTTCCCTGGTTCCAGCCGGTGGTGAACGCCGCCGACGGACGGATCATCGCCGCCGAGGTGCTGGCCCGCTGGAACCACGCCGAGCGCGGCATGATCCCGCCGGGCGTGTTCGTGCCGTTGGCCGAGGAGCTGGGCCTGATCGCCGAGCTGGACGGGGCGATCTTCCAGTCGGCCTGCCAACGCGCCGCCCCCTGGGTCGCCGAGGGGATGATCGACACGATCTCGTGCAACGTCTCGCAGCGCGAGCTGATGGACCCGGCCTTTTCGCGCAAGCTGATCGCGCGGCTGGCCGACACCGACCTGCCGGCCACCGCCCTGACCGTCGAGATCACCGAGACCTTCCTGGTCCACGACCTCAGCCTGGCGCGCCGCCATATCGAGCGGCTGGCCTCACGCGGCGTGCGCATCGCGCTCGACGACTTCGGCACCGGCTATTCGAACCTGCGCGCGCTGCTGCAGCTGCCGATCCATACGGTGAAGCTGGACCAGTCGCTGATCGGCGGAGTCGGCCGCGACCCGCGGGTCTCCAAGCTGGTCCGGGCCATGCTCGGCGCCGCCAAGTCGCTGGACGCCCGCATCGTCGCCGAGGGGGTGGAGGACGAGGCCCAGGCCATCTTCCTGCGCGCCGCCGGCGCCGACCGGATGCAGGGCTACCTGTTCGCACGCCCGATGCCGGGCGACGACTGCGAGGCCCTGATGCGGGCCCAGGCGGCCGGCGCCGAGGCGCCCACCGACCGCATCATGGCCGCCGCCGCGACCCTGCGCACGGTCGCCTTCTAGGCAATCACAAGCATCGCGCCGGATAGGGCGCCAACCCGACTCGACAAACCTCCGCCCCGCCCACGTGATGCCGGCGCCGCGCTCCGCGGCGCGGCGATCAAAGCGGAGCAACGAGCATGCCGACCATCACCACCCACGACGGCGCCGAGATCTTCTACAAGGACTGGGGCGCCGGACGTCCCCTCGTGTTCCATCACGGCTGGCCGCTGAGCGCCGACGACTGGGACGCGCAGATGATGTTCTTCCTGGCCAAGGGCTATCGGGTGATCGCCCACGACCGCCGCGGGCACGGCCGGTCCAGCCAGACCGCCGGCGGCCACGAGATGGACACCTACGCCGCCGACATGGCGGCGCTGGCCGCGCACCTGGACCTGAAGGACGCTGTCCACATCGGCCACTCCACCGGCGGCGGCGAGGTCGCGCGCTATGTCGCCCGCTACGGCCGCGGCGGGCGGGTCGGCAAGGCGGTGCTGATCGGGGCGGTGCCGCCGATCATGGTCAAGTCGGACAAGAACCCCGGCGGCCTGCCGATCGAGGTGTTCGACGGCTTCCGCGCCGCCCTGGTCGCCAACCGCGCGCAGTTCTTCCACGACGTGCCGGCCGGGCCGTTCTACGGCTTCAACCGGCCCGGGGCGAAGGTGTCGGAAGGGGTGATCGACAACTGGTGGCGCCAGGGGATGATGGGCGCGGCCAACGCCCACTACGAGTGCATCAAGGCCTTCTCGGAGACCGACTTCACCGAGGACCTGCGGGCGATCGAGGTCCCGGTGCTGGTCATGCACGGCGACGACGATCAGATCGTGCCGATCGCCGATTCCGCGCTGCTGGCGATCAAGCTGCTCAGGAAGGGCGAACTGAAGGTCTATCCGGGCCTGCCGCACGGCATGTGCACGACCCATCCGGAAATCATCAACCCGGACCTGCTGGCCTTCATCGCGGCCTGACGGATTTGGACCGCGGGAGGACGGCTACGCCTTGCGCAGCCGCCCCGCCCGCCCCCATATCCGGCCCCATGCACAATCACCTTCGCACCTTCATGCTGCTGGCGGGCATGACCGCCCTGTTCGTCGGCGTCGGCTACCTGATCGGCGGGGCGACCGGCATGGCCGTCGCGCTCGCCATCGGCGTGGCGATGAACTTCTTCAGCTACTGGAACTCCGACAAGATCGTGCTGCGCATGTACGGCGCGCGCGAGGTCGATCCGGCGACCTCCGAGCCGCTGCTGCGCAACTATGTCAACGACGTCTACGAGCTGGCCGACCGGGCCAACATGCCGCGGCCGAAGGTCTATGTGATGGAGACCGAGCAGCCGAACGCCTTCGCCACCGGCCGCGACCCCGAGCACGCCGCCGTGGCCGCCACCGTCGGCCTGCTGCGCATGCTGGACCGCCGCGAGATCCGCGGGGTGATGGCCCACGAGCTGGCGCACGTGAAGAACCGCGACACCCTGACCATGACGATCACCGCGACCCTGGCGGGGGCGATCTCGTCGCTGGCCAACTTCGCGCTGTTCTTCGGCGGCAACGATCGCGAGCGCCCGGGCGGGATCATCGGGACCATCGCGCTGATGGTGCTGGCGCCCATGGCCGCGGCCCTGGTGCAGATGGCGATCAGCCGCGGTCGCGAATACGAGGCCGACAAGCACGGCGCAGAGATCAGCGGCGACCCGCAGGCCCTGGCCAGCGCGCTGCAGAAGATCGAGGCCTACGCCCACGGCATCGTCAACGTCACCGCCGAGCGCAATCCGGCCACCGGCCAGATGTTCATCATCAACCCGCTGGCGGGCCGCGGGGCGGACAACCTGTTCTCAACCCACCCGGCCACCGGCAACCGCGTGGCGGCGCTGATGAAGATGGGCGGCGGCCGCGGCGCCCCGCCGCGCCAGCAAGACCCGATCGTCAGCGGCGGCGGCCGCTGGGGCGGCGGCGCGACCGCCGTGCCGACCACCGAGCCGGGCAAGCCGCAAGGCGGGCCCTGGAACAGCTAGGGGCCACAGCTAACGGCCCCAGCAGCCCGGTTTCGCCGCCCTGGCGGCAAATGCCCTAGCGCCCCTGGAACACCGGCTTGCGCTTTTCGAGGAAGGCGCGGCGGGCTTCCTGGCCGTCCTCGCTGCGGAAGGCGCGGCCGATGTTGGAGACCTCGTAGCGGAGCTGCTGCTCCATATCGATCGACTCGTAGGACTTCACGATGCCGCGCTTGAGCAGGCGCAGGGTGATCGGCGACCACTCGCAGAGCTGGGCGCAGTACTCGGCCAGCCGGGCATGGAAGTTCGCGTCGTCAACCGCCTCGCCGGCCATGCCCCACTCCAGGGCCTGCGCGCCGACGACCGTGCGGTTCTCCATCATGAAGCGCATGGCGCGCTCATAGCCCATGACCTGCGGCAGGGTGATGGTCAGGCCGGCGTCCGGCGAGCCGCCGATGCGGGTGTAGCCGGCCATCAACCGCGCGCTGGAGGCGATGAGGCGCACGTCGGCAGCCATGGCCAGGCCCAGGCCCGCGCCGACCGCCACGCCGTTGATCCCGCCGACCACCGGCTTGTCGCAACGCTTGCGCAGGGCGAGCACGAACTGGCCGACCCAGCTGATGTCGTCGAGTTGGGCGGTCATCGCGGAGTCCGGGTGGTAAGGCTCGGAGCCCGACAGGTCGAGCCCGGCGCAAAAGGCGTCGCCCGAGCCGGTCAGGGCCACGACCCAGACATTGTCGTCGCGGGCGGCGGCGTCGACCGCCTCGATCACGCCCCAGGCCAGCTGCTGGCTGAGCGCGTTCTTCTTCTCCGGACGGTTCAGGCGGATGGTGCGGACGTGGCCGGCGTCGGACACCTCGACAAGCTTGGACATGGTTTCCCCGTTTCTTTGCGTTGACGGGACAATGGACGCGGTGGGAGGTGGTGGCCAGACCTAAGGGGAGGACGGCATGGCCCAGATGCACGACGCAGACACCCTGGCCTTCTATGACCGCGAGGCCGCGGCCTACGCCGCGCGCCAGCGGGGCGCGCCGGTGCGGCTGCAGGCCTTTCTCGAACAGCTGCGGCCGCGGGCGCGCATCCTGGAGCTGGGCTGCGGCGCCGGTCAGGACGCCGAGCTGATGACCGCCGCCGGCTTCGAGGTCACCCCCACCGACGGCTCGGCGGGCTTAGCGGCGGAAGCTGAGGCGCGGCTGGGGCGGCCGGTGCGGGTGATGCGGTTCGAGGAGCTGGACGAGACCGCCGCCTATGACGGCGTCTGGGCCAACGCCTGCCTGTTGCACGTCCCGGAAGACGGGCTGGCCGACGTGCTGGCCCGCATCCACCGGGCGCTGAAGCCGGGCGGCCGCTTCCACACCGGGTTCAAGGCCGGCGACGGCGGCGGGCGCGACAGCCTGGGCCGCTACTACAACTTCCCCGACGAGGCGCGGCTGCGGGCCGCCTACGGCGCGGCCGGCGACTGGGCGGCGCTGACCATCACCCCCGGCAAGGGCGGCGGCTTCGACGGGGTGATGCGCGATTGGCTGTTCGTGGACGCGGTGAAGGGATAGAGCGCCCTTCAGGTGTCATCCCGGAAAGCCCATAGGGCTTGTCCGGGATCCATTTGCGCCGCGTCGGCGGAAATGGGCGCGGTCCGAACAAGGGGTCCGCGATCAGGTGTTCATGGGTCCCGGACAGCCGCTGCGCGGCTTCCGGGATGACACGTTTACCTACTCCGCCGCCTCGCTGCGCTTGGCCAGCACTTTGTCGAACGACGCCCAGACGCCGTCGGCGCCGTGCCACTGGCCCTTGGTCGCGGCCTTCGAGTACTCGGTCGAGCGGGCCTCGAAGAAGTTGGCGTGCTCGACGCCCGAGAGCATCGACTGCAGCCAGGGCAGCGGATTTTCCTTCACGCCGTAGACTTCCGGCAGCGCCAGCTGGCGCAGGCGCCAGTCGGCGATGAAGCGGATGTAGGCCTTGATGTCGTCCGGGGTCATGCCCTGGATCTCGCCGGCCTCGAAGGCCAGGTCGATGAACTTGTCCTCCAGGCCGACCACGGTCTTGCAGCAGTCGACGATGTCGTCGCCGACGCTCTTGGTGACCGCGCCGGTCTCCTTGTTGAACGCGTGGTAGAGCTTGATGATGCCTTCGCAGTGCAGGCTCTCGTCGCGCACCGACCACGAGACGATCTGGCCCATGCCCTTCATCTTGTTGTGGCGCGGGAAGTTCATCAGCATCGCGAAGCTGGCGAACAGCTGCAGGCCCTCGGTGAAGCCGCCGAACATGGCGAGCGTCCGGGCGATGTCGGCGTTCGAATCGACGCCGAACTTCTGCATGTAGTCGTGCTTGTCGCGCATCGCCTGGTAGTCGAGGAACGCCGTGAACTCGGAATCGGGCATGCCGATCGTCTCGAGCAGCAGGGCGTAGGCGGCGATGTGGATCGTCTCCATGTTGGAGAAGGCCGACAGCATCATCTTCACCTCGGTGGGTTTGAAGACGCGGCTGTAGCGTTCCATGTAGTTGTCGTTCACCTCGACGTCCGATTGCGTGAAGAACCGGAAGATCTGGGTAAGGA
The DNA here is from genome assembly GCF_027286305.1 of Phenylobacterium sp. NIBR 498073. Lineage (NCBI taxonomy): Bacteria > Pseudomonadati > Pseudomonadota > Alphaproteobacteria > Caulobacterales > Caulobacteraceae > Phenylobacterium > Phenylobacterium sp. NIBR 498073. The sequence goes on from NZ_CP114599.1 coordinate 4,058,498, forward strand.
GGTTGCGCTCCTTGTCGTTGAGCTTGGCCGCCCAATCCTTGAGGTCTTCGCCCAGCGGCACCTCTTCGGGCATCCAGTGGACCTGCTGCTGCTTCTTCCAGAAGTCATAGGCCCACGGATAGCGGAACGGCTTGTAGGCGAAGGACGGGGTAAGCAGGCCGGGCTGAGCGGACGTCGCGGTCACGGGTGCGGCTTTCGAATCTGACGGCTGGTGTTGGAGCCTATCTAGGCGCCGTTCGGGCATCCGCGGAAGGGCATATCTTGTGGTCGGGACATCAGGGCACACGCAAGATGTTGTGAAACATGGGGATGAACGATGCGCGCTGAATATGTCGCTCGAAGGGCGGCCGGTTCGGGCTCAGCGGCGGTCCAGGCGACGCTGAGCCTGCGCGGCCGCCCTGTCGTAGGGCCGGCGGATGCAGTTCGAAGGGGCGGCCCGCTTCCTCCCCATGAAGGGGAGGGCGGAGGTCACTTCTGCGGCTTGATCGAGAAGGTGAAGGCCAGGACCGAGTCTTCCTTGGTCTCCTGACCGAAGACCATGTGCTCGCCCTTCACCTCGCGGTGGATGTAGCCGAACGAGGTCTGCAACGCGCCCTTGCGATACGCCACGCCGACATGCGCATCGCCGACCAGGGCGCTGGACGGATCAGTGGTGAAGCCCTGGCGGTCCCAGCTGTTGCCGTTGCGCAGCACGTTGAGCCCGACGGCGCGGCCGCTGGCGGCGGCGAACAGGTACCAGCGGCCCTGGTCGCCATAGGCCTTGCCGTCGCGGACGCCGAGGTCGTTGAGGCGGTCCTCGACCTCGCCGTCGCGCTTCTGGGCGACGGTGAGGGTGGCGCCGGCCTCGGCCTGGCCGCCGCTGTTGGAGAGGCCGACGCCGGTATGCGGAGTCAGGGCGACGTCGAGCTCGCCGGCCCCGAAGCGCACCGGCGCCCAGTCGCGGGTGACCGCGACTTCGTAGGCGTCGGCGTCGAACTGGGCGGCGCGCGGGTCAATGTTGGCCGGCAGGCCGCTGGGCGAACGCTCGGTCCCGCCGACGCTGAGCCGCATGGTGTCGATCGAGCCGCGGGCGGTCTTGCCGAGTTGGAAGTTGTTGGTGGTCCAGCGGACCGGGGCGCCGTCGGCGGCGAACTGCTCGCGCTCGACGAGGTTGGCGAAGTCATCCTGACGTATCTTCGGCGCCTTGTCCGGCGCGAAGCCCGCGCCCTTCAGCTCCGTATCACCGCCAGGCCTCGATGTTTGGGCCGCGCCCTCCGTCGCAGCGCCAAAGCACAAGGCGATGGCCAGCCCAGCCAACAGCCTCATCGGCGAATCTCCCGTACCGCATCGTTGAGCGTGCGGCTCAACAAGCACCCTTCCATGATGATGGAATGACGCCAACGGAAAATCCGTTCCTCTGCCCTGCGTCACATAGGGTTTACACCTGAGGTGGCGCGCCCCTGGGCGTGGAACTGCGCCAGACTGGGACAAAGCAGGGAAAATGCGCGCAATTTGTGCGCGCCGACGCGAACGGACGCCTTGGCGCGGGCGCCGTCCGGACAGCAATCGAGGGGCGCGAAGGCCCCTCGCCTCAGGTCTTTGAGAATTTCCGCCGCCGGAGGACGGCGGCTAGAACCTTGGCGCCTACTGGCAGGCCAGGCACTCTTCGTAGTCGGTGCGCTCGGACGGCGCGTCGATGACCATGGCCACACCCTCGCCGCCGGCGTGAGCGGCGCGCTGCACCGACTTGGAGCGCAGGTAGTAGAGCGACTTGCAGCCGCGTTCCCAGGCCTGCCAGTGCAGCATGTGCAGGTCCCACTTGTCGACGTCGCCCGGCAGGAAGACGTTGACCGACTGCGACTGGCAGATGTCGGGCGTGCGGTCGGCGGCCAGTTCGATGACCCAGCGCTGGTCCAATTCGAAGGCGGTCTTGAAGACGTCCTTCTCGTCCTGGCTGAGGAAGTCGAGGTGCTGGACCGAACCTTCGTTCTCCAGGATCGAGTCCCAGACCTGCGAGGTGTTCTTGCCCTTCTCGTCGAGCAGACGCTCCAGGTAGGGGTTCTTCACCGCGAACGAGCCCGACAGGGTCTTGTGGGTGTAGATGTTGGCCGGGATCGGCTCGATGCCCGCCGAGGTGCCGCCGCAGATGATCGAGATCGAAGCGGTCGGGGCGATGGCCAGCTTGTGGCTGAACCGCTCCATGACGCCCTTCTCGGCCGCGTCGGGGCAGGCGCCGCGTTCGGCGGCCAGCTTGCGCGAGGCCGCGTCGCACTGGCGGCGCAGGTGCTTGAACAGACGCATGTTCCAGCTCTTGGCCAGGGCGCTCTCGAACGGCACGTTCTGCATCTGCAGGAAGGAGTGGAAGCCCATCAGGCCCAGGCCCACCGAGCGCTCGCGCTGGGCGGCGTAGACCGCGTTGGCCATTTCCGGCGGCGCGCTGCGGATGAAGTCCTCCAGCACGTTGTCGAGGAAGCGCATGACGTCCTCGACGAAGGTCGGGTGGTCGCGCCACTCCATGAACTTCTCGGCGTTGACCGAGGACAGGCAGCAGACCGCGGTCCGCTCGCGGCCCAGGTGGTCGGTGCCGGTGTGGAGCATGATCTCCGAGCACAGGTTCGACTGGCGGACCGACAGGCCGAGGTCGCGCTGATGCTGCGGCATCGAGCGGTTCACGGTGTCGGAGAAGATCAGGTAGGGCTCGCCGGTCTGCAGGCGGATCTCGAGGATCTTCTGCCACAGCGAGCGGGCGTCGACCTCGCGCAGGACTTCCTGGTTCTTCGGCGAGCGCAGGCCGAACATCGCCCCGTCGCGCACCGCCTCCATGAACTCGTCGGTGATGTTGATGCCGTGGTGCAGGTTCAGGGACTTGCGGTTGAAGTCGCCCGAAGGCTTGCGGATCTCAAGGAACTCCTCGATCTCCGGGTGGTGGATGTCGAGATAGACCGCGGCCGAGCCGCGGCGCAGCGAACCCTGCGAAATCGCAAGGGTCAGCGAGTCCATCACCCGGATGAAGGGGATGATGCCGCTGGTCTGGCCCGCGCCCTTGACCTTCTCGCCGATCGAACGGACGCCGCCCCAGTAGGTGCCGATGCCGCCGCCGTTGGAAGCGAGCGCGACGTTCTCGTTCCAGACGCTCTGGATGCCGTCGAGCGAATCGCCGACCGCGTTCAGGAAGCAGGAGATCGGCAGGCCGCGACCGGCGCCGCCGTTCGAGAGCACCGGGGTGGCCGGCATGAACCAGAGGTTCGAGATGTAGTCGTAGACCCGTTGGGCGTGCTCGGCGTCGTCGGCGTAGGCCGTCGCCACGCGGGCGAACATGTCCTGGTAGCTCTCGCCGGCCAGCAGGTAGCGGTCCTCGAGGGTGGTCTTGCCGAACTCGGTCAGCAGGGCGTCGCGCGAGCGATCGACCTCCACCTTCCGGACGAGCTGGAGCGCAGGCCGTTCAGCCCGCTCCGGGGCCGTCTGGGTCGCTTCCGAAACCGTCCGCATCACCGCTTCGCCGCTGCTCATGCCCCAAAACCCATAACTATCAGATGCTTTGCCTCCGGGACACCGCCCGGCCGTCGTCACCGCTATATCTAGTGGCTGCCCCGCCCCCGATACGCTCCATATGGGGCCATGAAGGCTAATGACTCGTCAACGGTCTGGAGCGGTCATCCCCACGAGAATTTCGTTAACGTCGCATTTACCTTTGACGCCAGGGCTTGACGGGCTTGAGTTTTCCACAGGCCCTCCGCGCCCGGACAAAGGCGCTGCTCACGCGACTGTGAAAACTGGGGGTGATTCAATCGCGAGTCGTTCGCACTTGCCCACCGCCGACCACCACCCTATCCACACCCCGTCACTGGGGAGTAGCCGCCCGTAACTCCAGCGGGGGACGCGTCAACAAACTTGCCGAAAGGCATGGCGCATCCGGCGAATTGCTTGGCGAGACCTTTGGCTTTCGTGCGTCGGTCCATGCGGGGTCGGCGGCGCGGAAGGCCATTGGTATGTCTCGACCCCGCCTGGACGCCTGTTCCCTATGGAAGCCTTCCTCGTATCGACCGGCCTCGTGGCCGTCGCTGAAATCGGCGACAAGACCCAGTTGCTGGCCCTGCTGCTGGCCGCCCGATTCCGAAAGCCCGCGCCGATCATTCTCGGCATCCTGGTCGCCACCATCGCCAACCACGCCCTGGCCGCCTGGGTCGGGGTCGCAGCCGCCTCGCTGCTGAACGGCCCGTGGATGAAGTGGGTGCTGGGCCTGGCCTTCATCGGCTTCGGCGTCTGGGCGCTGATTCCCGACAAGTTCGAGGAGAGCGACAAGCCCAAGGACCGGGCCGGAGTGTTCCTGACCACCCTGGTGGCGTTCTTCTTCGTGGAGATGGGCGACAAGACCCAGGTGGCGACCGTCGCCCTGGCGGCGAAGTTCCACCAGGTGCTGCTGGTCGCGGCCGGCACCACGCTCGGCATGATGATCGCCAACGTCCCGGCGGTGCTGATCGGCGAGGCCGCGGCCACCCGTCTGCCGCTGAAGTACATCCGCTGGGCCGCGGCGGCGTCCTTCGCGGCGATCGGCGTCTGGATCCTGATCGCGAGCTAACCGGCGGTCAGCGGCCAGAACCAGGCGATCAGCGGCGCGCCCAGGACCAGGACCAAAAGGGTCAGGGGCGCGCCCAGCCGCGGATAATCGGCGAATCGGTAGCCGCCCGGCCCCATCACCAGGGTGTTGCACTGGTGGCCGATGGGCGTGAGGAAGTCCGACGCCGCGCCGACCGCCACCGCCATCAGGAACGGGTCGGGATTGAGCCCCAGTTGGCGGGCCATGCTGGCCCCGACCGGCGCGACGATCAGCACGGTCGCGGCGTTGTTGAGGAACGGCGTGGCGGCCATGGCCACAGCCATGATCGACACCAGCGCGATCATCGGCGACTGGCCGCGGAACACGCTGGAGAGCCAGCCGCCGATCAGCTCGGCCCCGCCGGTCGTGGAGATCGCCTCCGAGACCGGGATCATCGCAGCGATCAGCACGATCAGCGGCCCGTCGACGGCGGCGTAGGCCTCACGCATGCGCAGGGCGCCGACGACGATCATCCCGACGGCCGCGCCAAAGAAGGCGATGGCCACGGGGACCACCTGGAAGGCGACCAACACCATGGCCGCGGCCAGGATCACCGCCGGGGCGAGCACATGGCGGATGCCGCCGAGCCGCACCTCGCGTTCGGCCAGCGGCAGCAGGCCGAGCGCAGCCAGGGCGGCGGGCAGCGTGCGCTCCGAACCCTGCAGCACGATGATGTCGCCGGCGCGCAGGCGGATGCGGCCGGGGCGCTGCTTGAGGTCGAAACCCGAGCGGCTGACCGCCAGCAGGTTCACGCCGTGCCGGCCGTAGAGGTCCGACTGCTGGGCCGAGCGGCCGATCAGTTCCGATTCGCCGCCGACCACCGCCTCGACCACGCGGACCTCGTCGGTCGGCTCCTCCATCGCGACCGGCCGGTCGGAACGGGTCAGCCGCAGCTTGCCGCGGTTGATCAGCTCGTCGAGCGCCTGTGGCTCGCCCTGCAGCAGCAGCACGTCGCCGGGGCGGACCTTGGTATTGGGATGCGGCCGGGGGCGCCGACGGCCGCCGCTGAGCAGCATCATCACCCGCGCCTCGCCGCCGGCCAGATCGTGCAACGCCCCGATCCGCAGGCCCGCCAGCGGCCAATCGCCGGGAGCCTCGACCTCGGTGAGGTAGGCGTTGGCGGCCAGGGCTTCCTCGAGGTTGACGGCTGGCGCGCGGTCCTTGGGCAGGATGCGGTAGGCGAAGGCCAGAAACACGAAGCCGATCGCCGCCAGCGCCAGCCCGACCGGCGCATAGTCGTACATGCCGAACGGCTTGCCGAGCAGTTCCTCGCGGACCTGCGAGACGATGATGTTGGGCGCGGTGCCGACCAGGGTGACAATGCCGCCGAGCATCGCCCCGAACGCCATCGGCATCAGCAGCCGCGAGGGCGAGGATCCGGTGCGTCGCGAGAGCTGCAGGGCCACCGGCATCAGGATGGCCAGGGCGCCGACGTTCTTGGTGGCGGTCGAGAGGATGGTCACCGCTGCGGTGAGCACCGGGACCTGGCTGCGCTCGGTCTTCAGCCGCGGGATCAGCGGGCGGAGCGCCGCCTCGACGATGCCGGACCTGCCGAAGGCGGCGCTGACCACTAGGGCCGCGGCGATGATCACCGTGATGTCGTTGGAGAAGCCGTCGAAAGCGCTCTTGGCCGGGACTACGCCGGTCGCCACGCCGGCGAGCAGCGCGCAAATCGCGATGACGTCATAGCGGAAGCGCCCCCAGATGAAGGCGCCGATGGTCAGCGCGACGAGTCCGAAGGCCAGTCCCTGGTCGAGCGTCATCGTCGCTACCTGCCCCGCCCGTTGCGGCGGAGCTTGGACAACGCCGCACGGCGGCGAAAGCTGCGCCCTTCAGCAAACCAACAGGCCCAAAGCAAAAGAGCCCGGCCTTTCGGCCGGGCTCTCCGCTAGATCGGCTGATCGCCGAGATCGACTTAGAAGTTGATGTCGATCGTCGAGCGGCGGTTCAGCGGTTCCTTCACGCCGTCGGCGGTCGGGACGGCGAGTTGGGTTTCGCCCTTCCAATCCACTTGCAGCGCGCCTTGGTTCACGCCCAGGCCCACGAGGGCGTCGGCGGTGGCCTTCGCACGACGTTCCGACAGGCGGACGTTGTACGCAGCCGAACCCGAGGTGTCGGTGTGGCCGACCACGATCACGCGGGTCGCGTTGCCGCTGGTCGCGTAGGTCGCAGCTTCCTGGATCACCGTCTGGGCTTCCGGCGTCAGCACGTACTGATCGAACGGGAAGTAGACGATGAACTGCTTGGCCTCATACGCCGGCGGAGGCGGCGGCGGAGGCGGAGGCGGCGGGGGAGGCGGCGGCGGGGGCGGCGGCGGCGGCGGCGGGGGCGGCGGCGGCGCGAACGAGTAGCGCAGGCCGACGGTCACCGACTGGTCGTTGTATTCGCCCGTGAAGACGCCCGGCTGCAGAGCGTGCGAACCGGTCGACGCGAAGTCGAGGTCCGTGCCGCCCAGGTAGCGGTAGGTCAGGTCGACGTTCAGACGGTCGGTCGCGCGCCAAGCCAGACCAGCGATCAGCTGCCAGGCCAGGGCGGTGTCGTCGTCGTCGATGGACAGGTTCTGGATCGACGGGTTGGCGGCGGTGTAGGCGCCGGTCACCGACGAGAACTGACCGACGGAGTCGACCTTCACGTGGTTGATGCCGATACCGGCGCCGACGAACGGATTGATGACCGCGCCGGGGGCGATGTCATAGATCACGTTGCCCATCAGGGTCCACGACGTGATGTCGCCCGAGGCCGCGCCGCAGTTCGGGGCGGCGGCCGAGCGGACCACGCCCGGGGTGCAGAGACCGAGGATCGAATTGTTCGAACCACCGCGGATCGACTCGATGTCGCCCGGACGGTAGCCGCCTTCGAGTTCCACGCGCCAATGCTCGTTCAGCTGATAGCCGAGACGCGCAAAGCCGGTCCAGTCTTCTTCCTGGTTGAACGTCCAGTTGTAGGGCGAGCCGCCAGCGGCGTTGTTCGACGATTCACCGTCGATGCCGTCCGGCCAGTGGTAGCCGAGGTCGACAGCGCCGTACCAACCAACTTCTTGCGCCGAAGCACCCGATGCGGCGAACACCGCAGCCAGGGCGGCCCCCGCTAGGAGTTTGAATTTCATATTCAGAGCCCTCTCTTGCCCTCTGCTGCGGCCAAATGACCCAGCGCTGTTATATCAAGGGCCAACCATTACGAAAGTGTCGCCGGAGCAACACCTTCGCCAATTCGTGGCGCCTCTCAAATCCAACCCCAGGACGTTACACAATCTTCCCCTCGGCGATCAACTTCGGGGCGAGAGACACATCCCTCGTTCGGTCGCCAACGATGCGCCTGGGCTACACCGTGGCTCCGAATTCTTGTTTTCGACTCCAGGTCCGAAAGGCCCTCGCGCTACGCAGCGCACGCGCCAGCCGGCTAAAGCCGATTGATTCTCTTGAACTATGAGCGCACTCAGCTGGACCGTCCAGTCCGTGCGGGACGCGAACGTCCGCATTCTGCAAGTACGCGCGTTATGTCTGGCTGGTTACTCCCCCTTCGCCTAAGACGCGAATCTCGTCTCCGGTTCGAGCGGACAACGCCCCCCCTACGGCTTAGTTCCGCCGCGGCTGTCAGTTTTCTTGCGCGCGTCGGTAGCGTCGGACTCTTCCCCCCAGAGCCTCGGGCCGGTTGAGCGCCTTTCGGAACTCATCGCGCCGCTCGTGGATCGATGCGATGATTAGTCCCATTGGCACCCCGATCTCAACCAAAACCGCCTCCGACAATTGTAAACTAGCTTCAACCGTCTCGGGCACGGCGTCGGTGGCGCCCAGCTCGTAGAGCCGCTGGGCCTGGCGCGCGTCGCGGGCGCGGGCGACGATGGTCAGGTCCGGCCGCATGGCCCGGGCGGTGGCGACGATCGCCTCCACCCCTTCGGGCGAATCCATGGTCACCACCAGGGCCGGGGCGGTCTCCAGCCCGCAGCGGCGCAGGAACTCCTGGCGCGAAGCGTCGCCGAAATAGATCGCCTCGCCGGCGTGGCGGGCGGCCTCGACCAGCTTCGGGTCGCGCTCGGCCGCCACCCAGGCGATGTCGTGCCGGTGCAGCATGTCGCCGACCAGCTTGCCGACCCGGCCATAGCCGACGACCAGCACCTTGGGCGCCTCGGCATGCCCCGGATCGGCGGCGGGCGGCGCGGCCGGTTCGGCCGCCAGCCCCTGCCCGCCGGTCTTGCGCCCGCCGAGTTTCAGGCCAAGCGCCGCCAGCAGCGGGATGCACATCATCGAGATCGTCGAGGAGACCAGCACCATCTGACCCAACGGCCGCGGAACGATGCCGTCGCCCATGGCCGCCGACAGGATGACATAGGCGAACTCCCCGCCCCCGGCGAGCAGCAGGCCGGCCTCCAGCGCCCCGCGCCAGGGCAGGCCGAACAACCGTCCGAGCCCGAACACCACCGTGGCGTTGAGCGCCACGACGCCGACCGACATGCCAAGGATCGCCCATGGCTTGGCGGCCAGCAGCGACAGGTCGAGCCCGATGCCGACCGAGAGGAAGAACAGGCCGAGCAGCAGGCCCTTGAACGGCTCGATGGTGACCTCGACCTCGTGGCGGTACTCGGTCTCGGCCAGCAGCAGGCCGGCGATGAACGCCCCCAGGGCCATGGAGAGGCCGGTCAGCGCGCTGACCAGACCTGCGCCGATGACCACCAGCAGGCAGGCGGCCATGAACAGCTCCTCGCTCTTGGCGCGGGCCACCGACTTGAGCATCGGGCGCAGCAGCAGCCGGCCGAAGGCCACCAGGATCATCACCCCGAGCGCGGCCGGCGCGAAGGCCAGCAGCAGGCGCGGCGAGAACACCGCATCCTCGCCGCCGCCGCGGCCAAGGATCGCCAGGGTGACCAGGATCGGAGCGACGGCCAGGTCCTGGAACAGCAGCACCGAGAAGGTGGCCCGCCCAGCGGGGGAGTGCTGGCGCTTGTGCTCGGTCAGGATCTGCATGACCACCGCGGTCGAGGACAGCGCCAGGGCCGCCCCGATCGCCGCCGCCGGGGCGACGTCCAGCCCGAAGGCCATGGCCGCCAGAGCGATGGCCGCCAGGCACAGGCTGACCTGCAGCGCGCCCATGCCGAACACCCAGCGCCGCATCAAGCGCAGACGCTCCCACGACAGCTCCAGGCCGATCATGAAGAGCAGGAAGACCACCCCGAACTCGGCCAGCTGGGCGATCTCGTCGGGATTGGCGATGGTGAAGTAGCCGAGCCAGGGAAAGGCGCCGCTAAGGGCACCCAGGCCGAAAGGGCCGAGGACGACGCCCGCGCCGAGGAAGCCGAGGATGGGACTGATCCGCCAGCGGCGGAACAAGGGCACGATCACGCCGGCGGTGGCGAGAAAGAGGACGACGTCCTTGTATTCGCCGGGCGAAACGTGACCTTCCATGCGCTCTCCTTCTGTGATGAGCGCCACTATGGGGTTTCGACGCCTCTTGCGTAACCCGTCGGGCAGCCCTTAAGACGCCCGCCCATGCACTTCGGCCGAAAAAAGCGCGCGGCGCGGGCGAGCCTGGGGGTCCTGGCGGCCCTTCTGGCCCTGTTCGCCCAGGCGTTGCTGCCGGGTGCGGCCATGGCGGCCGAATCGCTTTCCACCGTCCGCGTCGAGCTCTGCACCGAGAACGGCGCCGAGACCGTGGTCATCGGCGCCGACGGCCAGGAGCGGAAAGGCGGCTTCGCCGGACTGCCCTGTCACGACTGTCTGGCCGCCACCCTGGCGGTCGTCGTCACCCCCGAACTGGCGGTCGCGCCGGTGGCCTACGCCGCGGTCGTGGTCCGCCACGCCGCCCCCGCCGTCACCGCCCAGCCGCGCGCCCGCGCCCCGCCGCGCCCCCCGGGCCAAGGCCCGCCTTCCCTGAACGTCTGAGCCGAAACCGACCGCAGCGCCCGCGCGCCTGCGGTTCTTCTCGTACGTCCAGGGACACCACCAACATGTTCGCTTTCCTGCGCGCCTCGCCGCGCGCGCTGCTGCTCGCCGCCAGCGCCCTTTCGCTGCCCGCCCTCGCCCATGCCGACGACTCCGGCCCGCTGGTCGATGCGGTGATCGTCACCGCCCATCCCGATCCGGAAGACCCGCCGGTCGTCGCCGACGCCCGGCGGCGGCTGTCGGAAACGCCCGGCGCGGTGGCGGTGATCTCCGCCGAAGCCTATCGCGACCGCTACGCCCAGGGACTGGCCGAAACCCTGCGCGACGTGCCCGGCGTCTACGCCCAGAAGAAGTGGGGCGACGACACCCGGCTCTCGATCCGCGGCTCGGGGATCGGCAATCCAAACCACAACCGCGGCACGCTGCTGGCCCAGGACGGCGTGCCGTTCAACGAGGCCGACGGCTATGGCGACTTCCAGCAGATCGACCCGCTGATCGCCCGCTTCACCGAGGTCTACAAGGGCGCCAACGCCCTGCGCTTCGGCGGCGCGCTGCTGGGCGGGGCGATCAACATGGTGACGCCGACCGGCAAGGACGCCGGGGCGCAGAACCTGCTGCGGCTGGACGGCGGGTCCTACCGCACGATCCGCGGCCACGGCGAGGTCGCCCGCCAATGGGGCGAGTGGGACATGTTCGCCGCCGCCACCGCGATCTCGGCCAACGGCTGGCGCGAGCAGAGCGACCAGACCGCCCAGCACGTCTCGCTCAACATCGGCCGCAGCTTCGGCGAGGACCGCGAGCTGCGCTTCATCCTGTCGGGCCACAATATCGACCAGGAGATCCCCGGCGCGGTCGAACTCGGTCAGGCGCTGAACAGTCCGCGCAAGGCCAGCCCGGGCAATGTCGCCAACGAGTACCAGCGCAACATGCGCAGCGTGCGCGGTACGCTGCAGACCCGCTGGCGGGTGGCCGACAACGCGGTGTTCGAGGGCGGGGTCTATGCGAGCTGGAAGGATCTCGACCATCCGATCTTCCAGGTCATCGACCAGGAGAGCCGCAACTGGGGCGCGTTCGGACGGCTGGACGTCGAGGGCGAAGTCGCCGGGCGGCGGGCGGACCTGTTCGTCGGCGCCTCGGCGCGGCTCGGCGACCTGGACGCCCTGCAATGGGTGAACATGAAATCCTCGAAGGGGGCCAAGCGCGCCGACAGCGCCCAGAACGCCCGCGCTCTGGACGTGTTCGCCGAGGGCCGCGTGTTCGTGACGGACCAGCTGGCCCTGGTCGGCGGCGGCTCGCTGGGATCGGCAAACCGTCAGTTCCGCAACCACCTGAACCGGACGGCGGATCGTTCGATGACCTACGAGTGGTTCGCGCCGCGCCTCGGGGTGCTGTGGCAGGCCGACGACGGCGCCCAGGCGTTCGCCAACCTGACCAAGTCGGTAGAGCCGCCCAATTTCAGCGCCCTGGTCCAGACCGGGCCGTTCGTCGGCTTCGCGCCGCTCAAGGCCCAGGAGGCCTGGACCGCCGAGGTGGGGACCCGCGGCCGACGCGGCGTGATCGCCTGGGACGTCGCCCTCTATCGGGCCGAGCTGGAGAACGAGCTGCTGAACTTCGTGGTCACGCCCAGCATTCCAGCCGCCACCTTCAACGCCGGGCCGACGATCCACCAGGGCCTGGAGGCCGGGCTCGACTGGCGCGTCGGGAACGCACGGCTGCGCCAGACCTACGCCTGGTCGGACTTCCGGTTCGACGGCGACAGCGTCTATGGCGACAACCAGCTGCCGGTCGTGCCCGAGCATCTCTACCGGGCCGAACTGCGCTACGATCATCCCAGCGGCTGGTTCATCGCGCCCTCGGTCGAATGGTCGATCACCGACACCTATGTCGACTACGCCAACACCCTGAAGGCCCCGTCCTATGCGGTCTGGTCGCTGGGCGGCGGCTGGCGCGGCCCGGACGGGATCAGCGTCTTCGTCGAGGCCCGCAACCTGGCCGACGAGCGCTATGTCTCGAACTTCAGCGCCGTCACCGACGCGCAGGCGCCGAGCGTCTCCAAGGCGGTGTTCTTCCCCGGCGAAGGCCGCTCGGTGTTCGGAGGCGTGACATGGGCGTTCTGAGAACCCTGATGATCGGTGCGGGCGCGCTTCTCGCCCTGCCTGGCGCGGCCGGCGCGCACATCGTCGCCGATCCTGGCCGTGCGGAGGCCGGCGCCTATCAGGCGGTCGTGTTCCGCGTCGGACATGGCTGCGGCGAGGCGGCGACCACCGCGCTGCGCATCGAAATTCCGGCAGAGATGGCCTCGGCCCGTCCGCAGCCCAAGCCCGGCTGGCGGCTGGAGATCGAGCGCCGGGAGGGGCGGGTCGCGGCGATCACCTGGCGCGGCGAATTGCCGGCCGACCAGTTCGACGCGTTCGCACTGCTGTTCAAACTGCCCGACCAGGCCGCGACGCTCTACTTCCCCACCGTGCAGTCCTGCGGCGCCGAGCAGAGCCAATGGACGGAAATCCCTTCGGCGGGCGAGCGGGCCAGCCATCCGGCCCCCGCGCTCGTCGTCACCCCCAAGGCCGCTGCGGCCGAACCCCACCAGCACTAGAGGACGCCCCCATGCGACACCTTGCGATCATCGCCGCCGCCGCTGCGGCCCTGACCCTTTCCACCGCCGCCCAGGCGGCGACCTATCGGCTCGGAACCCTGGAGGTGGTCGACCCGTGGAGCCGGCCGGCCGCCGCGAACGGCAACGGCGGCGGCTTCATGACCATCGTCAACCGCGGGGCCGGCGCCGACGCCCTGGTCGCGGTCGAAACTCCCGCGGCGCGCAAGACCGAGGTGCACCGCTCCTCGACGGCCGGCGGGGTGATGAAGATGGAGCGCCAGGACGCCGGCGTCGCCATCCCGGCCGGCAAGCAGGCAGCCTTCGCGCCCGGCGGCTATCACGTGATGTTCCTGGGCCTGACCAAGGCGACCAGGCTCGGCGACAAGATCCCGGCGACGCTGGTCTTCAAGAGCGGCGCGAAGCTGAAGGTCGAGTTCCAGGTGGCCGCGGCCGCGCCCGGAACGGCAAGCGGCAAGGCGCCGGCGGCGGATGCGCACCACCATCACTGAGCCTTTACGCGGCAAGGCGCTGCGATGACCAAGGGCGGCGTTGACAGCGCCGCCCCCCGCGTCGTCTATGCCCTCCATATTTTAAGAATGGAGGATCGTCCTTGGTTTGGAATTACGCCAACCTCTGGGAGTCCGTCGCCGACGCGACCCCTGACCGCCCCGCCCTCATCCATGGCGAGCGTCGCCTGAGCTGGCGCGAATTCGACCGCCGCGCCAACGCCCTGGCCCAGGCCATGGTCCAGGCCGGCCTGACCCAGCAGTCGAAGGTGGCGGCCTATCTCTACAACGGGCCCGAGTACCTCGAGAGCTACTACGCCGCCTTCAAGGCCGGCCTGGTCCCGTTCAACACCAATTACCGCTACGGCGGCGACGAACTGACCTACCTGTTCGACAACGCCGACGCCGAGGCCGTGGTGTTCCACGCCTCGTTCGCCGAGATGGCCGACAAGGTGCGCGGCCGCCTGCCCAAGGTGAAGATCTGGATCGCCGTGCCGGAAGCCGGCCATCCGGTCCCCGACTGGGCCGCCGACTACGACGCCATCGTCGCGGCCGGCGCCGACCGCTTCGAAGCCCCCTGGGGCCGCACCGCCGACGACCTGCTGATCATGTACACCGGCGGCACCACCGGCATGCCCAAGGGCGTGATGTGGCGCCAGGAAGACCTGTTCAAGGCGCTGGGCGGCGGGGCCAACCTGCTGCTTGGCCTGCCGCCGCTGGAGACCGTGGCCGAAGCCGGCCAGCGGGCCAAGGCGGTCGACGCCTCGGGCGCGCCGCTGAACATCACCATTCCGGTCGCCCCGCTGATGCACGCCACCGGCCAGTTCATCTCGTTCGGGACCCTGATCTCGGGCGGCGCCGTCGCCACCCTGACCGGCCGCAAATTCGACCCGGCGGTGCTGTTCGATGAGGTCGAGCGCCTGGAGGCCGCCGGCCTGATCATCGTCGGCCCGGCCTTCGCCGCGCCGATGCTGGAGACCCTGGACGCCAATCCGGGCCGCTGGACCATGCCGTCGCTGAAGCGCATCGCCTCGTCGGGCGCCATGTGGGGCCTGGAGAACAAGCAGGGCCTGCTGAAGCACCTTCCGAACGTGATGCTGATGGACAGCCTCGGCTCGTCCGAGGCCCTGGGCCTGGCGTCCTCGACCTCGGGCGCGGGCCAGGCGACCAGCACCGCCAAGTTCGTGACCGGCCCCAACGCGGCGGTGTTCACCGAGGACGGCGTGCGGGTCGAGGCCGGCTCGGGCGTCCGCGGCCTGGTCGCCGTCGGCGGCCACACCCCGATCGGCTACTACAAGGATGAGGAAAAGTCGGCCAAGACCTTCCGCACCTTCGAAGGTCGCCGCTGGAGCGTGCCGGGCGACTGGGCGACCGTCGAGGCTGACGGCTCGATCACCCTGCTGGGCCGCGGCTCGCAGGTGATCAACACCGGCGGCGAGAAGGTCTTCCCCGAAGAGGTCGAAGAAGCCCTGAAGCGTTTCCCGGGCGTGCGCGACGCGGCCGTGGTCGGCCTGCCCGACCCGCGCTTCGGCGAGCGTATCGGCGCGATCGTGGACTTCGGCGGCGACAACCTGCCGACCCTGGCCGAGCTGTCGGCTCACGTGAAGGGCCTGCTGGCCGACTACAAGGCCCCGCGGGAACTGGTGCTGGCCCCGGTGGCCCGCGCCCCGAACGGCAAGCTGGACTACAAGGCGCTGAAGGCCCAGGCGATCGCCGCCCTGTCCACCGACGCCTAACGTAACAAAAAAGTAACGTGCTTCAGAGGGCGCGGCCGGTCCACGGTCGCGCCCTCTTCGTAAGACCCTCAGAAGGCTCGAAAATACCGATGAAGACCCTCTGGCTGGGCGCGGCTTCCGCCGCGGCCCTTCTTTGCGTGTCGGCCCCGGCGCTGGCGGACAACCTGCCCGACCTCTCCAAGGCGCCGCGAATGGGCCCTTGGGGCTTCGACATGGCCGGCCGCGACACCGCCGTGGCCCCGTCGCACGACTTCTTCGAGTACGCCAACGGCACGTACATGAAGAAGCTCGAGATTCCGTCGGACCGCTCGCGCTTCGGAGCCTTCGACGCCCTGCAGGACCTCTCGCAGGAGCGCATGCGCGCGGTGACCGAGAAGGCCGCCGCCAACAAGGCCGCGACCGGCGAGGAGGCCCAGGTCGGCGCCTTCTACCGGAGCTACATGGATGAAGCCGCGGTCGAGGCGCTGGGCGCCAAGCCGCTGGCCGGCGACCTGGCCGCCATCGGCAAGATCAAGACCAAGGCCGAGCTGGCCGGCCTGATGGGCGCGACGATGCGCCAGTTCGGCGGCGCGTTCTTCGGAAGCTACATCCACGACGACGCCAAGGCGCCCGATCGCTACACGGTCTATGTCAACCAGGGCGGGCTGGGCATGCCTGACCGCGACTACTACCTGACCGACCGCTTCAAGACCCAGAAGGCCGCCTACGAGGCCTATGTCGCCAAGCAGCTGACCCTGGCCGGCTGGGCCAAGCCGGCCGAGCACGCCGCCGCCATCGTCGCCCTGGAGACCCAGATCGCCGAGGCGTCCTGGACGCGAGCCGAGAGCCGCGACGACGACAAGACCTACAACCCCTATACCGTCGCCGAGCTGCAGGCGTACGCGCCAGGCTTCGATTGGGCCGCCTACCTCAAGGGCGCCAAGCTGGACAAGATCGACCGCGTCGTCGTCGCCCAGAACACCGCGTTCCCGAAGATCGCCAAGATCTTCGCCGACACGCCGATGGACACCCTGAAGGCGTGGTCGGCGTTCCACCTGGTCGACCAGGCCGCGCCGTACCTGTCCAAGGACTTCGTCCAGGCCAGCTTCGAGTTCCGCAACAAGACCCTGTCGGGCCAGCCCGAGCAACGCCCGCGCTGGAAGCGCGCGGTGGCGGCCACCGACAACAACCTCGGCGACCCGCTGGGCAAGCTCTATGTCGCGGCCTACTTCCCGCCGGAGAGCAAGGCGAAGATGGAGACGCTGGTCGCCAACGTCAAAATCGCCATGAAGGGCCGGATCGAGAAGCTCGAGTGGATGGGCCCGGACACCAAGGCCAAGGCCCTGGAGAAGCTGTCGAAATTCGGCGCCAAGATCGGCTATCCGGACAAGTGGCGCGACTTCTCGGGCCTGGAGGTCAAGGACGGTGACCTCTACGGCAACGTCAAGCGGGCCAGCGCCTTCGACTGGGACTATCACGTCGCGCGCCTGGGCGGCCCGGTCGACAAGGACGAGTGGCTGATGACCCCGGCCACGATCAACGCCTACTACCTGTCGACCAAGAACGAGATCGCCTTCCCGGCCGCCATCCTTCAGCCGCCGTTCTTCGATCCCGACGGCGACCCGGCGGTGAACTACGGCGCCATCGGCGGGGTGATCGGCCACGAGATCACCCACGGCTTCGACGACCAGGGCCGCAAGTCCGACGGCGACGGCAAGCTGACCGACTGGTGGACCGCCGAGGACGCGGCCAAGTTCGACGCCCAGGCCAAGAAGTTCGGCGCCCAGTATTCGGCGGTCGAGGTGCTGCCGGGCGCGCGCATCAACGGCGAGCTGACCATGGGCGAGAATATCGCGGACCTGGGCGGCCTGCTGGTGGCGCTGGACGCCTATCGCCTGTCGCTGAACGGCCAGCCCTCGCCGGTGATCGAGGGCGTCACCGGCGACCAGCGGGTGTTCCTGGGTTGGGCCCAGGTGTGGCGCGGCAAGTACCGCGACGACATGATGCGCCAGCAGCTGGTCTCGGACCCGCACTCGCCGCCCAAGTACCGCGTCGACGTGCCGGTGAAGAACATCGACGCCTTCTACGAGGCGTTCGGCGTCAAGCCGGGCGACGGCATGTACCTGGCCCCGGGCGGCCGGGTGCGGATCTGGTAGGGCGCGGCTGAGGTCGCGAGAAGGGCGGCGCCCCGGCCCGGGTCGCCGCCTTTTCTTTGGGCTTCTGCATTTTTGACATTTAAGTCAAAATTTGCGTCGGCCAAAAATTTGGCCCGCTGCGGGCGATAATCGCAGCGGGCCATATTTTGAGCAGTCGCTCTTATAGAGCGGGCGTTTCCTCCCCGAAACGCCGGAGACTGTCGGACTTGGTGGCCGTCATGTCTCTCGCAGGACTGAGAAAACGGTAATTTCTGACCCGAGTCAATGCGCCGAAATCGATGAACTCTGGATTTATCGATCAGATTTGCGCGAGCGGGATATTTTCGCCCGTTTTGGGGATTCTTTTTGACGGTATCGTCAATTCCTCACTCGCCTGCGTAGTTCATCGCTCGACGCACAACCCACGTCATAGACGAAGTCCGGCCGCGAGGCAGTGACCGGCCCGATTCCAGCCGCCGCCAGCGTCAAGGACGCCTCGGCCACCTTGCCGGCCGGCACCAGCAACCCGTTGGGACGGCGGGTCGCGCCGTCCGCCACCAGGGCGTCGACGACCGGCGTCTCGCGCGGATCGGCCGGCCAGATCAGGGTGGCGCTGTCGTGGGCGGCGGCGCGCGCCTCGATGACCCGCAGCAACCGCTCGGCCGCCGCAAGTTGATCTTGGCTCCAGGATGCACGCAACGAGGCCGTCAGATGGGCCTGGCTCTTCAGGATCACCCCATCGCCGAGCACCTTCAGGCCGTTGGCGACCAGGGTCGCGCCGGTAGTGGTGATGTCGACCACCAGCTCAGCCGAGCCGGCCGCCGGCGCCCCCTCGGTCGCGCCGCCGGATTCGGTGATCCGGTAGTCGGCGACCCCATGCCGCGCGAAAAACGCCCGGGTCTGGACCAGATACTTGGTCGCCACCCGCATGCGCCGGCCCGAGCGGGCCAGCAGGTCGTGGCCCACCTCCTCCAGGTCGGCCATGGTCTCGACGTCGATCCAGCTCTTGGGCACCGCGACGACGAGGTCGGCGCGGCCGAAGCCGAGCGCGCGCAGCAGCAGCACGCGGGCGTCGACGTCGCCGCCGCGTTCGCGCAGCAGGTCCTCGCCGGTGACGCCGAGGTGCACCTCGCCAAGGTCCAGCGCCTCGGCGATGTCGCCGGCCGACAGCAGCCGCACCTGGATGCCGGGCACGCCCTTGAGCTCAGCCATGTAGCCGCGCGATCCGCCGGCCACGGACAGTTTCAGGCCGCAGTCGCCGAGCCAGGCCTCGACCTGCTCCTTCAGGCGCCCCTTCGACGGGACGGCGAGAATAAGGGGTTCGCTCACGACTCGCCTCCCGCCCAGGCCCGCCAGGGCCGGACCACGCATCCGACGGCGCGCGCGCCGCTCGCTCCGCCCAGCCGCGAGGGCAGGCTGTCATAGCGCCCGCCGACCGCGACGCTGCGCTCGGGATCGAGCGCGGCCGAGCGGATCTCGAAGGTCAGGCCGTCATAGTAGTCGAAGGCGTGACCCAGGGCGGTGGCGAAGTGCATCTTCGCCGCCGGCACGCCGGCCGCGGTCAGCAGCTCCAGGCGCTCGGCCCAAGCCGCCAGCGGGGCGTCCAGCGCCCCGGCGCCGGCCACCGCCCGCATCGCGTCGAAGGCCGCCTGCGGCGCATCCTCGATGGCCAGGAAACGGCGGATGCGATCGGCCTGATCGCCGGTCAGGGCCGGGGCCTGGGCCGCCTGGGCGCGGCGGATCAGCCGCTGGGCGATCTCGGCCGGACCACGGCCGCCGACCGGGTCGATCCCGGCCAGGGCCCAGACTTCCTCCAGCACCGTGGCGGCCTCGGCCTCCGACAGGCCCGAGAGCAGGCCGGCGAGCTTGCCGTCGTCGCTCGGTGCGGCGGCCGCGCCTTCGGCGCGGGCCAGTTCGGCGGCCAGCAGCCGGGGACGCGACGCGACCCGCTTCACCCGCGCCGCCAGCGGGGCCGCCAGGCCCAGGCTGTCGACGAAGGCGGCGAAGAGGGCGATGTCGCCCAGCCATAGCGAAAGGTCGCTGCGCCCGCCGGCCAGCGCCGAGCGCCAGGCCAGGACGGCGATGTCGGCGTCGGCCTGCACGACCGAAGACCCCGCCGCATCGAAGCGCTCCAGGCCGATCTGACGGAACTCGTCGGGACGGCCCGGCTCGGGCGAGGCGCGGAAGGCCTTGCCCTCATAAAAATAGCGGCCGGAGGTGCGGCCGCTTTCCAGGTGCTGGCGCACCACCGGGACGGTGAAGTCCGGGCGCAGGCAGGTCTCCTGCCCGCCCTCGGACTGCACGACGAACAGGCGCGGGCGCATGGCCTCGCCGACCAGTTCCAGCAGCAGGCCGAGCGGCTGCAGGATCGGGGCGTCGACGACCTCGGCGGCCAGGTCCAGGAACGGCGCGCGGATCGCGGCCAGCGGCTCGGCGGGAACGGCGGGTTCAGCGCTCATCGGCCGGCCTCGATGATCTTGCGCACGGCCGCGACCAGCTCGGCGCGGTCGATGGTCTGCTGGCCCGGACGCTGTTCGCGCCACTCGGCGTTGTCGGCCACGCCCGAGGAGAGCGCGCGGCCGAGGTCGAGGTCCTTGATGGTGACCTTGCCGGCGGCGATCTCGTCGCCGCCCAGCATGATCGCGGCCGGCGCCATGCGGCGGTCGGCGTACTTCATCTGGGCCTTCATGCCGGCCGAGCCGAGATAGACCTCGGCCGGGATACCGGCGGCGCGCAGCTCGCCGACCACCGAGAAGTAGTGGGTCATGTCGTCGGGGGTGAAGGCGATCACCACCACCGGGCCGCGGATGTCGTCGCCGAGGTCCTTGCCGGCCGCGCGCAGGGCCGAGACCAGGCGCGAGACGCCGAACGAGAAGCCGGTGGCGGGCACCTGCTCGCCGGTGAAGCGGGCGACGAGGTCGTCATAGCGGCCGCCGCCGCCGATCGAACCGAAGCGGACGCCGCGGCCCTTCTCGTCCTTGGTCTTGAGCAGCAGTTCGGCCTCGAACACCGCGCCGGTATAGTACTCGAGCCCACGCACGATCGAGGGGTCGAAGGCGGCCCGCTCGACGCCGACGCCGAGGCTGGTCAGGGCCTTGTCGATCGCCGCCAGTTCGGCCAGGCCCGCGTCGCCCTCGGCCGAGCCGCCGATGATGCCGGCGATCTGGTCGAGGGTTTCGGAACGGCCGCTCAGCCCCGCGCCCACGAAGGCCAGCACCGCCTCGGCGCCGACCGCGTCGAGGCCCGCGCCCTTGGTGAAGTCGCCGGACTCGTCCTTACGGCCCTCGCCCAGCAGCAGGCGCACGCCCTCCGGACCCAGGCGGTCCAGCTTGTCGACGGCGCGCAGCACCGCCAGCTTCTGGGCGTCGTCCTTGACGCCGGCCGTGGTCAGCAGGCCGTTCAGCAGCTTGCGATTGTTGATCTTGATGATCGCCGAGCCGGTCGGCAGGCCGGCGGCCTCCAGCCCCTCGACCGCCATGGCGATGATCTCGGCGTCGGCCTCAGGCCGGGCCGAGCCGACGGTGTCGGCGTCGCACTGGATGAACTCGCGGAAGCGGCCAGGGCCGGGCTTCTCGTTGCGCCAGACGGGGCCGAAGGCGTAGCGGCGGAACGGCTTGGGCAACCCCTCCTTGGTCTCGGCCACGAACCGGGCCAGCGGCGCGGTCAGGTCGTAGCGCAGGGCCATCCACTGCTCGTCGTCGTCCTGCAGGGCGAAGACGCCCTCGTTCGGACGGTCGGCGTCGGGCAGGAACTTGCCGAGCGCGTCGGCATACTCGAAGGCCCCGGTGTCGAAGGCCTCGAAGCCGTAGCGTTCATAGACGGCGGAGACCTTGGCCAGGATCTGGCGCTCGGCGGCCAGGTCGCGGGCGCGGCGGTCGTTGAAACCGCGCGGGGCGCGGGCCTCGGGGCGGGGAGCGTCGGTCATGGCGCTCGCCTAGCGGGTCGCAGCGCGCGCGGCAAGGCGCGGCTGGGTTTGATAAGCGGAGATGTCCATTCGTCAGGTCCTTGAAAAGGAGAACTTCGACGGATGGAGCTGGCGTGCCCGGAGCCCCATCCGCTGGTGCGGGTGGCTCGGGCGGGGGTCGCTTTTAGGCCATGCGATCCCAGGCCGATCCCGCGTGTGCGGTCGGATGGTGATGGCCGTGATGGTGCGAAACCCGGGTCATTGCGACCCGGGTCTTAGACGCAAAGTGTGAAGATGGCGAGTCGGAACGGCTCAGGCCGGTTCGAGCTCGACGAAGTCGCCCAGCTGGGCGGCCAGCGCCGCCTGGAAGGCCGAGCGCGCCTCGCAGCGGGCCTGATAGGCGGCCAGGGTTGGGAACTGCGCCATCAGCTCGGTGTGGCGCAGGTTGCGCAGCACCGTGACCATCATCAGGTCGCCGGCCGTGAAGCCGCCCGCCTCCAGATAGTCCTTGCCGCCGAGACTGGCGGCGAGTTCGCCCAGCCGCTGCTCGACGAAGGCCACGACGGCGGGCCGGCGCAGACGCGCCCATTCCTGGTCGGCGTTGAAGAGGTCGAGCTCGGCCAGGTTCTGGATCGGCGGCTCGATGGAATTGAGCGCCGCGAACAGCCAGGCGGTCGCCCGGGCCCGGCCGTCCGGGTCAGCCGGCAGCAGGGCCGGGGCGCCGGCGGCGATGTGCAGAACGATGGCCCCGCTCTCGAACATCGCCAGCTCACCCTCGCGATAGGCCGGCACCTGGCCGAACGGTTGCAGCGCCCGGTAGGCGGCGGTCTCGCGGTCGTCGAAGTCGATCAGCCGGGCGCGATAGGGCAGGCCCGCCTCCTCCAGCGCCCAGCGGACGCGCAGGTCGCGAACCAGGCCGCGGGCGAAGGGCGGAACCCACTTGAAGGCGGAAACTTCGATCATGATCAGGCCTCCTTGGCCAGGTAGCCGGCCAGCTTGTCGAGCAGCGAATTCCAGCCGCCGATGTGGGAGTCGCGGGCCTCGACCGTGGCGAACGACGTCTGGTGAAAGCTGAACAGGGTGCGACCGCCGGCCAGCCGCCCGAAGGTGACCGTGACGGTGTGGTCACGCACGCCCATCGCCCCGTCGGCCCAGCCGAAGCTCATGACGATGCGCTCGGCCGGCACGATCTCCTTGTAGGCGCCCTGCATCCAGTGGTCGGCGCCCTTGTCGTCGCGAATGCAGGCGCGATAGGCGCCGCCGACGCGGAAGTCCTGCTCGAAGGTGGTGGTGACGAAGTCCTTCGGACCCCACCAGCGCATTAGATGCTCGGGCGTGGTCCAGACTTCGAAGACCAGCTCGGGCGGAGCCTCGAAGATGCGCTCGATGAGCAGTTCGTCGTCCTGGAGGACGGCGGCGTTAGTCGTCGCGCTCATGATCCTTGGCCTCCTTATTGGCCTGCAGTTCAGCGAGATAGGCGTCCATCCGCTCGAAGCTGCCGTCCCAGAACCGGCGGTAGTGCTCGATCCAGCCGGCGGCGTCCTTGAGCGGTCCCGCATTCAACTGACAGGGCCGCCATTGAGCTTCGCGCGTGCGTGAGACGAGGCCGGCCTGTTCGAGCACCTTCAGGTGGCGGGAGACGGCCGGCAGGCTGATCTCGAACGGCTGGGCGAGATCGCTGACGGAGGCCTCGCCCAGGGCGAGGCGCGCCAGGATCGCACGCCGGGTCGGGTCGGCCAGGGCCTGGAAGGTGGTGCTGAGAGGGTCGGACATCGTTTTCATTTAACGGACAGGTTAATTAACATATCGGTTAAATGCAAGGGGCGCGTTTTCGGCGGCGCGAACGGCCGCCGTCGCGGTCAGCCCAGGGCGGGGGTGACGTACTCCATGCCTTCGAGCGCCGGGCTGGCGTCGGCGACGTCGAAGCCGGCCATGATCCGGCCGAAGCGGCCCTGGACCAGGCCGCGCATATCGGGATGGGTGAAGATGTAGCGCTCGCCTGCCTGCACCGCCTCCAGCACCCGCCGGCCGACGCGGTCCGGCTCGATGCCGCTGTCGACGGGCGAGCCGCCGGGGCTGGCGACCGGCTCGGTCGGACCGCCGTACTTGGCCTGCCGGGTGCGGCCCGACTTGTTGATCTTGGTCTTCACGAAGCCGGGGCAGAGCACGGCGACATTGATGTTCTCGGGCGCCAGCTGCCCTGCCCAGCCCTCGGACATGCCCACCACCGCGTACTTGGTGGCGGTGTAGGGCTCCATGCCCGGCACCGAGATCATCCCGGCCATCGAGGCGGTGTTGACGAAGCACCCGCCCTCGCCGTGGGCGCGGATGTGCGGCAGGAACGCGTCCATGCCGTAGACCACGCCCATCAGATTGACCGCGACGATCCAGTCCCAGTCAGCGGGCTTCACTTCGCCGATCGGACCGCCGGCTCCGACGCCGGCGTTGTTGCAGACCACATGCACCTTGCCGAAGGTATCGACCGTCGCCTGGGCCGCGGCGACCACGGCGGCGCGGTCGCCCACGTCGCACAGCACGCTGGCGGTGCGGACCTGCCGGGCTTCGAGATCGGCCACGGCCGCCTTCAGCGGCGCCTCCTCGATGTCGGCCAGCATGACGTTCATGCCCGCGCCGCCGAAGGCGTGCGCCATGGCCAGGCCAAGGCCGCTGGCCCCGCCGGTGATGAAGGCGGTCTTTCCGTTCAGGTCACGCATATGGGCCTCTCCCCTCGTTTCTTGTTCTGCCTCGGCCCCGGCTCAGCCTCAGGCCTTGAGCCGGCTCACCAGTCGCTCGGTGGACGGATCATGCGCCCCGCGCGGCCCGCCCTCCAGTTCGCCGAGGATCCGCGTGGCGAGCGTCTTGCCCAGCTCCACGCCCCACTGGTCGAAGCTGTTGATTTCCCAGAGCGCGCCCTCGACGAAGGTCTTGTGCTCGTAGAGCGCAATCAGCGCGCCGAGCGCCCCGGGGGTCAGGCGCTGCAGCAGGATGAAGCTGGACGGGCGGTCGCCGTGGAAGGTCTTCTGCGGGGCCAGCACGTCGATGGCCGCCGCGTCCATCCCCTGCCCCGCCAGCTCGGCGCGAACTTCGCTTTCCGGCTTGCCGACCATCAGGGCTTCGGCCTGGGCGATGGCGTTGGCCAGCAGCTTAGTCTGGTTGGAAGGCTCGCCCTCGGCCGCTTCGGCGACGGCGATGATGTCCAGCGGGATGATGTCGGCCCCCTGGTGCATCAACTGGAAGAAGGCGTGCTGGACGTTGGTGCCGGCGTCGCCGAACACCGCCGCGGCGGTGGCGCGGGCGACCGGGCGGCCATGGATGTCGACCTGCTTGCCGTTGGATTCCATCTCCAGCTGCTGGAGGAAGTTGGGCAGCAGCCGTAGGCGCTGGGCGTAGGGCACCACCGCCCGGGTCGGCCGCCCCAGGCCGTCGCGGTTGAAGATGTGGGCGAGCGCCAGCAGCACCGGGGCGTTGGCCTCCAGCGGCGCGGCGCGGAAGTGGTCGTCCATCGCCCGGCCGCCGGCCAGGAACGCCTCGAACGCCTCGGCGCCGAGCGCGATCACGCAGGACAGCCCGACCGCCGACCACACCGAGTAGCGGCCGCCGACCCAGTCGCGGAACCCGAAGATCTGGTCGGCCGGCACGCCGAAGGCCTGGGCGACGTCCGGCGCCGCCGAGACCGCCAGCAGGTGCGCATCGCCCGCCTGACCCAAGGCGGCCCGCAGCCAGGCGCGGGCCACCAGCGCGTTGGCGATGGTCTCCTGGGTGGTGAAGGTCTTGGAGACCACGACGACCAGGGTGCTAGCCGGGTCGAGCCCGTCCAGCGCCAGGGCCATGTCGGCCGGATCGACATTGGCGGCGAAGCGCAACTCGATCTGCGGGCTGAGGGGACGCAGCGCCTCCCAGACCAGCCGCGGACCGAAGTCCGAGCCGCCGATGCCGATGTGGACGATCGCCTTGAAGGCCTGGCCGGTGGCCCCGCGCTTCTCGCCGGAGCGGACGGCGGCGGCCAGGGCGGCCATGCCCTCGCGGGTGGCGTCGATCTCGGCCGAGACCGGCTGGCCCTTGGCCTGGAAGGCCGCGCCCTTGGGCGCGCGCAGGGCCATGTGCAGGGCGGCGCGGTCCTCGGAGGGGTTGACCGCCTCGCCGGCGAACTGGCGCTCGCGCGCGGCCTCGATCCCGCCGGCCCTGGCCAGCGCCAGGGCGATCTTCGCCTCGGCCAGCGACCAGGGCTGCTTGGACAGGTCGAGCAGCAGCTCGGGCGCCTCGACGCTGAGCCGGTCCAGCCGATCCGGCTCGGTCTTGAACAGGTCGGCGATGCGACGCGCGCGGGCGGCCTGGGCGGCGGCTTCCAACTGGGTCCAGGCGGCGGCGAGGTCGGTCATGCTCAATCCTACTTGGTGCGGGGGCCTGTTTGAGACGGTCGCGGGGCGTTTAGGGTATCGCCGTTAGCAAAAGGCGCCCGCCTTGCCGGAGCGTCCGGCGCCTCCCCCGCGGGTCAGCGGCCTTGCGCGTCCTTCAAAGCCCGGACGACGAGGCCTTCGGTGAGGATCTGCGGCAGGATAACCCCCTCGCCGCCCTGGGCGCCATAGACGAGGTAGAGCGGAACCCCGGCCCGCCCGTGCTTGGCGAGCTCGGCCTCGATCACGGCGTCCTTCCGCGTCCAGTCGGCCTTCAGATAGACCGCGCCGGTCTGC
The DNA here is from genome assembly GCF_027286305.1 of Phenylobacterium sp. NIBR 498073. Taxonomy (NCBI): domain Bacteria; kingdom Pseudomonadati; phylum Pseudomonadota; class Alphaproteobacteria; order Caulobacterales; family Caulobacteraceae; genus Phenylobacterium; species Phenylobacterium sp. NIBR 498073. The sequence goes on from NZ_CP114599.1 coordinate 4,084,494, forward strand.
TGAAAAGCGTCGGCGACCGCCTGGCTGGTCAGGGCGACGCGCTCGTTGACCTGGCAGGTGACGCACCAGGCGGCGGTGAAGTTCACGAACACCGGCTTGCCGGCGGCCCGGGCCGCGGCGAGCTTCTCGGGGGAATAGGCTTCATAGGGCACGTTCGCCTTGCCGCCGCCCGAGGCGGCTTCGGCGGCGGCGGGCTCGCCGTAGTTCGGCCAGACCGCGGCGGCGACGGCGACCAGGGCGAGCACTCCGCCCACGGCCAGCGCCGCGATCACCGAGGCGCCGCCGGCGCGGCGGCGCTGGGCCACGCCAAGCAGCCAGGCGCCGAGGGCCAGCACGATCGCTGCCATGAAGATCCGCGCCAGGGCGGTGTCGCCGGCCTGCAGGGTCAGCACCCAGACCAGCCAGGCGGCCGCACCGTACATCGGGAAGGCCAGCAGCTTCTTGAACCCGTCCATCCACGGCCCGGGCTTAGGCAGGCGCGACAGCAGGCCCGGCACGAACGCGGCCAGCGCGAACGGCGCGGCGAAGCCGAGGCCCAGCGCCAGGAACACCGCCAGGGCGGCGGGCGCGCTCTGGGTCAGGGCCCAGCCGAGCGCCGGGGCCATGAACGGCGCGGTGCAGGGGGCGGCGACGACCACGGCCAGGGCGCCGGTGAAGAAGGCCCCAGCCAGGCCGCGCTTGCCGGCCAGGCCCGTGCCGACGCCCTGCAGCGACGACCCGACCTCGAACACGCCCGACAGGTTCAGGGCCACGGCCAGCATCAGCAGGGCGAGGCCCGCGACCACCGGCGGCGACTGCAGCTGGAAGCCCCAGCCCACCGCCGCCCCGCCGGCCCGCACCGCGATCAACAACAGGGCGAGCGCCAGGAAAGTGGCCAGCACCCCGACCAGGAAGGCCAGGCCCTGCGCCCGGGCGGCACGGCGCTCATGCGCATGGCCGGCCAGCGAGGCGGCCTTCATCGCCAGGATCGGGAACACGCACGGCATCAGGTTGAGGATCAGCCCGCCGAGGAAGGCGAAAGCCGCCGCCATCGGCAGGCCGAGCGCGCCGGACGCGCCGCCGCTCGCCCGGGCCGGCGGGCCGAGGCCGGAGGCGCCGGCCGGCAACGCCCCCTCGCTGGCCGCGATCTCATAGGCCCTGTCGCCGAGCGTCAGCACCCCGGCCATCGCGGTTGGGGCCTGCGGCTGCTGGAAGGCGTAGCCGGGGGTCAGCGTCAGGGTCAGTCCGTCCGGGCCGGCCTCGATCGCCTGCGGCTTGGCGTGGTCGATCACCGTGGAGTCGAAGGGGAAGAAGTAGGCCTCTGAGAGGTCGGCGCCCTTGAGCGCCTCGCCGGTGATCGCCAGGGCCAGCGCCGGGCCCTGCTTGGAGAAGGCGGCGTTGAGCCCCGCCGGCGCCGGCGCATTGGCCAGCGTCTTGGCGATCAGGCCGCTCCATTCGGGATTCGGCTCGGCCAGGCCCTCGGCGACCGGCAGCGCCAGGGTCAGTTCAGCCTCTTCAGGGACGCAGATCTCCTCGCACACCAGGAAGGTGGCATGGGCTTTGAGGTTCACGATCTCGCCCGGCTTGGCGCTGGCGGGCGCGGTGATCGCCACCGGCAGCAGCACCTCGTCCTTGTAGCCGTAGTTCATCAGCGGCCCGGTCGGCTGGCGCGTGGGCGCCGGCCAGACGATCTCGCCGGCGGTCCAGCCGCCGGGCAGGGTCCAGGCGATGCGCGTCGCCTCGCCGCTGTCGCCGGAATTGCGCCAGTAGGTGTGCCAGCCCTTGTCGATCTTCTGGCGCAGGGCGACGTAGGTGGTCGCGCCCGGCGCGATCGACTGGTCGCGGGCCACCAGTTCGGCGACCAGGTGGCCGGTATCCACCGGCTGGGCGGCCGCAGGAAGCGCCCAGACGAGGGTGAAAGCCGCCAGGAGCTTCGCAAGAAGGCGCGTCATCCGGTCATCCCGATCAGGTACGACCCGCTATATGGCCCGCCGGCGCGCCCGCGCAAAGCGACGCTGACGTCGCGACCGACCCTACTCGGCCAAGGCCAGCCAGCGGCGCGGCCATTTCCAGCCGAGCGGCCGCACCTCGCCGGGCTTCAGCGCCAGCGTCTTCACCGTGCGCGGAGCCAGCGGACCGATGACGTGCACCGGCTCCAGCCCCTTGACCGGGCTGGCCGCAACGCCGCCGATCAGCATGGCGCGGTCGATGGCTGTCCACTCGGCCTTGTTGCGATCCTCGTGTCCGACTGCGAAGAAGTGGCGCACGGGCGCCGGTTCCCCCGCCAGTTCGATCATCACTCCGATCAGCCACCCGCTCGACATCACCGCCTCATAGGCCGCCGCGCCCGCTCACAAAAGCTCGACTTGTCACCGTCAGGCGCGATGATCGGCGAATCAGCGTTTTTCCGAAACTGGAGTGCGTACCGTGCCCGCGTCGTTCGATGACATCGAAATGGGTCAGGTGGTTTCGTTGGGAGAGATCCCGGTCGAGCCCGCCGCGCTCGAGGCCTTCATCGCCGCCTTCGCGCCAGGTTGGCCCACGGAGCGGGGCGCGCCCGACGCCATGGTCTATGCGCTGTGGTGCCGGCTCGACGCCGCCTCGGCCCTGGAGTGGCCGCAGACCAAGCGCCTGGGCGTCGACGCCCTGCGCTGGGCCCGCAACCCGCCGGCCGGCGAACTGCTGCGCGGCCGGATGACGGTGATGGGCAAGGACCCGGTCGGCGACGGCAAGGGCATCGTCATCGCCCAGCACGACCTGCTCGACGAGGCCGGCCGGCTGGTCTTCTCCTGCCTGACCCGCAGCGTCTTCGCGCGCTAGATCCCGAAACGAAAACGGCGGGCCGCAAGGCCCGCCGCTCCGAATTGGCTTTGCCGCGCCCTTAGACGTTGGCGGCGGCCGGCGTCTGCGGCGCACGGGCCATGGCCAGGGCGATCAGGCGATCCCAGCCGGCCAGCGAGACCAGGTGGGCGTAGATCTGCGCCAGGGCGCCGTTGTCGCGCAGCTCGATGAACTTGTCGTGCGGCAGGGCGTTCAGCTTCTCTTCCGAGACGCCGAAGTACTCGGCGATGGTCTGCTGCGGGCCGGCGCTGCCGTCCGGATTGGTCGGGGTGAACAGCGCCTTCTTGGTCTCGAACAGGTCCAGGCCCTTCAGCAGCTCGACGAAGCTCTGGGTGCGCTGGCGCTCCATCTCGTAGTCGTTGCAGAAGTTGATGCAGTTCTGGGTGTACTCGGTCGGCTTGCCCTCGGCGTCGAAGAACAGCATGTCGGCGTCGGCCTTATCGACGATGAACTCGGCCGAGCGGTCGATGCAGAGCACCATCTGGCCGGCGTTGTTGTCGGTGGCGAACACGAACGGGTAGCGGCGGATATAGGCCGGGACGTAGACGCCCGGCTCGAACAGGCCGTTGTCCTGCAGGAACATGTTCTGGCCGAGGTTCAGGCCCATCACCGCCAGCGGGATCTTGTCCTCGCCGACGAAGATGATCGGGCCGCAGAGCGACGAGACGCCGAATTCGGTCACCGTCAGCGGGACCGCGTGGCCTTCCTTGGCGAAGGTGAACGGGCCCGGCAGGCTCTTCACGCCCAGGCCGCTGTGCAGGTCGATGGAGAGCGGTTCCGGCTTCGAATAGAAAAGCACGTTGCCGGTGATCTGACCCATGCCGGTCGGGGTTTCGTTCGCCATGAAATACCTTCGATGATCCTGGGCGATGATAGGGTTGCTCGAGCGGGCGGGTGTTTTGGCTTGCGCGCCGTCTCGGGCGAAGTCGCCGCTTCTACCTGATCGGGCAGACGCCCGCAAACCTGCACGCAGCCGACTTGCCTCCGGCGGGGCGAACCGCTTCAATTCGTCCCATTCGATAAGGCCGCCAAGGCCACATACCGGAGGATATATTTTGGCTATCTTTTATCCCGACATTCTCGACCAGAAGACCGCGCCCAGGACTTTCTCCTACGGCGACAAGGACGTGATGCTCTACGCCCTGGGCGTCGGCATGGCCCGCGACCAGATGAACGAAACCGAGCTGCCGTTCGTCTACGAAAAGAACCTCAAGGTGATCCCGACCGCCGCTACGGTGCTGGCGTCGAGCATGCGCGGCACGGCGGGCCCGGCCCCGGAGATGCCGGCCGGCCACCGTCCCAGCCAGATCAATTTTCTGATGGTCGTGCATGGCGAGCAGAAGGTGGAACTGCACAAGCCGCTGAGCGCCTCGGGCACCTATACCGCCCAGGGCCGCACGGTCGGCGCCTACGACAAGGGCGCCGGCAAGGGCGCGGTGATCATCAACGAGACCGTCTGGACCGACGAGAAGGGCGAGAAGGTCGCCACCCTGACCGGCTCCACCTTCGCCCGCGGCGACGGCGGCTTCGGCGGCCCGTCGGAAGGCGCGCCCGAGCCGCATGTGGTGCCGACCCGCGCGCCGGACATCTCGGTCGACTTCGACACCCGTGACGACCAGGCCCTGCTCTACCGGCTCAACGGCGACCGCAACCCGCTGCACTCCGATCCGGAGGTCGCCAAGAAGGCCGGCTTCGACAAGCCGATCCTGCACGGCCTGTGCACCTACGGCATCACCTGCCGGGCGATCCTGCAGGAGGTCGTCAACTTCGACCCCGACCAGATCTATTCGCACCAGGCCCGCTTCTCGGCCCCGGTGATCCCCGGCGACACCATCACCGTGGACATCTGGAAGGACGGCAAGAACATCTCGTTCGAGGCCCGGGTGAAGGCCCGCAACGCGACGGTCATCAAGAACGGCCTGACCGTGCTGCGGTAGTTCGTCCGCCTCCGGAACGGTTCCCAAGGCTTGGGAGCCGTTCTAGAGAGGCGACCATGATCCGTAGCTTCAGCATTGTCGCCGGCCTGGCCATGGCCGCCGCTCTCACCGCCTGCGCCGCCACCTCTGCGCCCGACGCGCCGCCGGTGGACGAGAGCCTGGCGCCCGCGCCGCTCAATCCGCTGCCCACCGACCTGACGGGCTATCTCGCTGAGGGCGACCTCAACGGGGCGGCCCTGCTCGGCCCGCCGCCGACGCCGCAGAGCCTGACCGGCCAGGCCGACCGCGCCCGTTACGAGGAGACCCGCGCCCTGGCCGGCTCGCCGCGGTGGAAGCAGGCCGTGGTCGAGAACGACCTGTGGGGCGGCGGGGCATTGAAGCAGTACGCCTGCAAGCTCGGCGTCTCGATCGACGAGAAGCAGACCCCGGCCACGCTGAAGATCATGCACCGCGTCGAACTCGACGTGCGCACGGTCGGCAAGCCGGCCAAGGACCACTACGACCGCCCGCGCCCGATGATCGGCGACGACAAGCCGATCTGCATCCCGCGCGAGGACTGGATGAAGACCAACGCCTCCTATCCGTCCGGGCATTCGATGACCGGCTGGGCCTGGGCGCTGATCCTGGCCGAGCTGGCCCCGGCCAAGGCCGACGCGATGCTGGACGTCGGCAAGCAGATCGGCGAGAGCCGGATCATCTGCGGCGTGCACTACGCCAGCGACATCGAAGCCGGCCGCACCCTGGCCAGCGCCATGGTCGCGCGGCTGCACGGCGACCCGCAGTTCCAGGCCGACATGAAGAAGGCCCGCAGCGAGATCGCCCGCGCCAAGTCCGCGCCGAGCGGCTGCGCCGCCTAAGGTCGGAAAGCCCGATAGAGGACGGTCCGACGCATCGGATCGTCCTTGGCATGACCAGGGCCGGGGAAGCCGCTTAGCTCGGCGTCATAGGCCATGCCGAGCCGCTCCATCACCGCGCGCGAGCGCAGGTTGACGGCGGCGGTGATGGCGTCGATCTCCGGCAGGTCCAGGCGCGTGAAGCCGTCGTGCAGCACGGCGCGCGCCGCCTCGGTCGCATAGCCACAGCCCCAGGCCTCGCGGCTCAGTCGCCAGCCCATGTCGATGAACGGCGGAACCGGCAGTTCCTCGAACGAGGGCATCAAGCCGCACGCCCCGATGAAGGCGCCGTCCTCGCGCCGCTCGATGGCGAAACGGCACATGCCAAGACGGGCGAAGGCGTCGTGAGCGCGCTCTATGTAGGCGCGGGCGCGCTCGCGGGTCAGCACCCCGCCCAGCCAGCGCATCACCTCCTCGTCGCGGGACATGGCCGCGAACGGCTCAAGGTCCTCCTCACGCCACAGGCGCAGGATCAGGCGCTCGGTCTCCAGCCTCATCGGCGGGCCGTGTAGACGACGTGGCGGTTCAGCGGGTGATCCGCCGCCAGCCGCGGATGGTCGAAGTCGCGGGACGGGTCGGCGACCATGCCGATCTTCCGCATCACCCCCTGGGACGCCAGGTTGGTGTCGGCCGTGAAGGCGAGGATCTCGGAAACATCGAGATGGGCCAGGCCCCAGGCCAGGGCCGCGGAAGCCGCCTCGGAGGCCAGCCCTTGGCGCCAGACGGCGGGGATCATCCGCCAGGCCATCTCGATCACAGGGCCGACTGGCAGATCGCCCGCGGGGACGGGCCGCAGGCCGCAAAACCCGATGATCCTGTCGTCAGAGTTCCGCGCCACGCCCCAGAGGCCGTAGCCGTGATCGGCGATGTGTGCGTTGAGCTGATCCATCATGGCGTCGCTGCGCGCGCGGTCCATGACGTTGGCGACCCAATAGCCGACCTGCGGATCGCCATTCAGAGCGGCGAAGTCGGCTCGGTCCTCTTCGCGGTAGGCGCGAAGGATCAGGCGCTCGGTCTGAATCATGCGAACGAGGTTACATGATCCAGACCTGCCGAAGCTAGGCCGGGCGCGGCCCCGTCAACGCCCCGTAGAGGTCGGTGCGGCGATCCCGGAAGAAACCCCAGGCGGCGCGGTGGGTCTGCAGGAAGTCCAGGTCGAAACTGGCCTGGACGATGCCTTCGTCGCCACGGCCCAGCTCCGAGACCAGGTCGCCGCGATGGTCGGCGATGAACGACGAGCCGTAGAAAGTCTGGCCGCCGTTCGGATAGCCGTCCCAGGGCTCGAAGCCGATGCGGTTGGCGCCGACCACGGGGATGACGTTGGAGACGGCATGGCCCTGCATCGCGCGCCGCCAGGGCAGCGCGGTGTCGAGGCTGGGATCATGCGGCTCCGAACCGATGGCGGTCGGGTAGAACAGCACCTCGGCGCCCATCAGCGCCATGGCGCGGGCGCATTCGGGGTACCACTGGTCCCAGCAGATGCCGACGCCCAGGCGGCCGAAGCGCGTGTCCCAGACCTTGAAGCCGGTGTCGCCCGGTCGGAAGTAGTACTTCTCCATGTAGCCCGGGCCGTCGGGGATGTGGCTCTTGCGATAGAGCCCCATCAGCGAGCCGTCGGCGTCGATCATCACCAGGCTGTTGAAGTAGTGCGGGCCTTCCTTCTCGAAGATCGAGACCGGGATGACCACGCCGAGCTCGGCGGCCAGCGGCGCCAGGGCGATGACGGCGGGGTGTTCGCGCCAGGGATAGGCCTGCTTGAACCAGTGCTCCTCCTGCGCGACGCAGAAGTACGGCCCCTGGAACAGCTCGGACGGCAGCACCACCTGCGCGCCCTTGGCGGCCGCCTCGCGGATGAAGCCCTCGGTCTTCTTGATGTTGGCCGCCAGGTCCATGTCGTAGCTGGTCTGGATCGCGGCGACGTTGATCGTGCGGGCCATCAGGCGGGCTCCTGCTGGGTGATGCAGTGGAAGGATCCGCCGCCGGTCAGGATGGCCATGGACGGCAGGCCGATGATCTTGCGGTCGGGGAAGACGCTCTCCAAGGCCTGCAGCGCCAGGTCGGCGGCCTGGCCCTCGCCATAGGTCGGCATGATCACCGCGCCGTTGGCGATGATGAAGTTCATATGGCTGGCCGGGGCGGCCTTGCCCTCGGCGCCCTCGATCCAGCCCGGGGACGGGATGCGCACGACCTTCAGCTTGCGGCCCTGGGCGTCGGTCGCCTCGGCCAGGCGGCGGGCGGCGTCGTCATAGGCCTCGATATTGACGTCGCCGCGACCGAAGCCGACCGGGCAGACGGCGACGCCGGGGGCCACAAAGCGCGCCAGGTTGTCGACGTGGCCGTCGGTGTGGTCGTTGGCCAGGCCCTCGCCCAGCCAGATGGTCTTGGTCGCGCCGAACGCCTGGGCGAAGGCCGCCTCGGCGGCGCCTTGCGTCCATCCGGGATTGCGGTTGGGGTTCAGCACGCACTGGCCGGTGGTCAGCACGGTCCCGGCGCCGTCGTGATCGACCGCGCCGCCCTCCAGGATGAAGTCGTGCGGGTTCAGAGGCACGCCGGAGGCCTGGGCGATCTGGGCGGCGACCTCGTCGTCATGGTCGAGCTGGTACTTGCCGCCCCAGCCGTTGAACCGGAAGCCCTGGGCGACGTCGGCGCCGCCCTGCTTGGCGAAGATCGGGCCGGTGTCGCGCAGCCAGATGTCGCCGAAGCGGCCGGGCACGATCTCGATCCCGGCGACGTCGCCGAGCAGGCGGCGGGCGTCGGCCTCGCCGGCCGGGCTGCCGGTCAGCAGGCGCACGCGCTCGGCGCCCGGGCCGGCCAGGGCGCGGGCCAGGGCGGCGACCTCTTCCTGAGCCTGGGGGAGGTCGTCCTCCCAAAGGTCCTCATGACTGGGGAAGCCCAGCCACATGGCGCGGTGCGGAGCCCATTCGGCGGGAACGAGAACGGTCATGGCCTGCCTTCATCCAATGAACGCGCGCAGATGGGCGGACGCGGCCCCCCCGTCAAGCATCGCATAGAAAAAGGGGCGGCCCGTCGCCGAGCCGCCCCTTCCGATCTGGCTCTAAGCCCGAAGGTCTAGAACTTGTACTTCGCGCCGATCTTGATCTGCCACAGCGAGTTTTCGCTGCGCAGGAACGGCTTCACCGGCTGCTGGAAGGCGCCGTTCACGCCGGTGCCCGAGTAGGTGTAGGTCGCGCCCGGAGCCGCGCAGGCCGGAGCCCCGCCTGCACCGCACTGGACGTTCACCACCGGCACGCCGCGGTAGAAGTCGTACTGTTCGACCACGCCCCACTCGTCGTTGAGCAGGTTCCCGAGGTTCTCGATGTCCATATAGACCTCGAGCTTGGCGCCGTTCGGGAAGAAGGCCGGCAGTTCCTGGCTGAGGCGGATGTCGACCGTGGTCACGTCCGGATTGGTGAACGAGTTCCGCGGCACGATCTTGCCCGCGTAGCCGATCAGGCCCGACTGCTGCAGGAAGGCGTTGAACGCCGCCACGTCGAAGCCCGGCGCGTAGTTGACGCGCGAGTCCGAGGTCGCGGTGACCTGACCGCCGACCGCCGCCGGCACGTACAGCAGGGCGTTCGACGAGGCCTGGCGACCCGAATAGCTCGAGACCGAGTTGCCGAAGTCGTTGTCGAAGCCGCTCGTGGCGCTGTTGGCGAAGGTGTAGCTGAACGGCAGGCCTGTGCGGCTCTGCGCGAACAGGCGGATCGAGGTCTCGTTGTCGCCGAAGAACTTGCGGGCGTAGGAGACGTCGAACGCGAAGCGCTCGCGGATCTCGTAGTCCGAGGTCGCCGCCGCCGGGTTCTGGACGTTCGACGAGGCGAACCGGGTGTAGCTCGACTGGGCGATCGAGCTGGTCATCGGGTTGGCGTCGGTCGACTCGGTGTGGGTGTAGATGAACTTGCCGCCCAGACCTTCCAGGAAGCCTTCGTTCCACTCCTTGGCGATGGTGATCGCATAGGATTCCGAGCCGCCCTTGTCGGTGTTGGCTAGCATCAGGTCGTAGGAGTTGCCGGTCGTGTCGCCGATGGTGTTGCGGCCATAGACCGGACGGCCGTCCGGCGCGGTGCCGATCTGCTTGGCGCGCAGGTCGGTCCAGTACAGCGCGTTCTGGTTCGACATGCGGACGTAGTCGGCCTGGACCAGCCAGCCGTCGCCGAAGCGGCCGAGATCGAACTCGTAGCCGACCGACAGATTGCCCTTCCAGGTCACCGGGATCTGGAACGACGGGCTGATGACGTTGGTGTTGCCGCCGCGCGGCGTAAAGGTGCAGCCCGTCGGCGCCTTGGTGATATCGACGTTGGTCAGGTTGGCGCCGGTGCAGATGGCGTTGGTCTGGTTCACGCCGTTGTTCGAGAAGGCGTTCGACACCCAGACGTTCAGGCCGGTCGACGAGAAGCCGCCGAAGCCGCCGGAGACGCGCAGGCGATCGGTGGGCTTCCAGTTGAACGACACCCGCGGCAGCACGACGTACTTGCCGTCGAGGTTCTGCTGGTTCGAGAAGCCGTTCCGCGACGCGAACGCCGAGTTGTAGGTCGGCATGTCGTCCATCGAGTAGGTGTCGAGACGAACGCCGGCCAGGATGTCGAGGTTCGGCAGCACCTGGATGCGGTCCTCGGCGTAGGCGCTGGTCAGGCGGTAGCCGAAGCTGGCCGCGCCGAGACGGGCCGTGCCGAGCGTCGCCGGGACCGTGCCGCCGTTCGGATCGACGCCGCCGGTCAGGGTGAAGCCCGAGGCGACGCGGTTCAGGTAGTTGGCGTAGCTTGAGAAGGTGTAGGTGCCGAGCGAGTTGGCGACGAAGACGTTGAAGACGTCGTCCTGCTCGGTCCGCAGGCCGACCATGAAGTCATGGATGCCCATGTGGTAACGGGCGATCGCCTCGATCGTGTCGACCTTCACGTTCAGATAGTTGTCGTGACGGTTGATGTCCGCGCCGTAGCGGAACTGGGCGTTGCCCGCGCCCGGCAGCACGCCCGGCATGTCGTTCACGGTGACGTCGACTTGGCCGACGCTCAGGCCGCCGAGCGGCAGCTGCTGGGTGTCGGTTTCCTTGCGCGAGTAGCGCAGCTCGGTCGAGAAGGCGTCCGTCCACTGCGAGTTCAGCTGGGCGGTGTAGACCGTCAGCTCCTCGATCTTGTTGTAGTCGTTGGTCTCCAGGCCGATCCGCGGCTGGGTGACGCTGTTGCCCTGGGCGAAGGTCGAGGTGACCGAGCCGTTCAGCGAGTTGCCGGAGGTGCTCTGCCACGAAAACTCGGCGCGGTGGTTGTCGTTGATGTTCCAGTCGATCTTGACGAGCTTCTTCTCGTCCTCGACCGGGAAGGCGCCCGACAGGAAGTTGCCCGGATCGTAGCCGTAGATGCGCTTGGTGTCGGCCTGGAACTGGTCGACGGCCCCCGTGGTGATGCGCGGGATGACCACCGAGGCGCCCGAACCGACCGGACCTTCGTCGAAGCCGAGTTCGCCGTCGAACTTCTCGTAGGCGGCGAAGAAGAACAGGGTGTCCTTGATGATCGGGCCGCCCAGGGTGAAGCCCCAGGTCTTTTCCTCGAACGCCGAACCGGCGGGCTTGCCGCGCACGGTGTCGCCCTGGAAGTCACGGCCGCTCTTTTCGCCGAACAGCGAACCCGAGAAGTCGTTGCCGCCCGACTTCAGCACCGCGTTGATCTGGCCGCCGGTGAAGCCGTTGTTGATCGGGCTGTAGGGGGCGATCGAGACGTTGACCGCGCCGACCGCGTCCAGCGGGAAGGGCGAGCGCTGGGTCGGGTAGCCGTTGTTGTTCAGGCCGAAGTCGTCGTTCTGGCGGACGCCGTTGACGGTCAGCTGGTTGAAGCGGGTGTTGGTGCCGGCGAAGGACAGCGCGTCCTGGTTCGAGACGTCGATGGTCGCGAACGGGTCGAGACGGGCGAAGTCCTTGATGTCGCGGCTGATCGACGGCAGCGATTCGATCGCCGCGGCCGAGAAGTTGGTCGAGGGGCCGCCTTGGCTCGGCGCGGCCAGCGCGCCGGTCACCACCAGCTCTTCGACCGCCGCGGAACCCGCGCGGTACATGTCGAGCTGGACGTTCGCCGGATCGCCGACGCCGACATTCTGCAGAGTCGCCTGGCTGCGCTCGAAATCCGCCGCGGTGGCGACGATGCGGTACGGGCCGCCGACGCGCAGGCCGCGGGCCGAGAAGTAACCGTCAGCGCCGGTGACCGAGGTCGAGGTCGCGCCGGTCGGGACGTGCGTCACCGTCACCGTGGCGCCGGCCACGCCCGCGCCGCTTTCGTCCGTAACCTGACCACGCACCGAACCGGTGGTTTCCTGCGCGTACACCGCGCTGGACATGGCGCACACGAGCGCCGTCAATGCCGCGCCGGCGGCGAGCCTATTCATCATTCGCATTAAGGTCCCCTAATCCAACGGGAACGGGACGAACTCTAAGGTTCATGCCCCCCATTCCTGGCGGCCCCTATAGCTCGGAAACTTCGCCTGTGGGTGACGGAATCGTGACGGCGTGGTCACTTGACGTGACGGTCGCCAAATAAGCTGGCGCCTGTCGCTTTACAGACACGCTGACCCGCGCAAGTTTCCGCCCATCGACGACGCGAAGAGGCGGCTTTGCCCAGCACCCCACTGTCTGCGCACGGGACCGACCGCCATTGGCGCGCGGTGCTGATGATCACCCTGGCGCTGACCGCCGTGCGGATGGTCGCGCTGTTCGCCACGCCGCTCGAGCTCTATCCCGACGAAGCGCAGTACTGGCTTTGGTCGCGCACGCTCGACTGGGGCTACTATTCGAAACCGCCGATGGTGGCCTGGCTGATCTGGGCGACGACCTCGATCGGCGGCGACGCCGAGCCCTGGGTCCGCTTCTCGGCCCCGCTGCTGCATGCGGTGACCACGTTCTGCGTGTTCGCGATCGGTCGGCGTCTCTACGACTCAAGCACCGGGTTCGCCGCGGCGGTGCTCTATCTGCTGATGCCGGCGGTGCAGCTGTCCTCGCTGGTCGCGGCGACCGACGCGCCGCTGCTGATGTTCCTGGCCCTGGCGCTGCTGGCCTATGTGGAGATGCCGGCCGGCGACGCCCGCCGCCGCGTCTGGCTGGCCGCCGGGTTCGGCGCGGCGCTGGGGCTGGCCTTCCTGTCGAAATACGCGGCCGTGTACGGACTGATCGGCCTGGCGCTGCATCTGGCCGCCTCGCCCGACGCGCGGCGGATCTGGAACCTGAAGTCGGTGCTGGCCGCGCTGGCCGCCTTGCTGGCGATCCTGGCGCCCAACCTGATCTGGAACGCTGCGCACGACTTTGCGACGGTCCAGCACACCGCCGCCAACGCCAACTGGAGCGGCCGCCAGCTCTTCAACCTCGGCGAGCTCGGTGACTTCCTGGCCTCGCAGTTCGGCGTGTTCGGCCCCATCCCGTTCGCGGTGCTGCTCGGCGGCGCGGCGGTGCTGGCCTTCCGGCGCCGACTGCAACCTGCCGACGTGCTGCTGATCTGCTTTGCGCTGCCGGCGATCCTGATCGTCACCGGCCAGGCGTTCATCAGCCGCGCCAACGCCAACTGGTCGGGCGCCGGCTACGCCCCCGGCGTGATCCTGGTCGCGGCCTGGCTGGTGCGCTGGCGGGCCCGCTGGTGGCTGATTGGGGCGCTGGCGCTGCAGGGCGCGGTCGCCGCGGTGTTCCTGGCCTGCGTGCTCAATCCCGGCTTCGCCGACCGCGTCGGCCTGTCGAACGCCTTCAAGCGGGCCAAGGGCTGGGAGCAGATGACCCAGGCCATGGCCGAGCGGGCCATGCGCGAGCCGCCCGGCGCGCTGAGCGCGATCGCGGTCAACGACCGCTTCCTGTTCAACGCCGCGGCCTATTACGGCCGCGAGTACTTCGGCCAGAACGGCGAACCGCCGCTGAAGATGTGGGTGCGCGAGGCCCACCCCCAGAACCAGGCCGAGACCGTCGCCCCGCTGACCGCGGCCGACGGCAGGCGGGTGCTGGCCGTCAGCCTGGAGCAGGTGTTCGTGGATGAGATGAAGGCCGATTTCCGCGCCACATCGGGCGAGGAGATCGTCAGCATCTGGCTGGACCGCAAGCGCAAGCGCAAGGCCGAGATGTTCATCGCCGAGGGCTTCGCGCCGGCCCCGCGCGACCCGGTCACCGGTAAGCCGATCCCCAAACAGCCTTGAGCGCCCGGTCGCGTCCACAGCCGATGCGGTAGGCCTCATAGTTGGCCGGGTTCCGCTTGGCGTAGTCCTGGTGATAGGCCTCGGCCGGCCAGAACTTGCCGCCGGTGAGGATGCGGGTGGCGACCGGCTTGCCCAACGTCTTGGCGACCTGCGCCTTCACCGCCTGAGCCGTCGCCGTCTCGGCGCCGCCGTCGACGAACACCGCGGTCGTATAGGACGGCCCACGGTCGCAGATCTGGCCGCCGGCGTCGGTCGGGTCGATGTGGTGGAAGAATCCGTCGACCAGCTTGGCGTAGCTGATCTTGGCCGGATCGTAGGTGACCTTCACCGCCTCCAGATGGCCGCGGTGGTTCTGATAGGTCGGGTTCGGCATGGCGCCGCCGGCATAACCGGACACGACGCTGGTCACGCCGGGCAGGCTCTCCATCGCCTTTTCGGTCGACCAGAAGCAGCCGCCGGCGAACACCGCGGTCGCGGCCTGCGCGACCGGGGCCAAGGCCAGCGTGCTCAGCGTCGCCAGGGCGGCAGCGGTGCGAAGGGTCTTCATGGACGTCATGATCTCACCTCGAGGCGGCGGAACAAGACCCGCCGCGGTCTGGTGGAGATACGGACGCCCGGCCGTCCCGGATGCCTTTAGAGCGCGACCTCGAAGGCGGCCTCGGTCTTGGCCGTGACCTCGTCGAGCGTGACGCCGGGGGCCAGTTCGATGAGCTTGACCGGGGTCTTGCCGCGATTGATCTCGAAGACGCCCAGCTCAGTGATCAAGAGGTCGACGACGCCGGCGCCGGTCAGCGGCAGGCTGCATTCCTTGAGCAGCTTGGGCGCGCCCGACTTCTCGCAGTGGTCCATGACCACGACGACGCGCTTGACGCCCGCCACCAGGTCCATGGCCCCGCCCATGCCCTTGACCATCTTGCCGGGCACCATCCAGTTGGCCAGGTCGCCGTTCTGCGCCACCTGCATGCCGCCCAGGATCGACAGCGCAATGTGCCCGCCGCGGATCATCGCGAAGGAGTCGGCGCTGGAGAAATAGGACGAGCTCGCCAGCTCGGTGATGGTCTGCTTGCCGGCGTTGATCAGGTCGGCGTCCTCTTCACCCTCATAAGGGAAGGGGCCCATGCCCAGCATGCCGTTCTCGCTCTGCAGCGTCACATGCATGCCGTCGGGGATGTAGTTGGCGACCAGGGTCGGGATCCCGATGCCCAGGTTCACATAGAAGCCGTCGCGCAGTTCCTTGGCGGCGCGGGCGGCCATCTCGTCACGGGTCCAGGCCATCTTACGCGCTCGCCTTTTCTTCGCGGGGGCGGGTGGTGACCCGTTCGATGCGCTTCTCGTAGACCGCGCCCTTGACGATGCGGTCGACGAAGATGCCGGGGGTGTGGATGTGGTCCTTGTCGATCGAGCCGACCGGCACGAGGTTCTCGACCTCGGCGACCGTGACCTTGCCGGCCGTGGCCATCATCGGATTGAAGTTCCGGGCGGTCTTTCGGTAGACGAGATTGCCCTCGGCGTCGCCAGTATGGGCCTTGACGATGGAGAGGTCGGCGGTGAGGCCGCGCTCCATCACATAGGTCTCGCCGTCGAACTCACGGACTTCCTTGCCTTCGGCCACCAGCGTGCCGACTCCGGTCTTGGTGAAGAAGGCCGGGATCCCGGCGCCGCCGGCGCGGATGCGCTCGGCGAGCGTGCCCTGCGGATTGAACTCCAGCTCCAGCGCGCCCGACAGATAGAGCTGCTCGAACAGTTTGTTCTCGCCGACATAGGACGAGATCATCTTCTTGATCTGGCCGCTCTCGAGCAGGACGCCGAGGCCGAAGCCGTCGATCCCGCAATTGTTGGACACCACCGTCAGGTTCTTGACGCCGGATTCCTTGATCGCGGCGATCAGGTTCTCTGGGATGCCGCAGAGGCCGAAGCCCCCGGCCATGATGGTCATGCCGTCAAAGAGCAGCCCGGCGAGGGCGTCTGCGGCGTCGTTGCGCGTCTTACCAGCCATGGGACCCTTTTAGCTGCAATCGGCCGGTTGAGAACCGGGTCACGCGAAAAAATTCATCAACTGGCGAAGAGTTACTCGGCCAGCGCCTTGGGCGACTTCTTCATGGCGTCGGCGGCCTCCTTGTTGCCCGCCTCCCCTTCCTTGCGGGGCACCGAGAACGGCTCCGGCGTCGGGGTCTGCATATTGCCGCGCATCAGCCAGCGGCCCTCCTGGATGCCGCCCGCCACCTGCAGCTCCAGCCGCTCGGTGTCGCGCCGGCGGACGTCGCGCGCGATCTCGGCGGCCTCCACCTCGTCGACGCCCAGCGAGATCAGGACGTTCTTGCCGAACACCAGGGCCGACTCGAAGGTCTCGCGGATCTGGTAGTCGACGCCGGCCTTGATCAGCCGCAGCGAATGGCCGCGGTCGAAGGCGCGCACGAACAGCTTGGCCAGGGGGAACTCCGACTTCACCAGTTCGACGATCTTGTCGGCGACCTCGGCGTTGTCGACGCAGACCAGGATCGCCTCGGCGTTGGTCGCGCCCGAGGCGCGCAGCACGTCGAGCCGGGTGCCGTCGCCATAGTAGACCTTGAAGCCGAAGGTGCCGGCGGCGCGGATCATCTCGACGTCGGTCTCGATCAGCGAGACCTCCATGCCGCGGGCCAGCAGCGGCTGGCTGACCACCTGGGCGAACCGGCCGAAGCCGATCATCAGCACCCGGCCTTCGAGATTGGCGGCCAGTTCGATCCCGTCCATCGACTCCGTGGGCGGCGGCATCAGCCGGGTGAGCACGATCACCACCAACGGGGTCAGCGCCATGGAGAAGATCACGATGGCGGTCATGGCGGCGCTGGTCCGGCCGTCCATCACCCCGGCGGCGACCGCCGCGCCATAGAGCACGAAGGCGAACTCGCCGCCCTGGGCGAACAGGGCAGCGCGCTGGATCGCCTCGCGGTTTCCCGCCCTGAACAGCCGCGCGACGCCATAGATGCCGGCCGCCTTCACCGCCATGAAGGCCAGCACGCCGAGCACGACCAGCGCCCATTCGGCGGCCACCACCGACAGGTCCAGCGACATGCCGACGCTGAGGAAGAACAGGCCCAGCAGGATGCCGCGGAACGGCTCGATGTCGGCCTCGAGCTGGAAGCGGAAGGTCGATTCCGAGAGCAGCACCCCGGCCAGGAACGCGCCCATCGCCATGGAGAGGCCGCCCCACTGCATGAAGAGCGCCGTCCCCAGCACCACCAGCAGGGCCGCGGCGGTCATGATTTCGCGCGCGCCGGTGCGGGCCAGGATCTGGAAGAACGGGTTCAGCAGCCAGCGGCCGGCGGCGATCACCACGGCGATGCAGCCGAGGCCGATCAGCAGGCCGAGCCAGACCGGGCGGCCGCCTTCGACGCCGCCGCCGCTCATCGTGCCCAGCACGACCACCAGGGCCAGCAGCGGCACCACCGCCAGGTCCTCAAGCAGCAGGATCGAGACCGCGCGCTGGCCGGCCTCGGTCGCGGTCTCGCCCCGCTCGTCCAGCATCTTCATGATCACGGCGGTGGAGGACAGCACGAAGCCGCTGGCGCCGATCACCGCCGCCGCCGGCGGCAACCCCGCCAGCATGGCCACGCCCGACAGCAGCGCGCAGCAGACCAGCACCTGGGCCGCGCCGAGGCCGAAGATCTGGCCCCGCAGGCTCCACAGCTTGCTGGGTCGCATCTCCAGCCCGATGATGAACAGGAACAGCACCACGCCGAGTTCGGCCACGTGCAGGATGGCTTCGGGGTCGGCGAACAGCTTGAGCCCGAACGGGCCGATCACGAGGCCCGCGGCCAGGTAGCCGAGCACCGATCCGAGGCCCAGCTTGCGGAACACCGGCACCGCCACCACGCCCGCCGCCAGCAGGGCGACGGCGTGCCCAAGGTTCATCCCCGCAGCCTCTGCCGCCATCGACGCTCCAATACGCTTGGCCGCCCCTCCGAGCAGGGCGGCTCTCGCGCGTATGTGGTGTCAAAAGGCGCCGGGGCGCAACGGGGAGCGCCGCCGGCGCCACATGGGAAGCGGGCCTGCCCGAGGTCGGAGCAGGTCCGGGACGCGTCAGCCCGTATAGGGTCGCAGCACGATCTCGACCCGGCGGTTCTTGGCGCGGCCGGCGTCGGTCGAATTGTCGGCGATCGGCTGGGTCGACCCGCGGCCCTCGACATAGAGACGGTCGCGCAGCACCCCGCCGCGGCCGGTCAGGTAGTCGGCCACCGACAGCGCCCGGCGCTCCGAAAGCGACTGATTGTAGTCCGCGCGGCCGGTGGAGTCGGCGTGGCCGATCACGTCGACCAGGGTCTGCGGATAGTTGTTCAGGCTGCGCGCCACGTCGTCGAGCGCGCCGTAGAACTGCGGCTGGATGTCGGCGCGGTCGAAGCCGAAGGTCACGTCGCTGGGCATCTGCAGGACGATGTTGTCGCCCTGGCGCTGGACCTCGACGCCGCTGCCGGCCAGTTCGCGGCGCAGTTCGGCCTGCTGGCGATCCATGTAGTTGCCGACGCCCGCGCCGGCGAGCGCGCCGATGCCGGCCCCGATCAGCGCGTTCTTGCGGCCCTGCTCGCTGCGGTTGGTGTTGGTCAGATAGCCCAGCGCGGCGCCGCCGAGCGCCCCGGCGATCGCGCCGGTGCCGGTGTTGTTGCGGACGACCTGTCCGGTGTAGGGGTCGGTGGTGGTGCAGGCGGCCAGGGCCCCTGCCCCCAGGATACAGGCCCCGAGGGCGGTCAGTTTGCGCATAAGCGATCTCCTCGATCGTGAAACTCAGGTGCGAACGCGAGCGCTACGGTCAAGGTTCCCGCGAGACGGGACGAAGGTTCAGACGTGACGACAGAGACGATCAAGCCGGTTTCGTTCAAGCGCTTCGGCGGCGACTTCGACGGCTTCTCGGGCGATCTGGGCGGGTCGTTCGCCCGCTACGGCTTCGCGGTGATCTCCGACCACGACCTGCCGCAGGCCCGGATCGAGGCGGCGCTGGCCGCCACCAAGGCCTTCTTCGCCCTGCCTGAGGCGGTCAAGCGCGCCTATGTCGTCGGGACAGGCGGTCAGCGCGGCTACACCCCCTTCGGCATCGAAACCGCCAAGGACGCCAAGCACTTCGACCTCAAGGAATTCTGGCACATGGGCCGCGACCTGCCGGCCGGCCATCCGTTCCGCGACTTCATGCCTGACAATGTCTGGCCGGCCGAGGTCCCGGCGTTCCACACCGAGATCGCCTGGCTGTTCAACGCCCTGGACGGCATGGGTCGCCAGGTGCTGGAAGCCATCGCCGCCTACCTGAAGCTCGACCGCCGGTTCTTCGATCCGACCGTGAACTTCGGCAACTCGATCCTGCGGCTGCTGCACTACCCGCCGGTGCCGAAGGACGGCCCCAACATCCGCGCCGGCGCGCACGAGGACATCAACGTCATCACCCTCCTGCTGGGCGCCGAGGAAGCCGGCCTGGAGGTGCTGGACCGCGACGGCCAGTGGCTGGCGATCAACCCGCCGCCCGGCTCGGTGGTCTGCAACATCGGCGACATGCTGCAGCGACTGACCAACCATGTGCTGCCTTCGACCACGCACCGGGTGGTCAATCCGGCGCCTGAGCGCCGCGGCTTTGCGCGCTATTCCACGCCGTTCTTCCTGCACTTCAATCCGGACTACGAGATCCGCACCCTGCCTGGTTGTATCACCCCGCAGCATCCCGATCGCGGCCTGGCGCCCATCACCGCCGACGCGTTCCTCAAGGAGCGGCTGCGGGAGATCAAGCTTCTTTAGCTGAACCGCGGAACCCTTTTGCGGGGAGGGATTTCCCCACAGGGCGTGCGGCGGACGCGAAAAAATCCCCAAGCTTGACAGTTTTCCACAACTGATCGACCAAAGGTTGCCGAACGCCGTTCTGAAAAAGACGGAAATTTAACTGCGCGGCCCGATCTTCGGGCGCAAGAACACGGCCGGGGGATGAACATGTCCAAGCCTGGATCGGCCTCGCCGGCCGAGGCCGCGCGGCTTGCCGCCATCGCCACCCTTGATCTCGAGGAGCTGAAGCCGACCTTCGAGAGGGTCGGCCGGCTGGCCCGCGCCTATGCGCGGCTAGACCTAGGCGACGTGGTGATGGTCGGCGCCGAGCGCACCTGGCACGCCAGCGTCGGCCCCAGCTGGACCGACGAACAGATCTGCCAGGATCAGTCGTTTTCCGAGGTCGTAGTCGGGCAGGACCAGCTGCTGTGGGTCGCCGACGCGCGGGCCGACGCCCGCTTCGAGCGCCATCCGCACGTGGTCGGTCCCGAGGCGGTGCGCTTCTACGCCGGCGCACCGATCCGCATGGCCGACGGCCAGCCGATCGGCGTGGTCTGCGTGGCCAGCCGCGACCCGCACGCCTATGACAGCGACCTGGCGAGCTACCTGATCGACCTGGCGGCGGTCGCCTCGAACGAGTGCTCGCGCCACCACGCCCAGCGCGACCTGGTGAAGTACGCCGGCGAGGCGCAGGCAGCCAACAAGGCCAAGAGCGAGTTCCTGGCCAATATGAGCCACGAGATCCGCACCCCGCTGAACGGGGTGATGGGCATCGCCGGAGCCCTGGCCAAGACCCCGCTCAGCCGACACCAGGCCGACATGGTCGAACTGATCGAGACCTCGGCCCAGACGCTCGAAGCCCTGCTGACCGACATCCTCGACCTGGCCCGGATCGAGGCCGGCCGCATGGAGATCCGGCCCGAGCCGTTCGACATGGCGACCTCGGTCAATGCCTGTGCGGCGCTGTTCGAGGCCAGCGCCCAGGCCAAGGGCCTGAAGCTTAGGGTGGAGATCGAGCCCTACGCCCAGGGAGCCTTCGAAGGCGACGGCCCGCGCATCCGCCAGATCCTGACCAACCTGCTGGGCAACGCGGTCAAGTTCACGGCCCAGGGCGAGGTCCGGCTGACCGTCGCCGCCCGCCGCGACGAGACCACCACCCACCTGACCTTCACCGTGGCCGACACCGGCATCGGCTTCGACGAGGCGACCCACCGGCGGCTGTTCGGCCGCTTCCAACAAGCCGACGGCTCGATCACCCGGCAGTACGGCGGCACCGGGCTGGGCCTGGCGATTTCACGCTCGCTGGCCGAGGCGATGGGCGGGGAGCTGAGCGCCAGCGCCGTCGCCGGTCGGGGCGCGACGTTCGTCCTGGCCCTCGAACTGCCGCGACGCCACGGGGCGGTGGAGATGTGGGGCGAGCACGAGCACGCCGCCGGCGAGGAGGCCGAGCTCGACGCCATGCGGGTGCTGCTGGCCGAGGACCACCCGACCAACCGCCGGGTCGTGGAACTGATCCTGGGCGCGGCGGGGGTCGACCTGATCTCGGTCGAGAACGGCGCCGAGGCGGTGGACGAGGCCGCTCGCGGCTCGTTCGACCTGATCCTGATGGACATGCAGATGCCTGTGATGGACGGGCTGACGGCGATCTCGGCGATCCGCCGCCGCGAGGCGCGCGCGGGCCGGCGCACGCCGATCTTCACCCTGACGGCCAACGCCATGCCCGAGCACGCCGAGGCCTCGGCGCGGGCCGGCGCCGACGGCCACGTGACCAAGCCGATCACCGCCGAACGGCTGCTGCACGTGGTCGAACAGGTCTGGGCCGAGAAGGCGGCGCGGACCGCCCAGGACACCAACGTCGTGGCGCTACGCGCCTAGCGGGCGAAGATGCCCATCAGCTGCGGGCGGGCGAACACCGCCGGCGCCGCCTTCTGAGTGACGTCGGGCAGCCAGAAGGTCAGCTCCGAGCCCGCGTTCAGGGTGGCGTTCAGCATCTGGGCGGCGATGGCCGCGTCCACCGGCCGGATCGAGCCTTCGACGATGCCGTCGGAGATCATCGAGGCGAAGCGGTCCGACACCCGGTCCGAATGGGCGACCTGTTCGATGCGGATCTCCTCGGGCAGGGCCGAGAGCGCCGAGACCCGCAGCAGCGGGCCGTACTGCGACAGCTGGAATTCGGCCAGCGCCGCCGCGGCGCTGGAGATCCGCAGCCACTGGTCGCCGTCCAGCGCCATGGCCAGCCGCTGCACCCGGCGCATCACCTCGAAGGTGCGATCGAAGCAGGCCACCACCAGGTCGTCCTTGGCGTCGTTGTGGTGGTAGAACGAGCCCTTGGTAACGTTCAGCGCCTCGGAGATCTTGTTGACCGAAGCGCCGCGATAGCCGCGCGAGTTGATCAGCCGCGTCGCCGCCAGCAGGAACGTCTCGCGGCTCATCTCCGCGCCCTCGCCGGCCGCCAGCTCGGCCAGCGGCACCGAGGCCGGAGCCCAGGCCGCGCCGTCGGCCGCGAGCCCGCCGACCAAGATGTCGAACATCCGCTCGCGCACCCGGGCGTAGTCCTCGGGATCGTACTTGTGCAGCCAGGCCCCGGCCCAGAACAGTTGGGCCAGCAGCATGTGGGTGCGCGCGGTGCGGCGGCCGCGGTTCAGCCAGGCCAGCTCAGGCGCTTCGAACAGGGTGCGCACCTTGCGGAACACCTTGGCGAAGGCCTCAATCACCGCGGCGCGATGCGGGTCCTTCAGCGCCCGCACGTCGGCCAGGGTCGGCATCGGCGCCCCCTCGCCGACGGCCATCAGGCGCACGCGCTCGAAATAGAGCTCCAGCAGCTTGTGCAGCCGCTCAGTCGGGGTCGGCTCGGCGACCGCAGCCTCGGCCGCCTCCTGCAGCCAGCCGATGCCCCGCATCATGCAGGCCGCCGCCAGGTCGTCCTTGCGCTTGAAGTAGTAGGTGACGCTGGTGGTCGACAGGCCGACGGCGGCGGCGGCGTCGGCCAGGGTCAGCCCCTTCACGCCGCGCTGGTTGAGCAGGACCGTGGAGGCGTCAAGGATCGCGTCGCGCTTCTTGCGGAAGCGGTCCGTCGCCCGCACGCCCTTTCGTTCCGCCATTCGAGCCCCTGTCGCGCCTGGCACCGTCCCCGCCCTGTCTATCGCAAGCCCCTTGCCGCGCAAGGCGTCAGCCTGACGCGAACGGGTACGGCGAGATCGACTTGGTGAAGTCGTCGACCATCAGCGTCCGGTTGATCGGCTCGGCCGCCCGTTGCGGACAGGCCGCCCGCTCGCAGATCCGGCAGGCGGGACCGATGGCCGTCGCCACCGGATCGCGCAGGTCGATGCCGCGCGAATAGACCAGCCGCTCGGCGAACTTCAGCTCGCAGCCCATGCCGATGGCCAGTTCGGTGTCGCCCTCCGAATAGGGCGTGGCGAAGCGGCTGACCGTGCGCGACAGGGTGAAGTAGCGCTGGCCGTCGGGGGTCTCGACGATCTGGGTGGCGATCCTGCCGGGGGTGCGGAAACTGGTATGGATGTTCCAGCGCGGGCAGGTGCCGCCGAAGCGCGAGAACGGGAAGGTCGCGCCGGCGAACCGCTTGGAGATGTTGCCGGCTGAATCCACCCGCAGCATGAAGAACGGCACGCCGCGCGCGCCCGGCCGCGCCAGGGTGGTCAGCCGGTGGCAGGCCTGCTCGAACGACACCCCGAAGCGGGCGCGAACCAGCTCGATGTCGTAGGCGCTGCGCTCGGCCGCCTCGTGGAAGGCGGCGTAGGGCATCATCACCGCCGCCGCCAGATAGTTGGTCAGCGACACCTTCAGCAGGCCGCGGGTCGAACGGTCGGGCGGCCCCGAGCGGTCGACCAGCGCGTCGAGCAGCGGCCCGTATTCGAGCAGCGCCAGCTGGTAGGCCTGGGCGAAGGCGCGTCCCTCGGCGGTCAGGGCCTCGGACAGGAACAGGCGCTTGCGGTGGTGGTCGTAGCGGCGGACCGACTCCGGCAGCACCTCGACCGGCACCACGCGGACCGAGATGCCGTGCCGCCCCGAAAGCCGCTCGCGCGCGGCCAAGGCGAAGTCGAGCGGCTCGCAGGTGAGGTCGGCGGTGAGCGCGTCGGCCGCCTCCTCCAGCTCGGCGAAGTAGTTCTTCTGGGCCTGGAAGAAGTCGCGCACCCAGTCCGAGGGCAGCACCGAGGGCCCGGTCCCCGCGCCCTCCTCCGGACGGCCGATGGCCCCGAGATCGGTCAGCCGGCGCTGGTCGAGATAGGCGCGGTAGAGACGGACGATCGCCTCTGACACGCCGGGCGCGCTTTCGGCGACCTCGGCGATCTCATGGCGGGCGACGCCGAGGTCGCGGAACATCTGGTCGGAGAACACCTCGGACAGGCCCGTGGCCCCGCCGTCCTCCGGGTCGGTCGCCAGGCTCTTGAGATCCAGGTCGTAGGCCTCGGCCAGGCGCAGCAGCACCTGGGCGGTGACTGGCCGCTGGTTGCGCTCGAGCAGGTTCAGATAGCTGGGCGAGACGCCGAGGTCCTCGGCCATCCGCGTCTGGGTGAGACCCAGGTCCCGGCGCAGGCGCTTGAGGCGCGCGCCTAGGAACAGCTTCCGGTCGGTGGTGGTCACGGCCATCTTGTCGACTTGTCACAGATTTACATCATTTACAAGGTTGCGCCGTGACAAGTGAGCCTTGTTGCACAAGGCGGCCCCTTCGCCGCCAGACCGCCAACGGCTAGGTTTGATCGACGGCTCGTTCAGACGGGCCGGCGAGATCGGTTTTCACAAGACTCAGTTCCGGCGCGAGCCGGGGGAGCAAGAGACCATGACCAAGGAACGGTTCTGGGTTGTCGGCGGGGAGTACAGCTGCCTCGCCTTCACCAAGCTGAAGAACGGCGCGCCCCAGGTGCTGGGGCCGTACGAGAGCCGCGACGAAGCCAAGCAGGCGTGGGCGAAGGTGTCCGAAGAGACCCGCAGCCAGGCCACCATGCGCTTCGCCATCGCCTCCGAGCAGCTCGTACTGCCGGCCTAGGGCCATCCTTGAGTCACGGGACCTCGCGTCCAGTTGTCTCTCCTTGAGCCCGTCCCGTTCTTCGGGGTGGGGCGGGCTCACTTTTTGAGTTCTTGCCGCGGCGGCCAGCCCCGCGGACACGGCATCCGGGACCTCCGAAAGGGGGGCGGATAGGGTGACGGGCGGGGAAGCTTGTATTCGGTCGCTTCCCTGCCCCGATCACCACCGGCGCGCATCCGGCGCACACGAAAAAGGGCGTCCCTCGCGGGACGCCCTTTCGCGTTGGATGCTCGGCCGCGGGCCTACTTCTTGACCCAGGCGCCGCCGGCGTCCTGGTAGAAGTCGCCCGGACGCAGCTTGCCCTGAACCACGGTGCGGAAGGCCGAGGCGCCGGCCGCCGTAGGACTGACGCCGTTCTGCGTCGCGGCCTGGGCGTAGAGCTGGCGGCGGCCGGCGTTGATCTCGGCCACGGCGGCGCGGACGTCGGCGCTGGCCGCGCCGGCGTTGACGAAGCCGAGGAAGCCGTCGTTCTGCTCGCCGACCACCCCCTGGGCCTTGGCCGCATCGACCGCGGCCTTGGCGGCCGCCGGATCGGCATGGGCCGCGCCGGCCAGCGAGAGCGTCACGACCACGGCGGCCACAGGCGCCATCAGATTGCGAAAGGTCATGCTCATTCCCCTTAGAACAGGTTCGGATTCTGCTTGATCAGCGCCTTGACGTCGTCGTCCAGGCGCAGCCGGACATCGGCGTCCAGCTTGGCGTAGATCGAGATCGGCGCCACCTCGACCCGCACGGTCGGCGTGCAGGCGCTGGTTAGGGCCGCTCCGGCCAGGACCGCCACGGCTGGCAGGGTTCTCATCATATGGTGGTCTCCAAATTCACAGCCAAGGTGGATCATTCCGGCTGAACGGCTTGTGAACCGCGCAACGCCTGATACTCGCCGAAGTCCTTCAGGATCTGATCGAGATTCAAGCTGGTATCCAGCGTCAAGTCGACCTTGGTGCCCGACGGCAGCGGCAGCGACCGGTTGAGGAAGTTGCGGCGGATCAGGTCCATCAGGGTCAGGCGGATTTCCTGCTTCTGCGGCGGGGTGTGCTCGCCCTTCAGCCGCATGAGCACGCCCAGCCGCCCGTTCTCCAGGCTGTTGACCTCGGCGTCGAGGGTGTCGAAGGCCAGATGCTCCATGGCCTGATAGGCGAACTCGCTGAAGGCGTTGACCTCGCCAGTCTCAGTCGCGACCGGCGCGACCGGAACCGTCGGCGCGCCTTCGACCGCCGCGCCGACCACCTCGCCGCCCTGCGCCGCCACCGGCACCAGCGCCTCGCGCAGGATCGACAGCCGGCCCGGCTCGATGGCGCGCAGGCGCCCGGCGGCGACCCGCACGCCCTCCGGACGCACCTCGAACGGCACCCTGCCGGTCAGCCGCGCCTCCAGGTCGACCCGGTCGCCGAAGGGCGAGGCCTCGACCAGCTCCTTGACCTGCACGCCCTCGATATTGAGCACGCCCGACCACGGCTCGCCGGGCTTGAACGGCACGCGGAACGGCTCGAATGACAGCGTCCCGCCGCCCATGGCCAGCCGCGCGCCGCCGACGCTCACCGCGTCGGGATCCAGGCCGAAGACGACATCGACGTCGGTCAGCGGCACGAGGCTGTTGATCGCCTGCGCCCTCAGCACCTGCCCCGGCGCGGCGGTCAGCGGGATCAGGCTGTCGAATTCGGCCCGCCCAGCGAGCCCCTGCACCGGCCCCATCGGGCTGACGAAATCCATCCGCTCGACGTTCAGCGTCCCGTGGCTGGTCGAGCTGCCCGGCGCCCAGGCGATCTGCCCGTCGAAGCGGGCCCGTCCGTTGGCCGGCGAGGCGACGATCGCCGCCAGCGGCGACAGGCCGACCGGCTGCAGCCCGCCGTCCTCGAACGTCAGCATGCCGGTGTCGAAGGCCAGCACCCCGCGCCCGTCGGCGCCGTGTCGCAGATCGCCGGCCGCCAACCGGCGCCCGGCGAGGTCGGTCAGCGCGAAGTCCGCGGTCCAGCCGCCGTTCCGGGCCCGGGCCTGGCCGCTGGCGCGCACCGGGTGGAAGCGGGTGTCGGCGGCGGTGTCGTCCAGCCGTGCGGCGGCGACCGCGACCTGGCCGTTGATCGCTGCGCCGGCGCCGGAGAGGTCGACGGGGCCGGCGGCCTGCGAGAGGCGCGCCTCCAGGAACGGCAGCTCGGCCGCAACGCCCCGCGCCTGGCCCCGCACCCGCCAGCCGCCGTCCTTCAGGCTCAGCAGCGGCGCGCCCGGCGTCGGGCAGAACTCGCCGGCGGCCTTTTCCAGGTCGCTGTCGCCGAGCTCGACATGGCCGGCGCTCAGGCTCATGCAGCGCGCGGCGACGAACGCGACGCCGCCGGCGGCGATCCGCACCTCTCCCGCCGCATCGAGGCTGGCCTGGCTGACCGGGGCGAAGCCGCCCTTGGCCTGCAACGCCGCAGTCGCCACGATCCCGTCCTTCGTCAGCCGGTAGCGCGACACCGCCAGGCTCGCCTCAGGCAGCCCGCCGCCGCGGACCAGCACGTCGAAGCCGCCGGCGCCGTCCGCATAGATCGGCCGTCCCGAGGCCTGGGAGAGTTTGAGCTCGCCGCCGCTGGCGGTGCGGACCACCGCCGGCTGCCCCAGGCCGACCGAAACGCCGTCGCGCGAGGCGTTGAGCGCGATCGAACTGGCGGTCAGCTGGAAGTCGGCCAGCGCCCGCTTGAGCGCCGCGGTCTCGGCCGGATCGCTCGCCGCGACCGGCCCCAGGCCCGACCAGCCGCCGCGCGAGGCCAGCGCCCCGCGCAGCGCAAGGTCCACGCGCTTGCCGTCAAACGCCGCCAGCCCGCCGAACTCGCCGCGGGCATCGCTGAGCCGGATGTCGCCGCCGCTCGCCCGGTCGGCCGCGAGGCGGCTGCTGATCTCGGCCGAGACCACGTCGCCCGCCGCGCGCGTCCATCGCACGTCGCCCAGCGAGGCTTGCCCCGTGAGGCCCGCCAGGGTGAAGCCGGCCACCTGGCCGCCGCGCGCGCCGACCTGCAGGTCGCCGTCGCCTTCCAGCACCAGGGTCTCGATCCAGCCACGGGTCGCGCCGTCGAAATTGGCGACCAGCCGCATCTCGTCCAGGCCGTCCTGCCCGAGGGTCGCGCGGGCGGCCGAGGCCTCCAGCCGCGCCATCACCCGCCCCTCGCCGCGCTTGCGCACGGTGTCGGGATAGGGCCCCTGGACCGACAGCCGCACGCGGCCGCCCTGCGCCTTGAACCCTTGCGCCTCCAGCGCCTCGACCGGCGCCGTCAGCAGCAGGTCGACCCGGCCGCGCGTGGTCGCCAGCCGCAGGCTGACCTCGCCCAGCCGCGCGGCGAGGCCCTCGCCCTTCAGCGCCGCGGGATCGAGCTGCGCGTCCATCGCCATCAGCCGCCCGTCGGCCAGCCGCGCGTCGGCCCGCGCTTTCAGCAGTCCGTAGTCGGTGTCGAGCCGCACGACCCCGCGATGGATCTCCACCCGCGGCTGCGGCCCTTCCGGCTTGGGCGGGCGGCTGGTGAATTCCTCGATCAGCGGGTCGAGCGTGCCGAGCTTGAGCTTGCCGTCACGGAACACGCCCTTGACCACCGGGCGGTAGAGCTTGACCGAGGTGACCCGCACGCCCGGCGCCTCGCCCGACCAGAAGCCGGTGAAGCCGTAGCGGACCTCGACCCGCTCGACCGAAACGTCGGGGTCCATCTCAGGGCCCGCGCGCACCCGCGCCGTGAAGCCGCCGAACTCGAACTCGCGGAACTGGACGTCGGCGGGCACGCCGCGCGATTCCAGCCAGCCGACCAGCAGCTCGCGGGCGATGGCGCGCCGCGTCAGATAGACCACGCCGCCGACCACGACGGCCACGATCACCCCGGCGGCCATGATCGTATGGACCCGGCGCCATCTGCGCCGGGCCGCCCGTGACGGCGGGTTAGTTTCGGACTCGGTCAAACGCGACGCCTGCTGCTCACCAGCAGTTGATAACGCAAAACCGTCGAAAGCGTGGCCGTCTGCTGGAAGTTTACAGGCCCCCGGTGCTGGCCAGGGCCACGCCGCCGTCCACCGCGATGGTCTCGCCGACCACATAGTCGCCGGCCCGGCTGGCCAGGTAGATCGCCGCGGCGGCCATGTCCTCGTCGCGGCCGATGCGGCGTGAGGGGATGCGCTTGGCGATTTCGTCGCCCTGGTCGCGGGCCACGCGGTTCATCTCCGAGGCGAAGGCGCCGGGCGCGATGCCGGTGACGTTGATGGAGTCCTTGATCAGCTCGGCGGCGATCCGGCGGGTCAGGTAGATCAGGCCCGACTTCGAAGCATGATAGGAATAGGTCTCCTGCGGGTTCAGGCGGATGCCGTCGATCGAGCAGATGTTGATGACCTTGGCCGGTTGGTCATGGCTAGCGGCGGCCTTCAGGGCGCCGTGCAGAGCCTGGGTCAGGAAGAACGGCGATTTCAGGTTCAGGTCGACGACCTTGTCCCAGCCGCTCTCGGGGAACTCATCGAAGGGCGCGCCCCAGGCCGCGCCGGCGTTGTTGACCAGGATGTCGAGCTTCGGCTCGGCGTCGGTCAGGCGTTTGGCGAGCGCCTTGCACCCCTCCACCGTCGAGACGTCCTGCGGCAGCGAGATGCAGCGCTCGCCGAGTTCGGCGGCGGTCTCGTCGCAGGCGGCCGGCTTGCGCGAGGAGATGTAGACGCGCGCCGCGCCCGCCTCGAGGAAGCCCTTGGCGATCATCTTGCCGATGCCGCGCGAGCCGCCGGTGACGAGGGCCACGCGGCCTTCCAGCGAGAACAGTCCCTGAGCCATGACTTGCTTCCCCTAAGGTGATGTCTTTAAGGCCTGATAGACCGCCGTTCGGCGCTCGAAAACCCTACGGATTTTTGACTCGCGCCGGCCAAGCGGGGCCTGTAAACAACCGTTTGAATCCAAGGGCGGCCACGCCACGAGCCGTCCCTCCCCAAGCAATCGAGGATGCGCCACATGGCCGAGATCAATTCGGTGACCGACCTCTCGCTCGACGGCGACGTCGCTGTCATCACGCTCAACTCTCCCCCGGTGAACGCCCTGTCGGCCAAGGTGCGCGAAGGCCTCTACGAGGGCTTCAAGGCCGCCATCGCCAACGACGCGGCCAAGGCCATCGTGCTGATCTGCGAAGGCCGCACCTTCATCGCCGGGGCCGACATCACCGAGTTCGGCGGCGCCATGGCCGGCCCCTCGCTGTTCGACGTCCAGGAGATGATGGAGAACTCGCCCAAGCCGGTGATCGCCGCGATCCACGGCACCGCCCTGGGCGGCGGGCTGGAAGTGGCGCTGTGCGCCCACTACCGCGTCGCCGTTCCGTCGGCGAAGTTCGGCCTGCCGGAAGTGAACCTCGGCCTGCTGCCGGGCGCCGGCGGCACCCAGCGCCTGCCGCGCGTGGCGGGCGTGGAGAAGGCCCTGGAGATGATGACCTCGGGTCGTCACGCCCCGGCCAAGGAAGCCCTGGCCATGGGCCTGGTCGACGAGCTGGAAGACGAAGGCAAGCTGAAGGAAGGCGCGATCGCTTTCGCCCGCAAGGCCGTGGCCGAGAACAAGCCGCTGGTGAAGGTCCGCGAGAACAACGCCAAGCTCGAAGCCGCCAAGGGCAAGCCCGAGATCTTCGCCGACTTCCGCAAGGCCAACGCCCGCAAGTTCCGCGGCTTCCTGGCCCCGGAATACAACATCCGCTGCATCGAGGCGGCGGTGAACCTGCCCTGGGACGAGGCCATCAAGGTCGAGCGCAAGCTGTTCGGCGAACTGATGACCGGCCCGCAGTCGGCCGCCCAGCGCTACTCGTTCTTCGCCGAACGCACCGCCCAGAAGATCCCGGACGTGCCGGACGACACCCCGCTGATCCCGATCAAGAAGGTCGGCATCATCGGCGCCGGCACCATGGGCGGCGGCATCGCCATGAACTTCGCCAACGCCGGCATCCCGGTGGTGATCGTCGAGCAGAAGCAGGAGCCGCTGGACCGCGGCCTGGCCACCATCCGCAAGAACTACGAGCGCACCGCTTCGCGCGGCGGCCTGACCGCGGCCCAGGTCGAGGAGCGCTGCGCGCTGATCACCGGCTCGCTGTCGATGGAAGACAGCTTCAAGGACGTCGACCTGGTGATCGAGGCCGTCTTCGAGCGGATGGACATCAAGAAGGACATCTTCACCAAGCTCGACGCGATCTGTAAGCCCGGCGCCATCCTGGCCACCAACACCTCGGGCCTGGACATCGACGAGATCGCCTCGGTCACCAAGCGTCCGGAAAGCGTCATCGGCCTGCACTTCTTCTCGCCGGCCAACGTGATGAAGCTGCTGGAGATCGTCCGCGCCGATCACACCTCCAAGGAAGTGATCGCCACCTCGATGAAGCTGGCCAAGCAGATCGGCAAGGTCGCCGTGCTGGTCGGCGTCTGCCCCGGCTTCGTCGGCAACCGCATCCTGGGCGCCCGCCAGCGCGAGGCCCAAAAGCTGGTCATGGAAGGGGCGATGCCCTGGGATATCGACCGCGTGCTCTACGACTTCGGCTTCCCCATGGGTCCGTTCGCGATGAGCGACCTGGCCGGCCTCGATATCGGTTGGGTGAAGGAAAAGTCGAACGGCGCGACCATCCGTGACGTGCTCTGCGAGGCTGACCGCCGCGGCCAGAAGACCGGCGCCGGCTACTACGACTACGACGAGAACCGCGTCGCCAAGCCGAGCCCGTTCACCGAGAAGGTGATCAACGACTTCATCGTCAAGTCGGGCGCCAACCCGCGCAAGATCAGCGACGAGGAAATCCTCGAGCGCTGCATCTTCCCGATGATCAACGAGGGCGTGAAGATCCTCGAAGAGGGCAAGGCCATCCGCGCCAGCGACGTCGATGTGGTCTGGCAGAACGGCTACGGCTGGCCGGTCTACCGCGGCGGCCCGATGCACTACGGCGACCAGGTCGGTCCGGCCAAGGTCCTCGCCAAGATGAAGGAATTCCAAGCCACCATGGGCGACCAGTTCAAGCCGGCCGCGCTCCTGGAAAAGCTTGTCGCTGAAAACAAGAAGTTCGCCGACCTCTAAGGCGACGTCGATCTGAAGCCCGCCCCCGGCGTCCGCGCCGGGGGTGAGCAGGACTCCCCTCCCAACTCGTTAGGATGCACTCCAATGCGTGAAGCCGTCATCGTCTCCACCGCCCGCACCCCGATCGGCAAGGCCTATCGCGGCGCCTTCAACAACACCTACGGCGCGACCCTCGCCGGTCACTCGATCGCCGCCGTCGTCGAGCGCGCGGGCGTCGACCCGGCCGAGATCGACGACGTCGTCTTCGGCTGCGCCCTGGAGCAAGGCACCACCGGCAACAACATCGCCCGCCAGGCCGCCCTGCGCGCCGGCCTGCCGGTCAACGTCTCGGGCATGACGCTCGACCGCCAGTGCTCGTCGGGCCTGATGGCGATCGCCACTGCGGCGAAGTACATCATCAACGACGGCGCCCCGATCGCCATCGGCGGCGGCGTGGAGTCGATCTCGCTCGTCCAGAACGACAAGATGAACCGCTTCATGGCCGGCGACCCGTGGCTCGGCCAGCACGTGCCGGCGCTGGCGACCTCGAT
This sequence comes from Phenylobacterium sp. NIBR 498073, assembly GCF_027286305.1. NCBI lineage: Bacteria > Pseudomonadati > Pseudomonadota > Alphaproteobacteria > Caulobacterales > Caulobacteraceae > Phenylobacterium > Phenylobacterium sp. NIBR 498073. The sequence continues at coordinate 4,116,671 of NZ_CP114599.1, forward strand.
GATCGAGACCGCCGAAGTCGTCGCCGAGCGTTACGGCGTCAGCCGTGAGGCCCAGGACGAGTACGCCCTGCAGTCGCAGCAGCGCACCGCCCAGGCCCAGGCCGAAGGCCGCTTCACCGCCGAGATCGCGCCGATGACGACGATCATGAAGGTGCTGGTGAACAAGGAAACCGGCGAAACCGCCGACAAGGAAATCACCATCGGCATGGACGAGGGCAACCGCCCGCAGACCACCCTGGCCGACTTGCAGAAGCTGAACCCGGTGTTCAAGGGCGGCCGCTTCGCCCCGGAAGGCAAGTTCATCACCGCCGGCAACGCCAGCCAGCTGTCGGACGGCTCGGCCGCCGTGCTGATGATGGAACGCAAGGAAGCCGAAAAGCGCGGCCTGACCCCGCTCGGCGCCTACCGCGGCATGGCCGTGGCCGGCTGCGGCCCGGAAGAAATGGGCATCGGCCCGGTGTTCGCGATCCCGAAGCTGCTGGAGCGCAACGGCCTGACCGTCGACGACATCGACCTGTGGGAGCTGAACGAGGCCTTCGCCAGCCAAGTCCTGTACTGCCGTGACAAGCTGGGCATCCCGAACGAGAAGCTGAACGTCTCGGGCGGCTCGATCTCGATCGGCCACCCCTACGGCATGACCGGCGCCCGCTGCACCGGCCACGTCCTGCACGAAGGCAAGCGTCGCGGGGCCAAGTGGGGCGTCGTCACCATGTGCGTCGGCGGCGGCATGGGCGCGGCCGGCCTCTTCGAAATCTTCTAAGAGGACGGAAAGCCGCGCCCATCATCAGGGAGTCGCCGAAATCGCTCGGCGATTTCGGTGGGGCGCGGCCGGCCTCTTCGAAATCTTCTAAGAGGACGGTCGACCAAGACTGCAGAAGGGCCGCTCCCCGGGGGGGCGGCCTTTTTTCGTGGCCGGCGGGTGATCGAATACCCGCCAGCGGAGGCGCGTACGCCCCGCCCGCCGGGCGGGAATGTCGCGCGGGCGGGCTATTCACGCTAGGGTGGCGCGGGGCTCCTAGAGGGCCTCGCCTGGACCCAACCCTTAATGATCCTCTTCGCCTCGGCTGTCGTGCTCCTCCTGCTGGTGCTGAACGGCCTCTTCGCCATGTCCGAACTGGCGGTCGTTTCTTCCCGTCGAGCCAAGCTGCAGGCCCGCGCCGAGCGCGGCGACAAGGGGGCCGCGGCGGCCCTCCGGCTCTCGGAAAACCCCACGCGCTTCCTCGCCGCGGTGCAGGTCGGGATCACCCTGATCGGCATTCTCTCGGGCGCTTATGGCCAAGCGACCATCGCCGCCGAACTCGACCACATGCTGGAGACGATCCCGGCCCTGCACGACTATTCGGAGCTGATCTCCACGGCCATCGTCGTCGTGGTCATCACCTATCTCTCGCTGATCGTCGGCGAGCTGGTGCCCAAGCGTTTCGCCATGGTGTTCCCCGAGACCATCGCTTCACTGGTCGCGCGCCCGCTGACGCTGCTGGCCAAGTTGATGGGCCCGTTCGTGACGCTGCTGACCGCCTCGACGGTCGGCGTCCTGCGCCTGCTCGGCATCCGTGACGAGAAGGGCGAGCAGATCACCCACGAGGAGGTCGAGACGGTCCTGGCCGAGGGCGCCAGCGCCGGCCTGATCGAACCCGAGGAACAGGCGATGATCGGCGAGGTGCTGCGCCTGGGCGACCGCCAGGTGCGGGTGGCCATGACCCCGCGCCGCGACATCTACTGGATCTCGCTGTCCGACACCCACGAGCAACAGCTGGCCGACATCCGCGCCTGCCCCTATTCGCGCATCGTCGTCACCGAAGGCGCCGACGTCGAGGAGCCGGTCGGCGTGATCCACAAGAAGGACGTGCTAGACGCAATCCTCGACGGCAAGAAGCCGGACATCTCGGCCCTGATGGCGACCCCGATCTACCTGGTCGAGACCACCTCGCTGCTGCGGGCGCTGGAGCTGCTCAAGCAGACCCCGCTGCACATGGCCCTGGTGGTCGACGAGTTCGGCGCCCTGGAGGGCGTGGTCACCCCGACCGACCTGCTGGAAATCATCGCCGGCGACTTCGACGAGGCGCACGACGCGGCCACCCCCGAAGCGATCATCAAGCGCGAGGACGGCAGCTACCTGGTCGACGGCCGCGCCGAGGTCGATGACCTGGCCAAGGCGCTGGACGCCGACTTCACTGAGACCAGCCAGTTCCACACCGTCGCCGGCCTGGTGCTGCATGAGATCGGCCGCCTGCCGACCGAGGGCGACGTGTTCGAGATCGCCGGCTTCCGGGTCGAGGTCATCGACATGGACGACCGCCGCATCGACAAGCTGCTGTTCACCCCGCCGGCCGATCCCGACGGCCCCAGCCTGAGCGACATACTCTCGTCCTGACCCGCGCCGGGCCCCCGCCGACGCCGTTGCGCGACGTCTGGACGCAGGCTGACAGTCAAGCTCGGCAACCCTTCCTCAACCCTGTGCGCGTGGAGTGTCCGGCGCGGGGTGGGCCTCTTTGGATTGGGAGGGGTCCGATATGGACAAGGGTTTCAAGCGCGGCCTGGCGGCCGCGGCGCTGCTCGTGCTGGCGGCGTGCGCGAGCACGCCGGTCTCCAAAGGCGGCGGCGGACCGGCCAGCGCCCAGGTCGACCGGCGGCTGGAGACCCAGGCCGCAGCGTTCGAGAGCTTCATGCGCAACGCCCGCGGCATCGACGCGACGTTCGCCAACCCTGCGGCGGTGGCTGAAGGCCTGCGCATCGGCTCGGGCTACGAGCCCAAGCAGCTCGAGGCCGGCATGGTCGCCTATGCGGCCCTCGCCGCCCTGCAGGAGCCGAAGTTCGTGGCCGGGGTGCGCAAGGCCGCGCAGGACAAGTCGGGCAAGGGACTGGCGGCGCGCCTGGCCGCGCGGCCCGACCTGGCTGCGAGCCTGCCGGGCGCCGACGCCGGAGCCGCCCGCGCCAGCGCCGCGCTCTATCGCCAGGGCGAGGCCCTGGAGGCCAGCGGCAAGCGCGTGAAAAAGGCCTCCTACGACATCCAGCGCCAGGCGTGGGCCAAGGTGTTCGTGCCCGACGCCAGGGCGCGGCTGACCCGGGTCAAGCAGATCTCCAGCGCCGGCTACCGGCCGGCCGGCGGCGACCAGGCCCAGCTCTATTCGACCCTGGCCCAGGGCGGCAAACGTGGCGGCGCAGCCAGCCCCGTGGTCTCGCGCGGACTGGCGGTCGCGGCCCTGAGCGTGATGGGCGAGAGCGGCCGCGCCGGAGCGCTGATGAGCGAGCCGCGCAGCGGCATGTGCGTGCGCGTGGCCAAGCTCAACCTCTACCAGTGCCTGGCGGCGGCCGGCCCCTACTACGAGGACATCTACTGCCTGGCCCAGCACGCCATGCTGGAACCGGCCGGATGCGCGACCGACGCCGTGCGGCCGATCCGCACGGCGCAGCGTTGAGCGATTTCCCGCCCCACATCTGTCGAAGTCCGAGCTAAATTGGCGCGCGCGCCGCGGCGGCGCGGGAGAGCCAGATGTCCGAGCGCGACCAGAACGACAACCCGTTCATCCGATCCAGCCCCTGGGGCCGGGCGAAGGGAGCGGCGCCGTTCGGCTATGCGCTGACACCGGGCCAGAGCGCCGGCGAGCCCCAGCCGGGCGCGCCGCAACCTGCCCCGCAACCCGCGCCTGAACCCCGCCCCGCCCCGCGCCCGGCGGTGCAGACCCCGACCGCCCGGCCCAGCGTCGCGCCGCAGGGCGGCATCCTGGCCGGCGGTTCGCTGGTTCCGCGCAGCCCCGCTCAACCGGCCGCCGCCGCCCAGCAGCCGCTCCGGGGCCCGCGCCCGGCCTTCGTCACGCCGATCGGCCAGCCGCCGGCTCGCGCCCCGGTTCCCCAGGCGCCGATCGTTCCCGGTCCGGTCGCGTCGGGGCCGCTCGCCGCCGGCTCCAGCACCGCCCGCCCGCCGCAGTCCAATCCGCGTCCGGCCCCGAGCCCGGCCCCGACCGTCGCCGAGGTCCTGCCCCCGAGGCCGGCGGCGAGCATCGAGCCCGAGCTGGCCCTGGCGCCGTCACGCCCGGCCTCGGCCCGCAAGTCCTCGCCGCTGCCGCTGATCGTCGGCGGCGCCGTGGCGGTCGCCGCCGCGGCCGCAGCCGCCTTCGTGCTGATGCGCCCCGAAACGCCGCCCGCCCCCGAAGCGCCGCAGGTCGAGGCCGCGGCCCCGACCGCGGTCGAGCCCCCCGCCCCGCAAACCATCGCCCCGGAAACTGTCACCCCGCCTGCAGCCGCCGAGGCGCCGGCCATGCGGCCGGCCGCGCAGGCTCCGGCCCCGAAGGCGGCGACCGCGGCGCCGGCCGCGAAGCCCCCAGCTTCGACGGCGCCCTCCGCCAAGGCCGCTGCGCCGAAGTCCGCCGCCGAAGCGCCCGCGCCGGTGCTCAACGTGCCGGCCCCCGCGCCGGCGCCAGCGCCGTTGGTCCTGACCCCGCTGTCGCCGGCTCCGGCCGAGCCGCCGCTGACCCCGCGGCCGTCGGCGCCGCTGCCCACCGACCCCGACGCGCCGATGACGCTGAACCGCAACTGACGGAGCTTTCGCCCGGAGCGCTTGCGGCCTAAGCAGGACGCAACAGGGGGAACGCGCATGAAGACGCTGGGTCCGGACGAGATCGCACCGCTGCTGGACGGGCATGTGGACCTGCGCTGGCGGACGGAATCGCTGCAGCCGCTGCGCCTGCCGGTCGCCGAGCTCGGCTTCTACGACGCGTTCAATCGCTGGGTTGGCTCCTGCGCCACGGCCTGCCGCCTTCGTCTGCGCACCGCCTCGACCCGCCTTGGCCTACGCGGCGCTCAGCGGCTGCTCGACCAGTCGGTCGGCGGCGAGCGGCGCGGCGCCTACGACCTCTATGTCGACGGCGTGCTCCACGCCCGCGCCTGGGCGCAGGGCGGCGCGACCATCGATCTGGAGAAGGGCGCCTTTGTGGGCGACGAGGCCTTCAACCTGACGTTCGCGGGCCTGCCGGTCGGCGACAAGACCCTCGAACTCTGGCTGCCTCAGGCCGCCACCGTCTCGATCGCGGCCCTCGACTTGGACGACGGCGCGCAAGCCGCCCCGGTCGCCGACGGCCGTCCGCGCGTCATCTTCCACGGCAGCTCGATCACCCACTGCCTGGAAGCCGAGGGCGCCAGCGCCGGCTGGCCGGCGGTGGCCGCCGGCCTGGCCGGCGTCGATCACCAGAACCTTGGCTGGGCCGGCTCGTGCCTGCTGTCGGGCCAGGCCGCGCGGATCATCCGCGACGCTCGCGCCGACGCCATCGTCCTGAAGCTCGGGATCAACGTCCATCCCGAGGGCCAGCTCAAGGAACGGGCCTTCCTAGACTCCGCCCATGCGATGATCTCGATCATCCGCGAGAAGCATGCGGCCACGCCGATCCTGGTGGTCTCGCCGATCTATTCGCCGGGCCGCGAGGACCAAGGCTCCGGCGGCGGCCTGCCGCTGACCCGCATGCGCCAGCTGCTGGTCGACGTGGTCGCCGCCCGCCTCGCCGCCGGGGACGCGAACATCGGCTATCTCGACGGCCTGTCGCTGTTCGGGGCAGCCGACGCCGACCTGCTGCCCGACGACCTGCACCCAAACACCGAGGGCTACCGGCTGATGGGCGAGCGCTTCCACGCCCTCGCCCTCAGCGGCCCCAAGGCCCTGGTCAGACCCCCAGCAGCGCCTTGAGGTAGGGATTGAGCAGCCGCCCTTCCGGGTCCAGCCGCGCCCGCACCGCCAGGAAGTCGTTCCAGTTCGGATAGAGCAGCGCCAACTCGCGGGCCTTCAGACTGTGCAGCTTGCCCCAGTGCGGCCGCCCGCCGTGCTTCAGGAAGATCGGCTGGATCAGGTCGAACAGGAAGTCGTACTGGTCCTTGTAGTGACAGTGCACGGCGATGGAGCCGCGCGGCCCGCCCTGGAACGGCGACAGCCAGGCGTCGTCGGCGGCGATGCGCCGGACCTCGATCGGGAAGAAGACGTCCGGCCGATTGGCCTCGATGGTCTCCACGACCTCCTTCAGGGCGGCCAGATGGTTCTCCACGGGGATGTGGAACTCCATCTCGTTGAAGCGCACCGGCCGCTCGGTCGACAGCAGCTTCCAGCCCTCGTCGATCGCCTCCTCCGGCTTGGCCGAGCCGAGCAGCGCCTTGGCCGCGGCCTTGCGCAGCGGCGTCGAGAACCGGGTCAGGTTGCGCAGCTGCTTGAGAACTTCGAGGAAGGCGGTGTCGGTGTCGGGCCCGCGCGCCAGGGCTGGGGCGTCGGTCTCGTCGTGGGTGATGTTGGCCGCCAGATCGGTGAACGGGACGGCGTAGAACTCGTAGTTGCGATGCTGGGCCCAGCGCGTCTCGGCCTTGGCCAGGGTCTCTTCGAACGGTTCGACGAACACCTTGCGGTGCAGGCGGCGGTTGGCGCTGGTCGCCAGCCGGACCTGGGTGATCACGCCCAGCGCGCCCAGCGAGACGCGCGCGGCGTTGAAGACGTCGGCGTTCTGCGTCGCGTCGCAGTCGATCAGCTCGCCGGTCGCCGTCGCCAGTCGCAGCGCCGTGACGTCGCCGTGGATGGCCTTGATGGTCGCCCCGGTCCCATGGGTGGCGGTGCCCAGGCAGCCGCCCAGCGACTGCTTGTTGATGTCGGGCAGGTTGGCCATCGCCCGGCCGCGCTCGGCCAGGGCGGGACCGAGGGCGCCGAGCCGCATGCCGGCGCGGACCACCGGCTGGTCGCCCTCCCAACGCTCGATACCGGCCAGGCCGTCGAGGGTCATCAGGGTGCCGGACGTCGGGACCAGCCCGGTGAACGAGTGCCCAGCGCCGACCACCCGCACGGGCGCGGTCGAGGCCTTCAGCGCCTGCGCCACCTCGGCCTCGGACTTCGGCGCGCTGCGCACGGCCGGATAGGCATGCTCGATCCCCGACCAGTTGCGCCAGAGCAGGCGCTTGTTCGCGTCCAGGCTCGGCGGGGCCGGCGGCTCGGGCTTGTCGCGCACGGCGAGATAGACCCCGCCCCCGGCGGCGGCCAGCACCCCGGCCGAACCGGCGAGCAGGGCGGTGCGGCGGGAGATCACGACTTGCCCTCCTGGCCGGCCATGAAGCGGGTCAGGGCCTTGAAGTCGTCCGGCGTGCAGGCGGCGCATTGGCCCAGCGCCGGCATCGCCTTGTAGCCCTGCACCACGTGGTCGAGCAGCACGTCCTCGCCCTGCTTCCAGCGCGGGGCCCAGGCCTTGGCGTCATGCACCAACGGCGCGCCGGAATCGGCGACGACGTGGCAGGCCTTGCAGGAGTCGGCGTAGAGCTGGGCCAGCCGCGCATCGGCCGGGGCCAGGCTGGCGGGATCGGCGGGCGGCCCCGCCTTCGGCGAGCAGGCGGCCAGGATCAGGCCGAGGACGGCCAGGCAAGCAATCTTCTTCAAACGTCTCCCCCCAGGGCGGCCGTGAGGCCGCCCGTCATTACTCTCAGATGTTATCCCAGGCGCCCGATCGCCTGCGCCACCGCCGCCGGCTTCTCCAGCACGACCATGTGGCCGGCCTCCGGGATCGAGACCAGCTCGGCCCCGGCGATCGCCTTCTTGAACCCGTGCGCATAGAACGGCGGCACGAGGCGGTCGCTGTCGCCCCAGACCACCACGGTCTTGGCCTTGATGCGGTAGAGCCGTTGGGCGAGCCCGCGCTCGGGGATCGGGAACAGGATCCGGCCCGCCATGCCCAGCTGGCGCGCATTGGTCACCAGATAGGTCTGCAGGAAGTTCGGATCCTCGACGTTGCGGCCGGCGGTCAACATCGCCGCCCCCGCTGCGGCGTCGTGGAACAGCATCTGCGGCATCTCGTAGGGCATCAGCGAGAACAGGTCGGCGATCGGATGCGCATCGTCCCACAGCCCCGCCGGGCAGATCAGCGCCAGCCCCGAGACGTCGTTCGGGGCAATCGCCGCCATCTCGGCCGCGATCATCCCGCCCATCGAATGGCCGACCAGGATCGGGTCCTTCAGGCCCAGCGCCTCGACGACGTCCCAGCTGTGCAGGGTGAAATCCAGCATGTCGCGGATCTCGCCGCACTCCTCGCTGTCGCCGTAGCCGGGGATCAGCGGCGCATAGACGTGGTGGGTCCTGGCCAGTTCGGCCAGGAACGGATCCTCCGCCGTGACCCCGCCCGCGCCGTGCAGATAGACCAGGTCCGGTCCCGAACCGCCCTCGAGATAGCGGACCGGGACATGCCGGGTCGCAACGGTCTTCAGTTCCATGTCCGCCCCCTTCACGCGTAGGTCTGGGCCAGCGAGGCGCTGGTCGGGATTTCCCGCGGCAGCGCGCCCGACTTGACGCGGCGGTCCAGCGGCTTGCACCAGAACCGGCCGTCGTCGGCATGCTCGGGGAACATGTTGCGCAGCTTGGGCATGACCTTCTCGGCAAACAGCCGCGTCGAGTACATGCACTTGTCGGCCGGCATGTTCCCGACGTGCATCAGGCAGAAGATGTTGCCGACGTTCAGCCCCTTGATCAGGTCCTCCATCCGTTGGCGGACCGTCTCCGGGCTGCCGGCGATGATGTGGCCCTGCTCGACCAGGTCCTTCCAGGTCAGTTCGGTGTAGCCGCCCTTGGGCGGCGCGTACTGGCTGAGGGCCCCGGTCTGGATGGTCTTGATGGTCCGATAGCCCGGCGCGTCGGCGAAGCCCGGATAGACGTGCAGGCAGCGATTGTAAAAATAGCTGACGTGCTCGGAATAGAGCCGCTCGGCCTCCTCGTCGGTCTCGGCGACCAGGATCGTCTGGGCGAAGCCGGCGCGGTAGGGGCTCTTGTCGACCCCGCGCTCCTCGACCCGCTTCCAGTAGCCGTTCATCAGCGCCTGGGCGCGCAGGTAGCCCGAGAAGCTGAGGTAGGAATACGAGTAGGTGTTGTCGATGCAGAAGTCGTAGGTCTCGACCGAGCCGCCGCCCGGGATGTGCACCGGCGGATGCGGCGCGTCCTGGATCGGCCGCGGCCAGATGTTCACGTGCCGCAGCTTGTTGTAGCGACCGTTCCAGGCGAACGGGTCGCGCGTGGTCCAGGCCTTGATGATCAGGTCGTGGGCTTCCTGGTACTTCTCGCGGGTCAGCGACGGGATCTGGCCGTAGCAGTAGTTGGTGTCCATCGAGGTCCCGACCGGGAACCCGGCCACCAGCCGCCCGCCGCTGATGCAGTCGAGCATCGCGAACTCCTCGGCCACGCGGATCGGCGGATTGTAGAGCGCGATGGAGTTGCCCAGCACCACGATGGCGGCGTTCTGGGTGCGCCGCGCCAGGCCAGCGGCGATGATGTTGGGGCTGGGCATGATGCCGTAGCCGTTCTGGTGGTGCTCGTTCACCCCGATCCCGTCGAAGCCGAGCGTGTCGGCGTATTCGAGCAGGTCCATGTAGGTGTTGTAGACTTCGTGGCTTCGCGCCGGATCGAACAGGCGCTGGTCGATATCGACCCATACCGAGCGGTTCGTCTCCCGGAAGTCGTCCGGCAGGTACGGCCACGGCATGAGGTTGAACCAGGTGAATTTCACGGTCCGCTCCTCCCTATCCGCCGCCTCTCTCGGGCGGTCAGGTGAACGACGATAAGCGAATGCCGCGCGGCGCCAAGCCATAAGCTCGCCCGACGCGCCATAAGTAAATCTGACCAATATCCTTATTTAGATAATCCACGATCATGATATATTGCGATCAGTTCGCAACAAGGCCCCCATCATGCGCACCGCCAAGAAGACCCTCAGCTACAGCCTGATGCACCTGACGGTGGCGATCACCGTCGCCTACGCGCTGACTCGTGATTGGCGTGCGGCGCTGGCGATCGGGATGATCGAACCAGTCTTCCAGACGCTGGCCTTCGCGATCCACGAACGCGTCTGGGCGCGCCTCGGCGCCCCCGCCCAGGCCTGACAACAGGAGCACGCCCATGACCAACTCCGGCCCCAGCCCCAAGGACCGCAAGGCGGTCGCCGAGGGCCTCGCCAAGCTACTGGCCGACACCTACGCGGCCTACCTGAAGACCCACGGCTATCACTGGAACGTCCGCGGCCCGAACTTCTCCCAGCTGCACGCGCTGTTCATGGCCCAGTACACCGAGATGTGGACCGCCATCGACGAGGTCGCCGAGCGCATCCGCGCGCTGGGGGAGCTGGCCCCGCAGGGCTATGGCGCGTTCGGCAACCTGTCGTCGATCAAGGACGGCGATCCGTCCAAGGGCGCCGAGGAGATGCTGAAGGACCTGATCTCCAGCCAGGAGACCCTGGTCGGCACCCTCTATGCGATCCTGCCGACGGCCCAGGCGGCGGGCGACGAGGTCAGCGCCAGCCTGATCTCCGACCGGCTGACCGCGCACGAGAAGCACATCTGGATGCTTCGCTCGTCGCTCTGACCGGCAGCGGCTAGGGCTTGGCGGAGGCGGACGCGGCGCTGCGGCAGGCAGGCCGGTCCGCCTTCATTTCCTTTTCCATCACCGGCCGCACGGCCTGGGTCCAGATCGCATAGCCGGCGCTGTTCATATGCAGGCCGTCGGCGACGAACAGATCCTTGGGGTGGCCGTCCGCGCCCATCATCTGCTGGACGACGTCGATATAGACGAAGTCCTTGCGGCCCTTCATCTGCGCCTTGATCTTGGCGTTGACCGCGTTCTGGTCGGGGATCTGGCGCTCACGCGCCCGCGAGGGCTTCAGCGAGATGTAGTAGACCGGCGTCGAGGCCCCCAGTTTCTGGGTCTTCAGCTTCATGAAGCGCCCGAAGTCCTCGACCACCGAGTCCGTCGCCTCGCCGGCGTTGAGATCGTTCTCGCCGGCGTAGAACACCACCGCCCGCGGGTGATAACGCCCGACGACCTGGTCGAAGTGGGCGTTGACGTCCGAAATCTGCGCGCCGCCGAAGCCGCGGTTGATCACCGGCATCGGCGCCATGTCCTGGCTGAGCGTGCTCCAGAAGCGGATCGACGAGGAGCCGGTGAACACGATCCTGCAGGGCGGCTGCGGCGCAGCCTTGTCCTGGGCGGCGAAGGCCTCCATCTCGCCGGCGAAACGGCCGGTCGCGGCGCTGGGCGGCGGCGACGTCGCAGGCGCAGCGGCCAGGGCGGTCATGGCGGACACGACGACGTAGCGAACCAGCATGGGCCTTCGCTTCCCCTTAAGGATCGCCCGCCGACCAGCGTTCGTTCAGCGGGGACGATAGGCTAATGCTTCGAAAACGCGGCCGGTTCAAGGCGCCGCTTGAAACGAAAAAGGCGCTGCGGGTGACCGCAGCGCCTTTCCGATCCGGAGCTGGAGGCTCCTAGAAGCGGTACTGGAATTCCACGCCGTAGGTGCGCGGGAAGTTCAGCTTCACGGTTTGGCGGAAAGCGCCGTTCGCGTTGAGGCTGGTCGGGGTGGAGCTCTGATAGGCCACCTCGTCGAAGGCGTTCTTCACGTAGCCGATGATCGTGAAGCGGTCCTGGCCGTCCTTCCACAGCGCCCGGAAGTCGACGATTTCGTTCGCCGGGGCGGTGTAGTTGGCCTGCGAGAAGACCGCGGTCTGCATGTCGTCGGTGTAGGTGTAGGTGCCGCCGAGCGTCAGGCTGCCGGCGTCGAAGTCGAAGGTGTAGTTGGCGCCGAGATTGAGCTTGTTCTCCGGCGTCATCGGCAGGCGATTGCCTTCCAGGTTCTGGGTGCGGGCCGCCGGCGTGCCGCCGACCGGCTTGGCGCCGGACTTGGAGGCGGTCGGGTCGTTGACGTCGACGAAGCAGCAGCCGTTGGTCACTTCCGCGTTGATGTACGCGTAGCTGGCGAACAGCATCAGGTTGTCGATCGGGGCCCACTGGCCTTCGAGTTCGACACCCCAGTTACGGGCGTCGAGGTTCAGGAACTGGGTGCCCGTCGTCGTGCCGCTGATGATCACCCGCAGCGGCGCCTGGAAGCCCTGGTAGTCGGCGTAGAAGATCGCCGAGTTCAGCTGGAAGCGGCCGCCGAAGGTCTTCTTCAGGCCGATCTCGTAGTTGTTGACGTACTCCGGATCGGCGTACGGCACCGGGGTCAGGCCGTTCGAGGCGAGCCAGCCGCCCGACTTGTAGCCGCGGCTGTAGCGGGCGTAGGCGTTGGTGTCGCCATCCGGCTGCCACTGGACGCCGAGGGTCCCGGTCCAGGCGTCATAGTCGGCCTTCAGGTCGCGGATCAGACCGCCGCCCTGGGCTTCGCGCAGGTTCGCGTACTGCGGCAGCGCATTACAGGCCGCGATGGTCGCCCCGCCGCAGACCACGAAGGTCGTGAAGTCGAGCGCCACGCCCTGGCCGATCGCCGCCGGGATGTTGGCGAACTGCTGCAGCAGGGTGGTCGTGGTCGGGCTGCGCGAGACGTAGCGCGCGAAGTCGGTGCCGGACTTTTCGTCGACCGAGTAGCGAAGGCCGGCGGTCAGGGTCCAGTTCTCGGCGAACTCGTAGTCGATCTGGCCGAAGGCGGCGTAGGAATTCACTTCCAGGCTGCCGTCGACGAACAGGTAATTGCCGTTCGGGTTCGGCGCGGCCGGACGGCCGGTCGCCAGGCTGAGCGGGTTCTGCATGGCCGGATCGCCCAGAACGCGCAGGCCCTGCGGCTGCGAATATTCCTGGTGGTACTGGTAGAGACCGACGATCCAGTGCAGCGGCCCGTCGGAGTTGGACGACAGGTTGATTTCGTTCGACCACCACTTCTGCTCTTCGGTGTAGAAGAAGCGCTCGTTCGGCGAGACGTTGGTCGCCGTGTAGGCGCCGAACGGGGTCGCGGTCGGAATGCTGAACAGGCCCTGACGCGAGGAGCGGTCTTCGTCGCCGTTGGTGTTGTAGGTGTAGGCCTGGTAGCCGGCCAGATACTTCAGCGTCGCGCCGCCGAGATCCCAGGTCAGGTCGAAGTGCAGACGATTATGGTCGGAGAGCTTGCCCTCCATCGTCTGGTCCATGTTGATCTTGTACGGATCAGCGGTCGACGGGTTGACGCCGGCGTAGCCGAAGGTCGGGTTGTAGTAGAGCGCGCTGTTCTCGAGGCCGGTCGCCGAACGTGTGTCGTAGGGCGAAATCACGGCTTCGTGGATGTTGCCGACGCCGTAGCTGTCGTCCCAGTCGAACTTCGTATAGCGCAGGCGGGCGGTGATGTTTTCGCCGAGGTCGGCTTCCACCTGGGCTTCGACGATGTAGCGCTTCAGGGCGCTGGTGTCGCCGCCGGGGCCGATGTTCTCGATGAAACCTTCGTCGCGGCGCTCGACCGAGCCGCCGACCAGGAAGCGCAGGCCTTCGGTGATCGGGCCGGTGACCAGGGCGTCGGTGCGCCACGAACCGTAGTTGCCGACCGCGCCGCGGACTTCGCCCTGGAAGGTGTCGCTCGGGCGCTTGCCGATGATGTTCAGCGCGCCGCCGATCGAGTTACGGCCGTAGAGAGTGCCCTGCGGACCGCGCAGGATTTCCGTCCGCTCGATGAACAGCGACGGCGTCGACGAGTCGGCCATCGAGTTCGAGAAGATGCCGTCCGAGTACAGGGCCACCGACGGGTCGGTGCCAATCGCGTTGGTCAGGCGGCCGAAGCCCCGGATCGAGAGACGGTCGTTGTTGGTGTAAGCCACGCTCGGCGTGACGCGGGCCAGGTCCTCGACCGTGGCCACGCCCATCAGGTCGCGCTTTTCCGAGGTGTAGGCGGTGACGGCGACCGGCACGTCCTGCAGGCTCTGCTCGCGCTTTTCAGCGGTGACGACCAGTTCCTCGATGGTGAAGGCGTCTTGGGCCGCGGCCTGAGTGGCGGCGGACATGGCCGCGACGGACGCGCCCATGATGAAGAGACTGCGCAGACGCAGCGGTTGAAACATATGTAACCTCCCAGCCAGACGCGGGCGTTTAGCCGCCCGTCGCGAGTGCTTAATGTCGATAGGCTGGGTGTCTCGAACGGCGTTCGAATAGAGGGAAAAGCGCCGCCGCCGAACTTTCGTCAGCCCTTGTGGCGCAAGGGCCGCGCCCACTCTGGCTGACGAGTGTGCAATGCGAAAAAAGATACTGGTGATTCAAACACATGGGCAGAACGCAGCCTGGAGGCGAGCTGGCGCGGAGGCCCCCTCAGCGCACCATGATCAGCGCTTCGAGCCCCCGGACCGCCGATTCGACGGTCCGTCCCTCGGGGCCCTGGCCGGGCGATCCGCGCGACAGCGACATGGCCGCGATGCCGCGCCCCCAGGCCCAGATCGCCTCGGCGATCTCGCCCGCCAGATCGGGTGAATGCTGCTCGACGAAGTCGGCGATGATCGCCGCACGGCAGACGGCGAACGCCTCGGCCTCGGCCGCGGCGACATCCTCGCGGCGTCCGGCGTCGAGCGCCTCGTACATCAGCTCGTAGAGCTCGGGCTTCTCGCGCAGGAAGTTCAGATAGGCCGATCCGATCGCGCGCAGGCCGCCCTCGTGGCCGCGCATCTCGTATTCGGACTTCATCGCGTCGGACAGCTGTCGGAAGCCGTCGACCGCCAGTCCCGCCAGCAGCGCGGCCTTGTCGGCGTAGTGATAATAGACGGTGCCCGGCGCCACGCCGCCGCGATCGGCGATCGCCCGCAGCGACAGGCCGGCCCGGCCTCTCTCCTGCAGGATGTCGCGAGCCGCCGCCAGAAGCTGACCGCGGACGTTGCCCACATGATAGGGGCGCCGCCGCTCAAGGCTCACGGCCGTCATAACGCCAGTCCCATCGCAAACACTATGACCGCCCGACGCCGGTAGGACGGCCGCGCTCCCCATCGACCAAAGTTATCGTTGCTAACTTAAGGCCCTATCCGCGCCGTTACGCAACGACAATCAAGTCAGGACCGCCACCTTGGCTGGTACTGCGACCAAAAGGTCGGAGGGCGCCAGCCGCACCTGCAACCCGCGCTGGCCGCCGTTGACGAACACCTTCGCATGATCGAGGGCGGCCTGGTCGATCACCGTCGGGACCTGACGCTTCTGGCCGAACGGGCTGACCCCGCCGACCCGATAGCCGGTCAGGCGTTCGGCGTCGGCCGGCTTCATCATCTGGGCCGACTTGCCGCCGACCGCGGCCGCCAGCTTCTTCATGGCCACCTCCTGGTCCGAGGCCAGCACCGCGCATACCGGCTTGCCGTCGACCAGCGCCATCAGGGTCTTGAGCACCTGGTCGGGACTGACGCCGAGGCTCTCGGCCGCCTGCAGCCCGACCCGCGGCGCGTCGGGATCGTAGTCGTAGGTATGCAACTCGTAGGCGATCTTGGCCCTGTCGAGGGCGAGCGTCGCGGGCGTGGTCTTGGCCATGGCTCGCTTTAGCCCCGCGCGCCGCCGCTGCGAAGCGCCGCCTTCACCCGGGGCAGACGGGTTCGTTTTCGCCCGCCGGCGGCCCTCTGGCGGCGGGGCAGGCCGTCGGCATCTAGGCGAGGCGGGAAAATCGGCCATATGCTCTGGGGTATGGCGCGGAAATCGACCTCCGGGCGTTTCTGCTGAAAGGCCTCCAGGAGCCGTTCATGAATGCAGACCCGCCCAAGCTCGCGCCGCCGGCCAGTTCAGCGCTCGACCTGATCGGCGACACGCCGATGCTCGAGCTGACCGGCTTCGACACCGGCCCCTGCCGGCTGTTCGTAAAGCTGGAGAGCGCCAATCCCGGCGGCTCGATCAAGGACCGCATCGCCCGCTCGATGATCGAGGCGGCCGAGGCGGACGGCTCGCTGAAGCCGGGCGGAACCATCGTCGAGGCCACCGCCGGCAACACCGGCCTCGGGCTGGCGCAGGTGGGCGTGCTGAAGGGCTACAAGATCCTGCTGGTCGTGCCCGACAAGATGAGCCGCGAGAAGATCCAGCACCTGCGGGCCATGGGGGTCGATGTCCGCATCACCCGTTCCGACGTCGGCAAGGGGCACCCCGAATACTACCAGGACATGGCCCAGCGGCTGGCCGCCGAAATCCCGGGCGCGATCTACATCAACCAGTTCGCCAACCCGGCCAATCCAAAGGCCCACGAGACCACCACCGGCCCGGAGATCCTGACGCAGATGGGCGGAGACCTTGACGCCATGGTGGTCGGGGTCGGCTCGGGCGGCACCCTCACCGGTCTCGGCCGCTACTTCGCCAAGGCCTCGCCGAAGACGAAGATGGTGCTGGCCGATCCGGAGGGGTCGATCCTGGCGCCGCTGGTCAACACCGGCGAGACCATCGAGCCCGGCTCCTGGGTGGTCGAGGGCATCGGCGAGGACTTCGTGCCCGACAACTGCGACCTGTCGCTGGTTTCGCGCGCCTACACCATTCCCGACGCCGAGAGCATCGCCGCCGCGCGCCTGATGCTCTCCAAGGCCGGCGTGCTGGGCGGCTCCTCGTCCGGCACCCTGCTGGCCGGGGCCCTGCGCTATTGCCGCGAACAGACGGAAGCCCAGCGGGTCGTCACCCTGGTCTGCGACACCGGCGCCAAGTACCTGTCCAAGGTCTACAACGACAGCTGGCTGGCCGAGCAGGGGCTGACCCAGCGCCGCCTGCACGGCGACCTGCGCGACCTGATCGTGCGCTCGGCCACCAATGGCGGCGCCATCGTGGTCGGGCCGCAGGACACCCTGCTGACCGCCTACAACCGCATGCGCCAGGCCGACGTCAGCCAACTGCCGGTGCTCGACGACGGGCGGCTGATCGGGCTGATCGACGAGAGCGACCTCCTGGAGGCCATCGAGGACTCCAAGCCCGACAAGCGGTTCTCCCAGCCGGTGGCGGCGGCGATGACCGCCAAGCTCGACACCCTGCAGGCCGACGCGCCGCTCGACGCGCTGCTGCCGGTCTTCGAACGCGATCAGGTGGCCATCGTCCTCGACGGCCGCGAGTTCCTCGGGCTGATCACCCGGATCGATCTCATCAACTATCTGCGGCGGGCGGCGTGACCCAGGACAACATCGGCAAGAACCGCCTGGAGTTCTCCACCCGGGTGATCCACGGCGGCCAGTCGGTCGACCCGACCACCGGGGCGGTGATGCCGCCGATCTATGCGACCTCGACCTACGCCCAGACCAGCCCGGGCGAGCACAAGGGCTTCGAGTACTCGCGCAGCCAGAACCCGACCCGCTTCGCCTTCGAACGAGCCATCGCCGACCTGGAGAGCGGGACGCGCGGCTACGCCTTCGCCTCGGGCCTGGCGGCCATCTCGACCTTCCTCGAAGTGCTCGACGCCGGATCGCACGTCATCGCCAGCGAGGACCTCTACGGCGGCTCGTTCCGGCTATTCGACAAGGTCCGTCGGCGCACCGCGGGCCTGGAGTTCAGCTTCGTCGACATGAGCGACCTGGCCGCCATCGAGGCGGCGATCCGGCCCGACACCAGGCTGCTCTGGGTCGAGACCCCGACCAACCCGCTGCTGCGGCTGGCCGACCTGGAGGCGATCGCGCAGCTCGGCAGGCGGCGCGGCCTGCTGACCGCCGCCGACAACACCTTCGCCAGCCCCTATGTGCAGCGGCCGCTGGAGTTCGGCTTCGACGCGGTGATGCACTCGACCACCAAGTACGTCTCGGGGCATTCCGACATCGTCGGCGGCGCCCTGGTGGTCGGCCAGAACCGGGAGCTCGCCGACCAGCTCGGCTTCCTGCAGAACGCGGTCGGCGCGGTCGCTTCGCCCTTCGACTCGTTCCTGGCCCTGCGCGGGGTGAAGACGCTGGCGCTGCGGATGCAGCGCCACTGCGAGAACGGCTTGGCGATCGCCCGCTGGCTGGAGGCGCGGCCGGACGTGGCCAAGGTCATCTATCCAGGGCTCCCGAGCCACCCGCAGCACGAGCTGGCCGGGCGGCAGATGAGCGGCGGCTTCGGCGGCATGATCTCGGCGGTGCTGGACCGCGACCTGGCCGGCACGGTGCGGATGCTGGAACGCACCCGACTGTTCACGCTCGCCGAGAGCCTGGGCGGCGTGGAGAGCCTGATCGAGCATCCGGCGATCATGACCCACGCCTCGATCCCAGCCGAGACGCGGGCCCGGATCGGCATCGCCGACGGCCTGATCCGCCTGTCGGTGGGGATCGAGGACGCCGGCGACCTGATCGCCGACCTGGAGCAGGCCCTGAGGGCCTAGTGGCCCTTGTGGGCGGCCTTGTAGGCGGTGTCCCAGGCGACGAACTCGGGCCCGTCGATCTTGCCGTTCTTGTCCTTGTCCGCCTTGGCGAACTCGTCGGCGGGCAGCTTGTAGGCCACCCATTCGGTCTTATCGATCCGGTCGTCCTTGGTGGTGTCGGCCGGGTGGATGAAGCGGCCTTCGGCGGCCAGGGCCATGCCCGTCGAGCCCGCGAGGGCGGCGGCGGCGAGGATGAGGCTGGTCAGACGCATGCGGGTCCTCCTGTTACGGACGCGGAGGCTGGCCACGGCTCATGGCGAAAATGAGCCGTGGCCGCGGCCCGCGTCGGGCCGTCGCCAGGTCTAGTCGACGCGCGTCCCCTTCGGCGGGGTCAGCTCGGTCGGCGGCCACTTGATCCCGAGTTGGTCGAGATAGGTCGGGTAGCGCTCGGCGTCGTAGTAGAAGGGCGCCATCTGCGGCCTGAACCTGGCCATGACGTCAGTGTTGATCTCGATCGGCGGCTTGTCGTCCGGACCGATCATCGGGACGTACTTCTGGTCCTTGGTCTGGACGTTGACGAAGTAGTCCTTGGCCTGGCGGCGCAGCTCCGGCTTGGTCAGCACGTCGACCATGGTCATCGCCACCACCTTGGAGCCGGCGACCACGCCCTTGTGGGCGATCGGGGTGGCCATCGAAATGGCGTTCGACCAGTGGTGCCCGGGCAGGTCCGGGATGTTCGACGGATAGACCACGGTGATGGTCGGCAGCGTCCAGGAGATGTCGCCGATGTCGTCCGACCCGCCGCTCTCCGGCTTCTCGACCGGAGGCGTCATCTTGTCGAGCTCGGTCGCCAGCCCCTTCTCCTTGGAGCCGAGGTTCTTCTGCACCGCCTTGGCGAAGGTCTGCTCGCCGGGGGTCCACTTGGGCAGCCCGACCTGGTCGATATTGGCCTTGGCCGCCTCGGCCAGCGGGCGGTTGAAGTGACGCGGGGCGGCCGTGCCCAGCACCCGGCGCTCCATGGTGGTGTCGGTCATCTTGGCCGCGGCCTCGGCGATGGTGTCGCCGATCTCGAAGCTCTTCTTGATGCCGTCGAAGGTCTGTTCGCGGAAATAGTACCAGACGGTCGCCGTCGACGGCACGACGTTGGGCTGGTCGCCGCCGTCGGTGATCACGTAGT
This sequence comes from Phenylobacterium sp. NIBR 498073, assembly GCF_027286305.1. Taxonomy (NCBI): domain Bacteria; kingdom Pseudomonadati; phylum Pseudomonadota; class Alphaproteobacteria; order Caulobacterales; family Caulobacteraceae; genus Phenylobacterium; species Phenylobacterium sp. NIBR 498073. The sequence goes on from NZ_CP114599.1 coordinate 4,135,826, forward strand.
GCGAACGCTGCTCGGGCCGCAGGTGCTCGCGGCGCATGTTCCAGCCCATGTTCATCAGCTCGACGGCGTCCAGCGCGCTGCGCCCGCGCCAGGGCGCCCCGGCCGAGTGCGCCGCTGCGCCGTGGAACGTGTACTCGACCGACACCAGCCCGGTGCCCGAGGTCGCGCCCCACGCCGTCGCCAGGTTCGAGCCGACATGGGTGAAGATCGCCACGTCGGCGCCTTTGAACACCCCGTCGCGGACCATGTAGGCCTTGCCGCCCAGCAGCTCCTCGGCGACCCCCGGCCACAGCATCAGCGTGCCGGCGATGTTCTGCTTCTCCATCAGCTCCTTGACCGCCAGGGCGGCGACCACGTTCAGCGCCTGGCCGGAGTTGTGGCCCTCGCCGTGACCCGGCGCGCCCTCGACCAGCGGCTCGTGCCAGGGCACGCCCGGCTTCTGCGAGGCCTTCGGAATGCCGTCGATGTCGCTGCCCAGCACGATGACCGGGCCGCCCGTTCCGTGGGTCCAGGTCGCGGTCCAGCCGGTCGGCAGGCCGGCGACGCCGCGCTGGATCGTAAAGCCGTTCTTCTCCAGCACGCCGGTGACGTACTTCGAGGTCTCGACCTCCTGGAAGGCCAGTTCGCCATAGGAGAAAATCTGGTCGTTCATCTGCTGGGCCAGCTTGGCGCGGCTTTCGACCCCGGCCTCGGCCTGCGCCTTCAGGCCGGCTATCTTCGCGGCCGGATAGCTCTGGGCCAGCGCCGTCGGCGCGACCGAACAAAGCAGACCAGCCATGGCGGCCGCCGTCACGAACACACGCATAACAATTCCCCCCAGGGTCACTTCCCGTCACCGACAGAGGGGCACGAGAACGGCGCCGCTGGGAAGCCCCCGAAACGTCATGGACCGCATCGCAAATAGCACTTGCTCCTACAGCTGCTGTAGGATGCAGAGGCTGCACCATGATCGGGCGACGGCTCATGGACGGTTCGCGGCGCGCCGGGGCGATGCTCGCCCTGCTGGCGGCCCTGCTGTTCGTGCTGCTGCCTGCGCCCGGTCATGCTGAGCCGATCGCGGACCTGGCGACGCCGGCCGTCGCCAGCGCCCATCACGTCGGCGACGGCGACCCCGACGCCGCCCATCATGCGCCGGGAGCCCACTGCCCCACCCATTGCGCCGGCCATGCCGCGCCGCCCCTGCTGGCGATGAGCGCCATCGACGCTGGGGCGCTCGCCGACCGCCGGCGCCCGGCCGACGACGCCGCCCCCGCGACCTTGAGCTCGGCGCCTCCGACCCGGCCTCCCTCAGCGGCCTGACGGCTCTGCGCGCCGACGCGCGCCCTCGTCCTGTCCGTTTCCGGAGATCCCGATGCCTCCCCATCACGTCCGTCTGGCGGCCCTGCTGGCCGCAGGCGGCCTGACCTGCGCCGGCCCGGCCCTGGCCGCGCCCGCACCCGCCTTCCCCGACCTGCTGGCCGCCGCCGCCCAGGCGCCGCTGCGCGCCGAAAGCCAGGCCCAGGTCGCCGCCGCCCAGGGCCGCCTCGACCAGGCCGGCGCCTGGCGCAATCCCGAGCTGTCGCTCGACGTCGAGAATTTCGCGGGCGAAGGCCCGATGGAAGGCCTCGACTCGGCCGAGACCACCCTGTCGTTCAGCCAGACCCTGGAACTGAGCGGCAAGCGCGGCGCACGCATCGACGGCGCACGCAAGGACCTGGCCCTGGCCCGCGCCCGCGACGCCCAGGCGCGAACCGACTACGCCGCCGCCCTGGCGGTCGCCTACGCAGAAGCCGAGGCTGCGCACCTCCGCGCCGCCCAGGCCCGCGAGCTGTTCGAGGCCGCCCAGAGCGACGCCCGCGCCGCCGAGCTACTGGTCGAGGCCGGCAAGGAGGCGCGCCTGCGCGGCCTACAGGCCCAGGCCGACGCCCAAGCCGCCCAGGCCGGGCTGGGCCAGGCGCTGGCCGCCCGCGACGCCGCCTTCGGGCGGCTCTCGGCCCAGGCAGGGTCAGGCGAGGCGTTCGACTCGCTGACCTCCAGCCTGCTGTCGGCCGACCTCGCCGCCTCCGACGCCGAGCTAGCCGCTGCGCCCGCCGACACTCCGGCGGTGCTGGCCGCCCTGGCCGACCGCGACAGCGCCGCGGCCAAGGTGCGGGTCGAACAGCTGCAGGCCCGCCCGGACCTCACCGTCTCGGCCGGCGTGCGCCGCTTCGCCGGCGACGACGCCACCGCCATGGTCGCCGGCGCCTCGCTGCCGCTGCCGCTGTTCGACGCCAACCGCGGCAATACGGCCGCCGCCCGGGCCGAGCTGACCGCCGCCGAGGCGCGACTGGCCCAGGCCCGGCTCGACGCCGCCGCCGACCTGGCCGCCGCCCGCTCCCAGGCCCGCAGCGCCGGCGCCCAGGCCAGCGCCGCCGCGGCTGGCGAAGCCGCCGCCGCCGAGGCCTATCGGCTGACGCGGATCGGCTATGAGGCCGGCCGCCTGCCGCTGCTCGAACTCACTGCTGCGCGCCGCGCCCTGGCCGCCGCGCGCCTGCAGACGCTGGAGGCGCGCCTCGCCCGCGTCCGCGCGCTGGCTGAGGCCGCGCGCCTGGCCGGCAAGCCCCCCTTCGGAGCCTGACCATGCTGCTCAGCAAACGAAACCTGCTCACCGGCGCGGCGCTCGCCGCCGCCCTAGCCGCCGGCTACGGCCTGGCCACATTCCGCCCCGCCCCCGCCGACGCGCATGGCGAGGAAGCGCATGGCGAAGAGGGCCACGCCGACGAAAAGGGCGGAGAGGAAGGCTTCATCGCCCTGGCCGCCGATCAGGCCGCCGCCGCCGGCGTCGCCGTCGTCACGGTCGGCCGCGGCGGAGGCTCGGACATCCGCCTGACCGGCCGGGTCGAGGCCGCGCCCGACGCTCGCGCCGTCGTCGCCGCCCCAGTGTCCGGCGTGGTGGAGCGCGTACTGCTCTCGCCTGGCGCCCAGGTCGCCGCCGGCGGCGGGGTCGCCGTGATCCGCAGCGCCGACGGCGCGCTGGTCCGCGCCGAGGCCTCCGCCGCCGCCGCCGAGGCCCAGGCCGCCCAGGCCGCGCTCTCCCGCGAGGACCGGCTGCTGAAGGCCGGCGTCACCGCCCGCCAGGACTGGGAGGCCGCCCGCGCCGCCTCCGTCCGCGCCGGCGCTCAGGCCGCCGCCGCCCAGGCCCGCGCCGCCGCCTCCGGCTCGCCTGGGGCCGGCGGCCAGACAACCCTGCGCAGCCCCATCGCCGGCCTGGTGACCAGCGTCCAGGTCGCCCCCGGCGGCTTCGTCGCCCAGGGCGCGCCGGTGGCCGAAGTCTCCAATCCCCAAAGGCTGGAGGTGGTGTTCAACGCGCCCGCCGACGCCGCCGCCAAGCTGGCGGTCGGCGCGCCGCTGAAGTTGGTCGGGCCGGACGGCCGCGAGGCGTCCGCCGAGATCGTCGGCATCGCCCCGCTGTCGCAGCTGGCCACCGGCGCCGCCATGGTCCGCGCCCGCCCGCTCGGCGGCCAGCTGACCCCCGGCGCGGCGGTCAGCGCCCAGGTCCCCGCCGACGGCAAGGGCCTGCCCAGCGTACCGTCCGACGCCGTGCAGACGGTCAAGGGCCGCCAGGTGGTGTTCGTCGCCGAAAAGAACGGCTTCCGCGTCCGCTCGGTCACCACCGGCCGCTCCGGCGGCGGACAGACCCAGATCGTCGCCGGGCTGAAGGGCGACGAGAAGGTCGCCGGCCGCGGCGCCTTCGTCCTCAAGGCCGAGCTCGCCAAGGGCGAAGCCGAGCACGGACACTAAGGGGGCCGCCATGTTGAACAAGATCGTGGCGCTGTCCGTGCGCCACCGCTTCGCGGTCATCCTGATCGCGCTGGCCATGGCCGCCTACGGCGCGGTCGAACTCTTCCGGCTGCCGATCGACGCGGTGCCCGACATCACCAACCGCCAGGTGCAGGTGACCACCGTCGCCCCGGCCCTGTCGCCCGAGGAGATCGAGCAGCGGGTCACCTACCCGCTGGAAACCGCCCTGACCGGAATCCCGGGGCTGATCGAGACCCGCTCGATCAGCCGCAACGGCTTCTCGCAGATCACCGCCGTCTTCACCGACCAGACCGACGTCTATTTTGCGCGCAACCAGGTCACCGAGCGGCTGCAGGGCGCCCGCGACGAGCTGCCCGACGGCGCCGAACCGGCCCTGGCGCCCATCACCACCGGCCTCGGCGAGGTGATGATGTGGACGGTGAAGATGGCCCCGGCCAAGGGCGTCAGGCCTGGCCAGCCCGGCCCGCAGCCGGACGGGTCCTACCTCACCCCCGAGGGCGAGCGCCTGACCACCGAAATGGCCAAGGCGACCTACCTGCGCACGGTCCAGGACTGGATCATCACCCCGCAGCTGAAGACCGTGCCGGGCGTCGCCGGGATCGACGTCATCGGCGGCTACGTCAAGAAATACGCGGTGCGGCCCGATCCGGCCCGCATGACCGCCTATGGCGTCGGCTTGGGCGAGCTGGTCGAGGCGGTCGAGCACGCCAATACCGTGGCCGGCGCCGGCTACGTCTCGCGCGGCGGCGAGGCCTTCGTAGTCCGCGCCGACGCCCGAGTCCGCTCGGCCGAGGACCTGGCCGCCGCCCCGATCAAGAACCACAACGGCCTGGTGGTCCGCGTCTCCGACGTCGCCACCGTCGAGATCGGCCAAGCTGCGCGACTGGGCGCGGCCCAGCAGCACGGCGAGGAGGTGGTGATCGGCACCGCCCTGATGCTGGCCGGCGAGAACAGCCGGACCGTCGCCCACGCGGTCGGCCAGCGGCTGGAGCAGATCCAGGCCTCGCTGCCGCCGGGGGTCGAAGCAACGCCCGTGCTCGACCGCACCGCGCTGGTCGACCGCACCATATCGACCGTCCGCACCAGCCTGGCCGAGGGGGCGCTGCTGGTCATCGTGGTCCTGTTCCTGCTGCTGGGGAACGTGCGGGCGGCGATCATCACCGCGCTGGTGATCCCGCTGGCCTTCCTGTTCGGCGTCATCGGCATGAACAGGTTCGGGGTCTCCGGAAACCTGATGAGCCTGGGCGCCCTTGACTTCGGGCTGCTGGTCGACGGCGCGGTCGTCGTGGTCGAGAACACCCTGCGCCGCCTGACCCTGCGCCGCCAGGCCGAGGGCCGCGACCTCACCAAGTCCGAGAGAATGAGCGAAGCGGTCGCCGCCGCCCGCCAGATGGTCCGCCCCGCCGCCTATGGCCAGGCGATCATCCTCTTGGTCTACGCCCCGCTGCTGGCGCTGGAAGGCGTCGAGGGCAAGATGTTCCACCCGATGGCCGCGACGGTCATGCTGGCTCTGGCCGGCGCCTTCATCCTGACCTTCACCCTGGTCCCGGCCCTGGCCGCGCTGCTGATCAAGCCGCCGGAGCGGGAACATCAGTCCAAGGCCGAGGCGGTCGTCCGCGGCCGACTGGAGCCGCTGGTGCGCCAGGCCGTCGCCCATCCGCGCCGCGTCGCCCTCGGCGCTGGCGGCATGGTCCTGGTCGGGATCGCGGTGTTCAGCCTGCTCGGCCGCGAATTCATCCCGACGCTCGACGAGAAGGACGTCCTGCTCCAGGCCCTGCGCGTGCCCAGCGCCTCGCTCGAACAGTCGCTGGAGATGCAGGCCCGCCTTGAGAAGGCGCTGATCAAGATCCCAGAGGTCGAGACCGTCTTCTCCAAGACAGGCACGGCCGAGGTCGCCACCGACCCGATGCCGCCGAGCATCTCCGACACCTTCGTGATCCTCAAGGACCGCAAGGACTGGCCCGACCGGAGCCTCAGCAAGGCCGACGTCTCCGCCAAGATCGAGAAGGTGGCGAGCGGCCAGATCGGCAACGCCTACGAGTTCACCCAGCCGATCCAGATGCGCTTCAACGAACTGATCTCCGGCGTCCGCTCTGACGTCGCGGTCAAAGTCTATGGCGACGACTTCAACGAGATGGAGGCCACGGCCGAGAAGATCGCCACGGTGCTGCGCGGCGTGAAGGGCGCGGCCGACGTCAAGGTCGAGCAGGTGTCCGGCCTGCCGATGATGACCGCCCAGGTCGACCGCTCGGCCGCCGCCCTGCACGGGGTCCACGCCGCCGACGCCGCCGACGCGGTGCAGATCGCCCTGGCCGGCCGCACCGCGGGCCGCGTCTACGAGGGCGACCGCCGCTTCGACGTGATGGTCCGCCTCCCGGAGGAGGCGCGCAACGACCTTGCCGTAGTCGCCCAGACGCCGCTGGCGGTGAACGACGGGGCGGTGATGGTGCCGCTCGGCTCGGTCATCCAGTTCCAGGAGGGCGAGGGGCCGAACCAGATCAGCCGCGAGAACGGCAAGCGGCGGGTCGTGGTCCAGGCCAATGTCCGCGGCCGCGACCTTGGCGGCTTCGTCACTGAGGCCCGCGCCGCGGTCGCCGACGAAGTCAAGTTGCCCCCCGGCGCCTGGATCGACTGGGGCGGCCAGTTCGAGAACCTGCAGCGGGCCGAGGCGCGGCTGGCCATCGTCGTGCCTATGGTGTTCGCCACCATCGCGGTGCTGCTCTACTTCGCGCTCGGCTCGGCCGCCCAGGCGGGCCTGGTCTTCGCCTGCGTGCCGCTGGCCCTGGTCGGCGGAGCCCTGGCCTTGCTGCTCCGGGGCATGCCGTTCTCGGTCTCGGCCGCGGTCGGGTTCATCGCCGTCTCCGGGGTGGCGACCCTGAACGGGCTGGTGCTGATCCAGGCGATCCGCGAGCGCATCGAAGCGGGGATGGACCCGCGCGAGGCGGCGGTCGAGGGCTCCATGGCCCGGCTGCGCGCGGTGCTGACCACCGCCCTGGTGGCGGTGCTCGGCTTCATGCCGATGGCGCTGGCCAGCGGGGCCGGGGCCGAGGTGCAGAAGCCGCTGGCCACCGTGGTGATCGGCGGCCTTATCACAGCCACCCTGCTGACCCTGGTGGTGCTGCCGGCCCTCGCCAGCCGGGTCATCGGCCGCGCCGCGCCAAGACCGGCGGCTGAGCCCGCCGCGATCTAGCGCCGCGCCGGCGCGGACGTCCCGCCCGGGACCTCCGCGTCGGCGTCGGTCATCTGGCCGAGAGGTTGAGCACCGCCTCGTCGCCGTCGCCCTCGACGTGGACGATCATCACCCCCAGGGCGGGGCCGTCGTCGATCTGCAGCACCAGGTTCTGGCCCTTCAGCTCGGCCAGGCTGCGGCCGCTGCAAGTGCGGATCTTGGCGATGAACGACAGGATCGAGTTCTGGGCGTGCTCGATGGTCGCCTCGAAGGTCACCGCCTCCAGCGGCTGTTCCTGGGTCCCCAGGACCCCGCTGCCCTGTCTGGTCGAAAAGACCATCGTCCTACCTCATCAACTTGAGCGCGCCGGTCACGGCGTCGATCTTGGAAATCTCGTCGGGGCCGATGCCCACGCAGGTCGGCGTGCCGGACGCGACCACCGTGCGGCCAGCGTCGCGGATCAGCATCACCGGCAGGCCGGCCGCCTCGGCCTGGCGCGCCAGCTCGAACAACTCGGCCTCCGAACCGCAGCGCAGCACCACCTTGGGCATGCCCGCCTGCAGCCAGCCGGCCTGCTGCTCGCGCGGCGCGTTCAGCAGCCCGCCGACGGCGGCGTGCGCGACCTGGGCGGCCATCTTGCCGGGCGGCAGGCCGAGCGCCTCGTTGACGACGATGACTTGCTTCATGGGCGGTGTGTGCCCGCCAAGCCCCCCGAAAGGCAAGGCCGCCGTTTTTTACCCGGACACCTCATCGCCATGCCGTTAGGATCGCGTCTCGCAAGGACTCTCCCGCATGACCGACACGCCCGACGAAACCCCGATCCAGCGCGCCCTGCGCCTGAAGAAAGAGGCCATCGAGGCGCGGCCGAAGCCGCCGCGCGGCGGACGCTTTCAGCGCGAGCAGGCCGCGGCCGCCCGCTCCTCGTCCAAGTCCAAGCCCTGGATGTCGCGCTAGGGCCGGTCTAGCCGAACAGCGCGATCTTGAAGACCATGCTGATGATCGCGCCAAAGCCGAGCAACAGCAGCGCCACCGCGATCCAGAACGTCGACGACACCGGGAATGTGCTCTCGGCGAAGATCAGGCCTTCCTTGGCCATGGCCTCGCGGGTCGCCTTCAGTTCACGCATGAACTTTACGTGGCGCGCCATGCCGATGATCAGCATCAGTATGCCCAGCGTCACCAGCGCGATGCCGAAGTTCCGCGGGGCCGCGGCGCTGGCGATCGCGCCGGCGTCACGCAGCTTCTGGAACGCCTGGTAGATCGTAAAGCCGAAGCCGATCAGCGACAACGAGGTGCGGATCACCGACATCAGCGTGCGGTCGTCGCTCATCCGCGTCCGCTGAAACGACATCCCGGTCCGCCGCATCGACATCTCGGTGCGCTCGGTCGACAGGTCGGTGCGGAACTCCGACAGGTCCGTGCGATGCTCCGACAGGTCGGTCCGGTGGGTGGAGAGCTTGGTGCGATGGGTGGAATAGGTGACCGACGCGGAGTCGGCGTCCAGCCCGCTCACGTCGGGCAACGGCGGCAGCGGCGGGTTCTGCACCCGTTTGGGCCGGGTCGGCCCGGCGGACGGCAGCTTGGCCATATATCTTCGCCCTGACTGATGGCTGTCAGGCGCGAGAGTGCGGGCCGCCCCCTGAGCGGTCTATCGGGGTTATCCCCAGGGGGCGCATGGGCAGATGGCCCGGAAACCGGACCACCTGCCACGGTTCAGGACGCCGTCTCCGCGGCGGCGGCGATGAGCGCGTTGTCGATTTCGTCGGCGCGCAGGGCGGCCGGACGCTGGAGGTGGCGCTCGGCATAGACCTCGAACGCCGGCCGCCTTTCCAGCGTGCCGAAGTTCATGCCCCAGGACAGGTGCGAGGCGAGATAGAGATCGGCGGCGGTGAAGCTGTCGCCCACCAGATAGGCGCGGTTTTCCACCGCGCCCTCGACGGCCGCCAGCACATCCTCCATGCAGCCATATCCCAGCGACGTGCGCTGCTCGGTCGTCGGCTCCAGGTTCGTCATCTTGGCGGCGACGGCCTGCTCGATCGGGCCGGCCCCGAAGAACAGCCAGCGATAATAGGGCCCGCGCAGACGGCTGTTCACCGGAGGCGCCAGACCGGCCTGTGGGAAGGCGTCGGCGAGGTAGGCGCAGATGGCCGCGCATTCGGTGACGACCACCCCGTCGTGGACGATCGCCGGCACCTTGCCCATCGGATTGATCGCCAGATAGTCGGCGCCCTTCGTTTCCCCGGTCTCCCAGCGCAGGACCTTGGTCTCATAGGGCTGGCCGACCTCCTCGAGCATCCAGCGGATGATGCGGCCGCGCGACATGGGGTTGGTGTAGAAGACGAGGTCGGACATGGGTCGCTCCATTGGTTTGCGCCAACAGAACGCGCGGCTGCTGACAGCGGTTTGTCAGCAGCGGTTTTTGGCGGGTGATTTGTAGTGTGCTCCGGCCAGTTCGGCCGTTGGGTCTGGAAGACGCTCGCACTCAACGTTAGCCTAGGGTTGGGCGCCGCCAGACAGCTCGCCAATCAGAGATTCCGTCACCTTGAGCATCCGCGCGCTAACCTTGCTGCTGTGCCCGCTTGTCCTCACCGCATGCGCCGTCGATCGGTCCTACCCGCTTGGCTTTCAAAGCAGCACGTACGGCCAGTTCATGAAGGCCATGAACGACTGCCAGCGCGCGGGCGGGCGCGTGATCGCGCCATCGTCACCAGAGAACGGCGAGTATCGCTGTCAGATGCCGAAGGCCGCGAAAGCGATGCCGGCAACCTGCCGCAAGTGGGTGACTAGAGAGACTGAGATCGACGGGCGCGACGCAGGCTACGGCGAGACGTGGCTAGAATGCTCGGAGCCGAAGTAACATCCGGCCAAGGCCGGCGCCGACGTTCCTAAAACTGGATTTTGGCGGAGAGGGTGGGATTCGAACCCACGGTACCCGTAAAGGTACGCCGCATTTCGAGTGCGGTGCTTTCGACCACTCAGCCACCTCTCCAGAGACGTCGTTCGGGCCTCGAAGAAAGAGAGCCCGCTGAGCGCGAGGCGCGGAACCTACTCATCCGGCCCCGCGAGATCAAGCGGGCGTTTTGCGATCTTTCAACGCGGATAGAGGATCATCTGCGTACAGCGGAACAGCGCGATGGCCTTGCCGCTGTCGGCATGGGTGGCGACGGCGTCCCAGACCTGGGTCATCCGGCCGCCGTGGACCAGCTTGGCTTCGCAGGTCACCACCTCGCCGGCCTTGGCCGTTCCGAGGAAATTGCTTTTCAATTCAATGGTCGTGAAGCCGACCGCGCCCTGCGGCAGCGAGATCCGGCAGCCGTAGCCGGCGGCCGAATCCAACAGCGCGATGACGCTGGCCGCATGCATGAAGCCGTTGGGCGCCATGTGCTTCTGCTCGACCCTCACCTGGCTGTGCAGGTAGCCCTCGCGCGCCTCCAGCACCTCCAGCCCCAGTTCGCCCGGCAGGAATCCCTGCTGCATGGCGTTGAGGTCGTCGGGCGTGTTGCCGCTAAGGTCGGTGAAGGCGTCGGCCATCGAAAAGCTCCTTACTCGTCGTCCTCGTCGTCGGGCGCCGGCAGCACCGCGATCCCGTCCTCGTCGGCGTAGAGCATGTCGCCGGGCAGGAAGACCACCCCGCCGAACGCCACCGGGGTGTCGACCACCCCTTCGCCGCGCTTGACGCTGCGCATGGGATTGGTCCCCAGCGCCTTGATCCCGATGTCGAGCGTGCCGAGCACCACGCTGTCGCGCACGGCGCCGTAGACTACGACCCCGGCCCAACCGTTCTTCACCCCGTCGGCGGCCAGCATGTCGCCGACCAGCGCCCGGTGCAGCGAGCCGCCGCCGTCGACCACCAGCACGCAGCCCTCGCCCGGCTCGGCCAGGGTCGCCTTCACCAGCGAGTTGTCCTCGTGGCAGCGCACCGTGCGGATCGGGCCGGAGAACGCGGTCTTGCCGCCGAGGTCGCGGAACTGGGTCTCGCAGACCTCGATGGTTCCCTCATGTTCGTCGCAGAGGTCGGCGACCGAGATCTGGCTCACGCGGTGGCCTTTCCCTTGTATTCGTCGCGCAGGTCGCGCTTCAGCACCTTGCCGATGTGGCTGCGCGGCAGGCTGTCGACGAGGATCAGGTCGGCCAGCCGCTGGGTCTTGCCGAGCTTGGCGTTGACCCACTCCTTGAGCTCGTCGGCCCCGACGCTCTTGCCGGGCCGTAGCGCCACGAACGCCACCGGCGTCTCGCCCCACTTGTCCGACAGCACGCCGACGACGGCGGCTTCCAGCACCGCCTCATGAAGCACGATCTCGGCCTCGAGGTCGCTCGGATAGATGTTGAAGCCGCCCGAGATGATCATGTCCTTCTTGCGGTCCATGAGCGTCAGGAAGCCGTCCTCGTCGAAGCGGCCGACGTCGCCGGTGCGGATGTAGCGCAGGCCCTCGGGGCTGTACCATTCGGCCTCGGAGGTCTTGCCCGGCTGGTTGTGGTAGCCGACCATCATCGCGCCGGAGCGGCCGACGACCTCGCCGATCTCGCCTTGCGGCACCTCGACCCCGTCCTCGCCGATCAGCCGGATGTCGTGGCCCGGCAGCGGCTTGCCGACCGTGTGCAGCTTGTCCGGATATTCGTGGGCCAGCAGGCCGCAGGAGCCGCCGCCCTCGGTCATGCCGTAGTACTCGATCAGGCCGCCCGGCCAGCGCTTGAGCACGTCGGCCTTGATCTCCGGCGAGAACGGCGCGCTGGTCGAGAACTTCATCTTGAAGCTCGACAGGTCGTAGCTGTCGAAGTCGGCCCGCTCCATGATCCGGCGGTACTGCACCGGCACCAGCATGGCGTGGGTTACGCGGTGCTTTTCCGACAGCTTCAGGAACTGTTCGGCGTCGAACTTCGGCATCAGCACCGCGGTGCCGCCGTTGGAGATCGTCGGCAGGTACGAGACCAGCGTCGTGTTCGAATAGAGCGGAGTGGAGATCATCGTCACCGAGTCGGCCGGATAGACCCCGCGGCGAATCTGGCCCCAGCGCATCGCGTGCGGCTGGACGATGCCCTTCGGCGCGCCGGTGGTGCCCGACGAATAGATGATGTTGAAGCCCTGGTCGGGATCGACCTCGACCGGGGCCGGGCTCGCGCCGGCCGGAGCCAGCCAGGCCTCGAACGCCACCCCGGCGTCCGAGCCGTCCAGCGCCACGCGCTTGGCGGTGATCTGATCGGCGACGCCTTCCAGCTGCTTGGCGACGCCCGCATCCAGGAAGAACACCTTGGCGCCCGAGTCATTGAGCATCATCACCAGGCTCTCGGGCGTCGAGGACGGCGCCAGCGGCGCGACGACCGCGCCGGCCCTTAAGATTCCGAAGAAGCTCGCGCCGTACTCGACCGAGGTCGTCGCGCAGATCGCTGCCACGTCGGCCTTGCCCACCCCGTCGCGCTGCAGCGCCACGGCGATGCGGTCCATCAGCGTGTCGAGTTCGGCGTAGGAGATCGTCCGCTTGGCGTCGACGAGGGCCGGCTTGTCCTTCAGCTCGACCGCCTGTGCGCGGATGACGTCGGCCAGCGTGCCGAATTCCTGGGTGAGCAGTTCTTCCACGGACATCGACGTCTCCCTCTCAAACACTTGTACGAACCCCTAAAGCCCGAAACGGCGACAACCGCAATCGGCGCTTGCGTCGCAAGCCTTCCCCAAAGGAAACTGCAGCGTCCGCCACTCGCATTCCGGCGGCGCCTCATTCTTCGATCAACGGGCCGTCAGAGCCCGATCCATTTCCAGGGGACGGAAATCCGGCCATGTCCGATGAGATGATTTCGCTCGGCGCCAAGCTTGCGCAGCTGGCGCAGTTGAAGCCCGACGCACCCGCCGTGACCTGCGGCGAGACCACCCTCACCTACGAGCAGTTCCACAGGCTCTCCAACCGCGCCGCCCGCGGCCTGGCCGCCAAGGGGGTCAAGTTCGGCGACCTGGTCACATTGGGCCTGCCCAACTCCACCGACTTCGCCGTCGCCTGCTGGGCGATCTGGAAGCTGGGGGCCACGCCGCAGCCGATCTCCTTCCGCCTGCCGAAGGGCGAGCTCGAAGCGATCATGGAGCTGGCCAAGACGCCGGTGGTCATCGCCCAGTTCGACCACCAGATCGACCGGCCGCTGCTGTCGATCCCCGACCTGCTGTCCTTGTCCGACGACGACAGCGACCTGCCGGACGCCATCGCCCCGGTCTCCAAGGCCCCGACCAGCGGCGGCTCCACCGGCCGTCCAAAGCTGATCCTGTCGGGCCAGCCCGGCGTCACCGCCAAGGAAACGCCCGAGGTCGGCGGCTGGCGGCTGAAGCCCGGCTCCGTCGCCCTGCTGCCGGCGCCGCTCTATCACAACGCCGGCTTCGGCATGATGATGTCGGCCTTCAGCGTCGGCTGCCACATGGTGCTGATGCCCCGCTTCGAGGCCGAGGCCACCCTGGCCGAGATCGCGCGCAACAAGGCGACCTGGGTCTATCTGGTCCCGACCATGATGAACCGCATCTGGCATCTGCCCGAGGAGGTGCGCGGCAAGTACGACCTGTCGTCGCTGGAAACCCTCTGGCACCTGGCCGCGCCCTGCCCCGCCTGGCTGAAGGAGGCCTTCATCCGCTGGGTCGGGCCCGAGACGGTGATGGAGCTCTACGCCGGCACCGAGGCCCAGGCCGTCACCACCATCTCCGGCGCCGAGTGGCTCGAGCACCGCGGCTCGGTCGGCAAGGTCACGGTCGGCGAGATGGTCGCGGTCGGCGAGGACGGATCGTTCCTGCCCCCGCGAGAGGTCGGCGAGATCTACATGCGCCGGCCCGAGGGCGCGCCGCCCTCCTACAAGTACATCGGCGCCACGGCCAAGGTGCTGGAAGGCGGCTGGGAGAGCCTCGGCGACATCGGCTGGTTCGACGAGGACGGCTATCTCTACCTGGCCGACCGGCGCACCGACATGATCCTGGTCGGCGGCTCCAACGTCTATCCGGCCGAGATCGAGGCGGCGCTGGAGGAGCACCCCGAGGTGCAGTCCTGCGCGGTGATCGGCTTCCCGGACGACGACCTCGGCAACAAGATCCACGCCATCGTCCAGACCAAGGGCTCGCGCGACGAGGCCTCGCTGCGCGCGCACCTGGCCGCCAGGCTGGTCACCTACAAGCAACCGCGGACCTACGAATTCGTCGACGAACCGCTTCGCGACGACGCCGGCAAGGTCCGCCGCAGCGCCCTGCGCGACGAACGCCTGGCGGCGCAGCCGGCCTAGCGGCGACTCCCGGAAGCCGCGCAGCGGCTGTCCGGGCCCCATGAACACCAGATCGCGCGGGCGATGACGGGGCCGCGCCGCATCCCGCACCGCGGCGCGAATGGGTCCTGGTCTTGCTTCGCAAACCGGGATGACACCAACGGCTTCCGAGGTTGCCGCCGATGCTGCACCGCGATAAGCCAGCTTCCATTCTTCAAAGATAATTACCGGGGAAACGCATGAGCATAAAAGGCAAGGCCTACATCATGGGGGCGTACGAGCATCCGCTCCGCGACGCGCCCGACAAGTCGACCCCGCAACTCCACGCCGAATGCGCCAAGGGCGCGCTGGAGGACGCGGGCCTCACCAAGGACGACATCGACGGGTATTTCTGCGCCGGCGACGCCCCGGGCTTCGGCGCCATGTCGATGATCGACTACATGGGCCTGCGCAACGTCCGCCACATGGACTCCACCGAGACCGGCGGCTCGTCCTACCTGCTGCACGTCGGCCACGCGGCCCAGGCGATCGCCGAGGGCAAGTGCAAGGTGGCGCTGATCACCCTCGCCGGCCGTCCGCGCCAGAACAAGTTCTTCGGCGGCGGCTCAGCCAAGCCCGGTCAGCTGACCGACGGCCCGCCCGAGGCCGGCTTCGAGAATATCTACGGCGGCACCACCCACAACACCTACGGCATGTGCGCCATGCGCCACATGTACGAGTACGGCACCACCAGCGAACAGCTTGCCTGGATCAAGGTCGCCGCCAGCCATCACGCCCAGTACAACCCCAACGCCTTCCTCAAGGACGTGGTGACGGTCGAGGACGTGGTGAACTCCCGGATGATCTCCGATCCGCTGCACCTGCTCGACTGCTGCGTGGTGACCGACGGCGGCGGCGCGCTGATCGTGGTGTCTCCCGAGATCGCCAAGAGCCTCAACCGTCCGAAGGTCAAGGTGATGGGCGCCGGCGAGTCGCCCAAGGGCCCGATGGGGGGCCGCGGCCTCGACCTCACCCATTCGGGCGCGGTCTGGTCCGGCCCGATCGCCTTCGGCGAGGCCGGCGTGAAACCGTCCGACATCAAGTACGCCTCGATCTATGACAGCTTCACCATCACGGTGCTGATGCAGCTCGAAGACCTCGGCTTCTGCGAAAAGGGCCAGGGCGGCAAGTTCGTCGCCGACGGCAACCTGATCTCGGGGGTCGGCAAGCTGCCGTTCAACACCGACGGCGGCGGGCTCTGCAACAACCACCCGACCAACCGCGGCGGCATCACCAAGGTCATCGAGGCGGTGCGCCAGCTCCGCGGCGAGGCCCATCCCAAGGTGCAAGTCCCCAACTGCGACATCGCCCTCGCCCACGGCACCGGCGGCTCGCTCGGCACGCGCCACGGCGCGGCCACCCTCATCATGGAACGGGAGGCCTAAGCATGACCGACGTCCAAGACCGCCCCGAGGTGATGACCCGCCCGATCCCGGCCCCGGCCGTGACGATCGAGAGCAAGCCCTTCTGGGACGCCGCGGCCGAAGGCCGGTTCCTGATCAAGCGCTGCAACGACTGCGGCCAGGCCCACTGGTTTCCGCGCGCGCTCTGCCCGTTCTGCTTCTCGGACAAGACCGTCTGGGAAGAGAGCCCCGGCGAGGGCGTGATCTACACCTACAGCATCATGCGTCGCTCGCCGTCCGGCCCGTACGGCATCGGCTACGTGACCCTCAACGAGGGCCCGGCGGTGTTCACCAACTTCGTCGACGTCGCGCCCGAGGCCCTGTCCATCGGCCAGAAGGTCAAGGTGAAGTTCCAGCCCACCGAGAACGGCCCGCCGGTCCCGGTGTTCGTGCCGGTCTAGAGGCGCAAGCAGAGTGTCATCCCGGACGCCGCGCAGCGGCTGTCCGGGATCCATTCGCGCTGCGATTGCGGAACGGGCCAGGCCGAGCTGCATCCTGTCCCATCCGGTGTTCATGGGTCCCGGTCTTGCTACGCAAACCGGGATGACACCACTAGCTGGACAGCCGCTCCGCCAGCCCCTCCGCCTCGCGCGGATGGCGCAGGCGGTGGATCTGCAGGTGCGCAAAGCGCGGGTCGCCGACCCGCGCGGCGTATTCGTCCCGCCGCCGCGCCCAGGTGTCCCAGGCCCAGCGGATCGGGTGCTCCTTGGACAGCCACATCCGCCAGTCCTCGCGGTTGCCGGTGCCCGGCCACAGCTCGGTCCGGTCGATCGCCCGCAGCACCGAGCGCCGGATCACCCGCGGCATGATCACGCTGCGCTCGTAGTCCAGCCACACCAGGTGCGTCGCCCGGTTCCAGACCAGGTCCCGGACCTTGCTGTAATTGCCGTCGCTGACCCAGGCGTCCTGGCCGACCGCCGCGGCGACCCGGCGGACGAACTCGTCCGGATCGTGGCTGTTGAGGTCCTTCCAGCCGGCCTGCCAGTTGATGGCGTCCAGCTCGATGTGCGGCAGGCCCAGGTCCCCGGCCAACCTCTTGGCCAAGGTCGACTTGCCCGACCCGGAACTGCCGACCACCGCAATACGCATCAGGCCCCTTCGGTCTGCGACACCTCCGCCAGCACCTCTTGCGTATGCTCGCCCAGCCGCGGCGGGTGTCTACGGATGTTCGATGGAGTTCCAGTGAACTTCACCGGCGGCTTCATGGCCACATAGGTCCCGGCCTGCGGATGGTCGTACTTCTCGAAGAAGCCGACCGCCTTCAGGTGCGGATCCTCGGGCAGGTCGTCCAGCCGGTTGGTCCGCGTCACCGGGATCGACAGCGGCTTGAGCAGGTCCAGCCACTCGTCGGTGGTCTTGGTCACCGTCACTGTTTCGACCAAGGCGTAGAGCTCGTGGATGTTCTTGCCGCGCTCAAGGCCCTGGAACCGCGGGTCCTTGCCGAAGGTCTCGCCCCAGCCGGCGACGTCGAAGAAGATGTCCCACTGCTTGTCGGTATAGGGCAGCAGGCCGATGTAGCCGTCCTTGGTCGGGAACGGCTTGCGGTGCGGATTGACCACCCGCTGATAGCCCCACTGGCCGGTCGGCGGATCGAAGGCGTGGTCGTAGAGGTGCTCGACCAGGTTGAAGCTGGTCACGCACTCCAGCATCGGCACCTCGATGAACTGGCCCTGGCCCGTGCGCTCGCGGCTCAGCAGGCCGGCGGTGATCGCCTGGCACATGAACAGGCCCGAGACCTTGTCGGCGATCAGGCT
Organism: Phenylobacterium sp. NIBR 498073; assembly: GCF_027286305.1. NCBI lineage: Bacteria > Pseudomonadati > Pseudomonadota > Alphaproteobacteria > Caulobacterales > Caulobacteraceae > Phenylobacterium > Phenylobacterium sp. NIBR 498073. The sequence continues at coordinate 4,153,192 of NZ_CP114599.1, forward strand.
GGGCAGGATGCGCGGCGTCGGGTTCCCATCGGTTCGCGGCAGCACGTCGGCCAAGCCCGAGGCCGACTGGATCAGGTCGTCATAGGCCGGCTCGCCGGCATAGGGACCTTCCGAGCCGTAGCCGGCGGCGTGCACATAGACCACGTCCGGCCGCAGCGCCCTGACCTCTTCGTAGGACAGGCCCAGCCGCTTCAGGCCCTCATAGCGGATCGAGGTGGCGAACACGTCGCAACTCTTGATCAGCGCCTCCAGGCTGCGGCGCGACTTCGGGTCGGCCAGGTTGAACACCACCGAGCGCTTGTTGCGGTTGATGGTCAGGAAGATCGGCCCCAGATCCCGCGGCCAGCCCTCCGGCGTATGACCTGGCCAGCGCATGATGTCGCCGCCGGTCCCGCGGCCCGAGCCCGGGTCCTCCAGCTTGATCACCTCGGCGCCCTGGTCGCCCAGCATCTGGGTCGCATAGGCGCCGAACACCACGCTGGTCAGGTCGAGGATCCGGATCCCCTTCAGCGGCCCAGTGGCCTCGCTGGCCAGCTGCTTCTTGTCCGACACCCTGGGCTCCCTTGTTCTGTCGCGATTGCAGCGAGCTAAGCGGCGCGCGTCAACGCTGGCAATGGCGCCCCCGCGTCAGCTACATTTTCACATATACGGAAAACTGGAAGGCGGCTCGACAGGTGACCTCCCCTGCAGTGAAATCGGCCCAACGCGTCTTCGAGATCCTCGAATACTTCGACCGGGCCCGCCGGCCCCTTTCGCTGAAGGACATCTGCCGCCAGCTATCCTATCCGACCTCCAGCGGCGCCATGGTGCTGAAGAGCTTGGTCGTGCTCGGCTACCTCCAGTACGACCGCGCCAGCCGCACCTACCTGCCGACCATGCGCATCGCCGTGCTGGGGGACTGGGTCCCCAACACCCTGTTCGGCGGGATGAATATCCTGCCGCTCATGAAGGCCATGCGCGACGAGACCGGCGAGACCGTCGTACTGGGGGCCCAGAGCGACCTCTATGCGCACTACGTCCACGTCGAGCATTCGCATGAGCCGCTGCACTACGCGCCCTCGCCGGGGACTATCCGGCCGCTGGCGCGCAGCGGGATCGGCCAGTTGCTGCTCAGCGGCCTGCCGCGGCGCGACGTCGAGCTGCTGGTGCGCCGGATCAACATCGCCGATCCCGACCATCGGATCGACGCAGACGCCCTGGCCGAAGACCTGACGACCATCCGCCGTCAGGGCTTCGTCTTCTCGCGCAGCCTGTTCGCGCAGGGGGTGGGGATGGTGGCGGTGCTGTTGCCCCAGGCGCCGTTCGGTCGCCGGTTCGCGCTCGGCCTCGCCGGGCCGGTCGAGCAGCTGGACCGCGACCTGGACGACCATCTTCGGCGCTTGCGCGCCGCCACGGAAACTATGGCCTGAAGAACAGGGCCGAGGGGGAAACGAACCATGGACTTCGCGCTCTCCGACGAACACAGGATGCTCAAGGAACTGGTCGCGCGGTTCGTCCAGGACGAGCTGATGCCGCTGGAAGCCGGCGTGCTGGCCCGCGAGGCCGACGGCCAGGGCCTGGGCATCGGCGCGGCCGAGAACGCCCGCCTCGACGAGGTCTCCAGGACGCTCGGCCTCTGGGGCCTGGACGCGCCCGAGGACGTCGGCGGCGTCGACCTGCCGGCCGTGGCGATGGTCGGGGTCAACGAGGAGCTGGGCAAGACCATCACGCCCTACACCCTGCCGCCCGACAGCCCGAACCTGCGGATGCTGGCCGCCACCGTGAACGAGCGCCAGCGGCAGGCCTATCTCGCCCCCTATGTCGCCGGCCAGACGATCAGCGCCATCGGCATCTCCGAGCCCGGCGCCGGGGCCGACCCGGCGGGGATGATCACCCGCGCGGTGCGCGACGGCGACGACTGGGTGATCAACGGCCGGAAAATTTGGATCAGCCGGGCCGAGGAAGCCGACTTCACCATCCTGATGGCGGTGACCGACAAGGAGAAGGGCGCGCGCGGCGGCATGTCGGCATTCCTGGTCGACAAGGGGACGCCCGGCTTCAACGTGCTGCGCAAAATCCCGATGATCGGGGGCCAGGCGACCTACGAGGTGGCGCTGGAGGACTGCCGGGTCGAGGGCTGGAAGCTGCTCGGCGAGGAGGGGAACGGCTTCGCCCCCATGCAGCTGCGGCTGGGCACCCGCCGCATCGAGATGGCCTCCTGGTCGATCGGCATGGCCCAGCGGGCGCTGGACATGATCTGCGAGTACGCGCCGCAGCGGAAGACCTTCGGCCTGCCGCTCAGCGAGCGTCAGGCGATCCAGTGGTGGGTGGCCGACGCCGCCACCCGCATCCACGCCGCCCGGTTGATGACCTACGACTGCGCCTGGAAACTGGACCAGGGCCGCGACGTGCGGGTGGAGATCTCGATGATCAAGGCCTACGCCACCGAGATGGCCTGGGAGGTCGTCGACCGCGCGATGCAGACCTTCGGCGCCATGGGCATGACCAAGGAGCTGCCGCTGCAGCTGATGGCCAACCGCCTGCGCACCATGCGAATCTATGACGGCCCCACCGAAGTCCACAAATGGGTGGTGGCCCGCAACCTGATGGGATCGAGACGATGAAGACCGCTTACGGCGACCACCTGACCCTCACCACCGACGGCCACGTGGCGACGATCGTCATCGACCGGCCGGCCAACAACCACGTCTCGGTCGACCTGATGCGCGATCTCGCCGACGCGCTCGAGGCGATGGACCGCGACAACAACATCCGCGCCGTGGTGCTGGCCGCCGCCGGCCGGGCTTTCTGCGCCGGCGCAGACCTGGTCTCGCCGACCGGCATCGGCGGCACCGGCATGAGCGGCATCGACAGCCTCTACGAGCAGGCGGTGCGGCTGTTCGCGGTCGAGACCCCGATCATCGCCGCCGTGCAGGGCGCGGCGGTCGGCGCGGGCCTTGGCCTGGCGCTGGTCGCCGACTTCCGGGTGGTCGCGCCCGAGGCGCGGTTCTCGGCCAACTTCGTCAAGCTCGGCTTCCATCCGGGCTTCGGCCTGACCCACACCCTGCCCCGCCTGATCGGCGTGCAGCGCGCCAACCTGATGTTCCTGACCGGCCGCCGCATCAAGGGCGAGGAAGCCCTCGCCTGGGGCCTGGCCGACGAGATGGTCCCGCTGCACGAGCTGCTGCCCGCCGCCCAGGCCCTGGCCGCCGAGATCGCCGAGAACGCGCCGCTCGCGGTCATCGCCACCCGCAAGACTTTGCGTGGGGATCTGGCTTCGGCGGTCCGCGCCCAGACCGCCCACGAGCACGCCGAACAGACCATCCTGCGCGCCACCGACGACTTCGCCGAAGGCGTCCGCGCGGTGCAGGAGCGCCGGCCGGGGGTGTTCAAGGGGCGCTAGGCGGAACACCGAGCGTCATCCCGGTTTCGGCGCAGCCGAAGACCGGGACCCATTCGCGCCGCGCCGGCGGAGTGGGGCCAGGCGCGTGGGCCGACCTGCACGATCAGGTGTTCATGGGTCCCGGTCTTGCTTCGCAAACCGGGATGACAGCAGCTTGCTGAGTCAGCAGCCCCCTCACCCTACCCTCTCCCCGCGGGGAGAGGGAACGCGCCCTAAACTCCCTCGCCCCGCTTGCGGGGAGAGGGTTGGGGTGAGGGGCCGCGCTGCGGAGCAGCGCCATCCGGCCTCGACTAATTCTTCCCCAGCGCCGACGCCGCCTTCGCCAGTTCGGTGATTCTGCCCCAGTCGCCGGCGCGGACGGCGTCCGCGGGCGCCACCCAGCTGCCGCCGACGCAGATCACGTTGGGCAGGGCCAGATAGTCGGGGGCGTTCTTGGCGTCGATCCCGCCGGTCGGGCAGAAGCTCACCTGAGGGAAGGGGCTGGCGAACGCCTTCAGCGCCCCGACGCCGCCGACCACATTGGCCGGGAACAGCTTGAAGTGGGTGAAGCCGGCGCGCATGCCGCGCATCAGCTCGCTGGCGGTGGCGATCCCCGGCAGCAGCGGCAGGGCCCCGTCGACGCTCTCGCCGTCGATCAGGCCAGGGCTGACGCCGAACCGTGCGCCGGCGTCGGCCGCCGACTGCCGCGCCTGGGCGGTGGTGATGGTGCCCGCCCCGACCACCGCGCCCTCGACCTCGCCGGCGATGCGGCGGATGCAGTCCAGCGCCACCGGCGTGCGCAGGGTGACCTCCAGCGCATAGAGCCCGCCTGCCACCAGCGCCTTGGCCAGCGGCACGGCCTGGGCCACATCCTCGATGATCAGGACCGGCACCACCGGGGCGAGCTTGAGGGTCTCGGCAAGGGTCACAGCGGGCTTCCTTCCAGTTGCTCGAGCACGCGCGCGGCGCCGACCAGCGCCGCATAGGGGTGGACGATCAGATAGGTGGGGATTTCGCGGGTGTAGTCGGACAGCCGGCCCTTGTCCTCGAACCGCCGGCGGAAGCCGCCGCTCGCCAGCCGGTCGGCCAACCGCGGGGCGATGCCGCCCGAGACATAGACCCCGCCGCGCGCGCCGCAGGTCAGGGCGATGTCGCCGGCCACCGAACCCAGGATCTCGCAGAAGCGGTCGAGGGTCTCCTCGGCCAGCAGGTCGCCGCCCTTCTGGCCGGCCGCCAGCACTTCCTTTTCGTCCTTCAGCTCCGCGGGCACGCCGCGCACGTCGGCCAGGCCGCGGTAGAGCGCGTAGAGTCCCGGCCCCGAGAGGATTCGTTCGATCGAGACGCGACCATAGGTCCGGCGCAGCGAAGCCCAGATCGCCGCCTCGACCCCGTCATAGGGCGCAAAGCCCGCATGACCGCCTTCGCAGGGCACGGCGATGTCGCCGCGGTCGGTGCGCACCACCATCGAGACGCCGAAACCGGTGCCGGCCCCAAGCACCAGGATCGGCGCGCCCTCGGCCCCGCGCATCGCCGGGCCGATGATCTTCAGGTCGTCGGGGTCGAGCACCGGCGCGGCCAGGGCCTGGGCCGCGAAGTCGTTGATCAGCCTGGCCGAGTGAAACTCGAAGGTGCCGATCAGCTCGCCTTCCGACACCCGCCAGTCGAGGTTGGTGAACTCGATCTCGCCGTCGACCACCGGGCCGGCCACAGCGATCACCGCGGTGTGAACCTTCTGGCGGCCGATCGTGGTCTCCAGGTACTCGCCGATCACTTCGGTCAGGGCGCCGTACTCGGCCGCCGGATAGGTCTTGGGGTTCCGAATACGGCCCGTGGAATCGACCACGGCCAGGCGCGCATTGGTGCCGCCGATGTCCCCGACCAGGCCGGTATAGATGGTCTTCACGCAACGTCTCCGAAAAGCGCGCCGCCGCCCTGTTCGGCCGGCGCGGCCGCCCGGCGCATCCAGCCGAACAGCTCACGGCCATAGCCGAAACCGGGCTGGGCGACGCTCAGCTTCTCCCGCGCGGCGAACTGCGCGGAATCGAGCTTGATCTCCAACGTTCCGGCGTGTGCGTCCAGTCGGATCACGTCGCCGTCGCGCACCTGCGACAGCGGACCGCCATGAGCGGCCTCTGGGCTGACGTGGATCGCGGCCGGCACCTTGCCCGAGGCGCCGCTCATCCGCCCGTCGGTGACCAGCGCCACCTTGAAACCCTTGTCCTGCAGCACGCCGAGCACCGGGGTCAGGCTGTGCAGCTCGGGCATGCCGTTGGCGGTCGGGCCCTGGAAGCGGACCACGGCGATAAAGTCGCGGTTCAGCTCGCCGCGCTTGTGCGCCTCCAGCAGGTCGTCCTGGTCCTCGAAGACGATGGCCGGGGCCTCGACCACCAGGTTCTCGTCCTTGACCGCCGAGGTCTTGATCACCGCCCGGCCGAGCGGGCCGGTCAGCAGCCGGATGCCGCCCTCGGGCTGGAACGGATCGGAGGCCGGCCGCAGGATGTCGCGGTTCAGGCTTTCCTTGGCTCCCTCGCGCCAGACCAGCTTGCCGTCCTCCAGGAACGGCTCGGTCTGATAGTGGCGCAAGCCCTGGCCGGCGACGGTGACCACGTCCTCATGCGCCAGGCCCGCGTCGAGCAGTTCGCGCACCACGAAGGCCATGCCGCCGGCCGCGTGGAACGCGTTCACGTCCTCACTGCCGTTCGGATAGACCCGCGCCAGCAGCGGCGTGACCTTGGAAAGCTCGTCGAAGTCCGACCAGTCGATCAGCACGCCCGCCGCCCGCGCCATGGCGATCAGATGCAGGGTATGGTTGGTCGAGCCGCCGGTGGCCAGCAGCCCGACCAGCGCGTTGACGATGGCCTTCTCGTCCACCACCGCCGACATCGGGGTGTAGGCGGTGGTCCCCTGGGCGATCTCGATGGCCCGCTTGGGCGCGGCGGCGACCAGGGCGTCGCGCAGCGGGGTGTTCGGGTGCACGAAGGCCGAGCCCGGCAGGTGCAGCCCCATCATCTCCATCATCATCTGGTTGGAGTTGGCGGTGCCGTAGAAGGTGCAGGTGCCCGGTCCGTGATAGGACTTCATCTCGCTGTCCAGCAGCTCGTCGCGGGTCGCCTTGCCCTCGGCGAACAGGCCGCGCACGCGGGCCTTCTCGGCGTTGGACAGGCCCGAACTCATCGGCCCGCCGGGTACGAAGATCACCGGCAGGTGGCCGAAGGCCAGCGCCCCGATCGTCAGCCCGGGGACGATCTTGTCGCAGATTCCCAGCATCAGGGCGCCGTCGAAGGCGTCGTGGGTCAGGGCGACCGCCGTCGACATGGCGATCACGTCGCGCGAGAACAGCGACAGCTCCATGCCAGGGCGCCCCTGGGTGACGCCGTCGCACATGGCCGGCACGCCGCCGGCGTACTGGGCCGCGGCCCCGACCTCCTGCGCGGCGGCCTTGATGATCGCCGGAAAGCGCTCCAGCGGCTGGTGGGCGCTGAGCATGTCGTTGTAGGCCGAGACGATGGCGATGTTCGGCGCGGTCGGGTTGCGCATCTTCTGCTTCACGCCGTCCGACTCGGCGGCGAACGCGTGGGCCCAGTTGGCGCAGGACAGCTTGGCCCGCCCCGGACCGTCGTGCTGCGCCGCCTCCATCCGTTTCAGGTAGTCCGCGCGGGACTGACGGCTGCGCTCGACGATGCGGGCGGTGACGGCGGCGGTGACGGGATGCAACGCGACAGGCATGACTGGCTCCGACTCTTTCAGGGGGTCCAGAGAACGCGCACAGGCGCTTTAGCCTGTTCGAGCAGCGCGTGCACGGGCAGACCGTTCCCCTTCTCCACGATGTCACGCTTCTTGGCCCCGGAGATGAGCACCAGGATCAGCCGAGCCTGCAGGAGAGCCGGCATGGTCATGGTCACCCGCGCCAGCGGCGGCGAACCGACCCCGGCGGGTATTCCCAGGCAGAAGCGCGTTCCGCGTGGATCCATGCCCAGATCCAGCGCAGGCGAACCGGGTATGAGCGAAGCGACGTGCCCGTCCTCCCCCATGCCCAGCAGCATGACGTCATAGGGCGCCATGGCGCGCACGTCAGCCTCCACCTTGTCGGCGGCGGCCTCGACGCTACTCGCGGCGACGCTGATCGGCACGAACCGCGCCGCCGCGGCCGGCCCTGTCAGCAGCCGCTCGCGCACCAGCCGCTCGTTGGAGTCGGGCGAGGCGATCGGCACGAAGCGGTCGTCGGACAGCGTGACGGCGATGCGGCTCCAGTCCAGCTCGGCCTGGGCGAGCAGGTCGTAGACCGGCGCGGGCGAGCGCCCGCCGGTGCCCACCAGGCTGGCCGCCCCGCGCTGCTCCAGGGCTCCGGCCAGCGCCTCGGTCGTGGCGGCGGCGGCGGCGGCGGCCAGCTCGGCCGCGGTTGCATAGCTCTCGATCATGGTCCGCCCATAACGCAGCACGGCGACGAACGCGCCACCGATTCACGCCGGCAGGGCGGAAAAGCGCCGGCTGATTCGGAACCAGACCGGGCGGTCACGAACTACCCCTGCGGTCGCTTGGCGCGTCCAGACGCCCGCCGCCCGTCCACAGCCAGGAGCCCGCGTGATGAGGATCGCTCAAGTTCCACCGCTTTATGAGGCCGTGCCGCCCCGCTTCTACGGTGGAACCGAACGGGTGGTCGCCCACCTCACCGACGCCCTCGTTCACCTCGGCCATCAGGTGACGCTGTTCGCCAGCGCCGAGGCGCAGACCAACGCCCAACTGGTCAAGGTCCGCGACCAGGCGATCCGCCTCGATCCGGTGCAGCTGAAGTCGGACCTGGCCGCCCACATGTCGATGCTCTGGGACGTGCGCCGCCGCGCCGACGAGTTCGACATCATCCACCTGCACACCGACATGATCCACTTCCCGTTCTTCGAGGACGTGGCCGAAAAGACCCTGACCACCCTGCACGGACGGCTCGACCTGAAGGATCTGCCGGGGGTCTACTGGCGCTGGCAGCAGTTCCCGCTGGTGTCGATCTCGGACGCCCAGCGTCAGCCGCTGGCCTTCGCCAACTGGGCCGGCACCGTGCATCACGGCATGCAGGCGGACCTCTACGAGCCCCGATACGGCCCGGGCGACTACCTCGCCTTCCTCGGGCGGATCTCGCCGGAAAAGCGCCCCGACCGGGCGATCGCCCTGGCCAGGCGGTCCGGTCTGCCGCTGAAGATCGCCGCCAAGGTCGACGCCGCCGATCTGCGCTACTTCCAGGAGAAGATCGAGCCGCTGCTGATCGGCCAGAAGCTGGTCGAGTTCGTCGGCGAGATCGGCGACGACGAGAAATCGGACTTCCTCGGCGGCGCCCGGGCGCTGCTGTTCCCGATCGACTGGCCCGAGCCGTTCGGCCTGGTGATGATCGAGGCCATGGCCTGCGGCACGCCGGTGATCGCCTATGGCTGCGGTTCGGTGCCCGAGGTGATCGACGACGGGGTGACCGGCTTCATCGTCGCCAACGACGACGAGGCGATCGACGCCATCAGCAGGATCCCGAGCTTGAACCGCCGCGGGGTGCGGCGCAGATTCGACGAGCGCTTCTCGAGCGTGGCCATGGCCAGGCGCTATCTCGACCTCTACGCCCAGCTGGTCGGCGCTCGCCCCGAACGCGGCGTCGCCCTGGCGGCGAGCGCCTGAGGTAGGGCCGATGGACGATCTCGCGCCGGCGCCGGACGCGCCGGTCGAAACGGGTGAGACGGGCGAACCTCGGGTTCCGCACCGGCTGTTCGCCCTCAAGGACAAGGACACTTTCGTGGTGTCCGACGCCTTCGGCGACATCATCGGCGCGGGCGACGGGCTGTTCCACAACGACACCCGCATCCTGTCGACCCTCCGGCTGCTGCTGGGCGGACGCCCGCCCTCGCTGCTGTCGGCGGCCATCGCCCAGGACAACGTCTTCTTCACCTCGCACGGCGCCAACCAGGCCCTGCCCTATCCCGGCGGACGGGTGGGGCCGCCCGGCGTGCTGCACGTCGAGCGCAAGCGCTTTCTGTGGGAGGAGCGGCTCTACGAGCGGATCGCTTGCGTCAACTACAGCCGCGACGTGGTGCTGATCCCGCTGTCGGTGGAGTTCGGCGCCGACTTCCGCGACATGTTCGAGGTCCGCGGCCTGCACCGCGACAAGCGCGGCCGCCTGCACCCGCCGACGGTCGACGGCCGCAGCGTGCGGTTCCGCTACGACGGCCTGGACGGGGTCGAGCGCACCAGCCTGATCACCTTCTCCGACCCGCCGGCGCGGATCAGCGGCCAGCGCGCCGACTACATGTACTCGCTGCAGCCCGAAGGGCGGCTGGAGCTCTACCTCGAGATCGGCGCCAGCAGCGCCCCCACCCCAGGCCGCGAGCGCTTCCGCTACGCCGCCGCCCGCGCCCGCTGGGACATGCGTGCGCGCCGCCGCCACGGGGCCCGCATCAAGAGCTCGGGGCGGCTGTTCAACGAGTGGCTGGAGAAGTCGCGCGCCGACCTCGCCTTGCTGACCACGCGGATGGAGACCGGCCCCTATCCCTATGCCGGCATCCCCTGGTTCTCGACCGCCTTCGGCCGCGACGCGATCATCACCGCCTGGCAGATCCTGTGGTTCGAGCCGTCGCTGGCGCGCGGGGTGCTGACCTACCTGGCCGCGCACCAGGCCGAGGAGGTGTCGGCCTTCCGTGACTCAGCCCCCGGCAAGATCATGCACGAGACCCGAAAGGGCGAAATGCCGGCCATGGGCGAGGTGCCGTTCGCCCGTTATTACGGCGGGGTCGACACCACGCCGCTGTTCGTGGCCCTGGCCGGGGCCTATGCCGAGCGCACCCGCGACCTGGTGCTGATCGACGACCTGTGGCCGGCGCTGACCGCGGCGATCCGCTGGATCGAGCAGTTCGGCGATTCCGACGGCGACGGCCTGATCGACTACAAGCGCGGCAAGGACTCCGGTCTCGCCAACCAGGGCTGGAAGGACTCCGAGGATAGCGTGTTCCACGCCGACGGACGGTTCCCGGACGGTCCGATCGCCCTGGTCGAGGTGCAGGGCTACGCCTTCGCCGCCTACCGCGCCATGGCCCGGCTGGCCCACCACCGGGGCGACCAGGACAACGCCGCCCGCTGGGCCGCCCGCGCCGAACAGATCCGCGACGCGGTCGAGCGCCGTTTCTGGATGGAGGAGCACCAGTTCTACGGCATCGCCATCGACGGCAAGGGCGAGCTCTGCCGCGTGCTGAGCAGCAACCCTGGCCACCTGCTGTTCTCGGGCCTGCCCAGCCCCGAGCGCGGTCGCAAGGTGGTCGAGCGGCTGATGTCGGCCGACTTCGACTCCGGCTGGGGCGTGCGGACCCTGGCCAACGGCGAGCCGCGCTTCAACCCGATGAGCTATCATAACGGGTCGGTCTGGCCGCACGACACCGCCGTCTGCGCCATGGGCCTGGCCAACTACGGCGAGCGCGAAGGGGTGGTGAACCTGACCTCGGGCCTGTTCGAGACCGCCAACACCTTCGAGATGCGGCTGCCCGAGCTGTTCTGCGGCTTCCCGCGCATGGCCGGCGAGCCGCCGGTCGCCTATCCGGTCGCCTGCCTGCCCCAGGCCTGGGCCGCCGGCTCGATCTTCATGATGTTGCAGGCGGTGCTCGGCCTCTCGGTCGACGGCTGGAACCGCGAAATCCGGGTCAGCGAACCGCGCCTGCCGATCGGCATCGACCGGCTGGAGGTGGACGGCCTGAGGATCGGCGAGGAATGGGTCGACCTGCTGTTCGAACGCACCGGCCGGCGCATCGACGTCCAGGGCCGCAGCCGCACCGGCATCCAGGTCCGGGTGCGCTAGGGTCCGGACTCAATTGAGCCAGTATGCGTAGGTTGCGGCGAGCAGGACGGCCGAGAGGTAGTTCCTTGCGAGCTTGTCGTAGCGGGTAGCGATGCGTCGGAAGTCTTTTAGCCTGCACCACATGCGCTCGACGCGGTTTCGGTCCTTATAGGCGTTGGCGTCGTAGGGGATTGGAGTTCGGCGAGAGGTGGTGGAAGGGATCACCGCCTCGGCCCCGCGCTCGGCGAGCCGCCTGCGCAGATGGTCGGCGTCGTAGCCTTTGTCAGCCAGGAGCTTCTGGAAGGGGCCTGTGGCCTGGATCAGGGCGTGAGCCATGCTGATGTCGTTGATGTTTCCGGCGCTGAGCAGCAGCACCCTGGGCCGGCCGCGCTCGTCGACCAGGCCATGGATCTTGGTGGTGCGGCCCCCACGCGAGCGGCCTATGGCTTGGAGGAAGGCCCCCCTTTTGCGCCCGCCGCCGACCGGTGCGCCCTGACGTGGGTAGCGTCGATCGCCGCGCCATAGATGCCGGTGTGGCCCGTCAGCGCCTCAAACATCTGCAGCCAGAGCCCCTGGCGGCTCCAGCGGTTGAAACGGTTGTAGACGGTCGTGTAGGGCCCGAACTCCGGTGGGCAATCGCGCCAGCGAGCTCCGCTCTTCAGCATATGGACAATGCCCGAGATCACCCGGCGATCATCCACCCGATGGGCGCCCTTACGACCTCGCGGAAGCAACGGCTCGATCCGAGCCCATTCTTCGTCGCTAAGCCACTGAACCTGCTTCGCCATATCCAAGGCTCCTTCCGGAATCCTTGAATCAGCAACGCCAACGCCGCGCTAGACCCTATTGAGTACAGACCCTAGGGCGCTGGAACGGCGATGGCGCCTCCATTGGCGAGGCCCGCATCGACGGCGTCCGTGGGCCCCTGCGGTGATGCGCGGCTTGCGTTCGCCTTCGCAATCTAGGATCAGAACCGCCCGAGCTTAGTTCGATCGAGCAAACCGCCTTGCGCACCGCCATTGTCCATCCTGGGGCCGACAACCTCCGCTACGAAATCCGCCAGATCGTGGAGGTCGCCAAGGCCATCGCCGCCGCAGGCCAGCCGATCCGCTGGGAGAACATCGGCGACCCGGTGGCCAAGGGCGAGAACCCGCCGGCCTGGATCAAGGAGATCGTCGGCGAAGTGGCCGCCGACGACCTGAGCTTCGCCTATTCGCCGACCCGCGGCCTGGACGACACCCGCGCCTACATCGCCAACGAGCGCAACCTGGAAGGCGGCATCCAGATCACCGCCGAGGACATCCTGTTCTTCAACGGCCTGGGCGACGCCATCTCGACGATCTACGGCGCGCTGCATCCGGCCGCGCGGGTGATCGGGCCGAACCCGGCCTATCCGACCCACTCCTCGGCCGAGGCCGCCCACGCCGGCGCCCCGCACATCACCTATCGCCTGGATCCGCAGAACGGCTGGAAGCCGGACCTGGCCGACCTGGAATCCAAGGTCGCGGCCAATCCGCAGATCGCCGCCATCCTGATCATCAATCCCGACAACCCGACCGGCTTCGTCTATCCGCAGGAAACCCTGGCGGCGATCGTCGACATCGCCCGCCGCTACGGCCTGTTCCTGATCTCCGACGAGATCTATTCGAACCTCGCCTACCCCGGCTCGGACATGCGCAAGCTGGCCTCGGTGATCGGCGAGGTGCCGGCCATCGCCATGCGTGGGATCTCCAAGGAGTTCCCCTGGCCAGGCGCCCGCTGCGGTTGGATCGAGGTCTACAACCGTGACCGCGACGCCGATTTCGACCGCTTCGCCCGCTCGCTGCTCGAAACCAAGATGCTCGAGGTCTGCGCCACCACCCTGCCCCAGCGGGTGCTGCCGCGGGTGATGGGCGATCCGCGCTACTATCCGTACCTGGAGCAGCGCGTCTCGGCCTACGACCGCCGCGCCAAGCGCGCCGTCGAGGTTCTGTCGGCGATCCCGGAATTGACCATCCACCCGGCCCGCGGCGCCTTCTACATGACCGCGGTGTTCCGGCACGGGGCCCTGGACCTGGCGCAGTCGCTGCCGGCCTCCGAGGTCGCCTCGGCGATCATCGCCCCGCACCTGAGCGCGGCGCTGGACCAGCGGTTCGTGCTGCACCTGCTGGCCAGCACCGGCATCTGCGTGGTGCCGCTCTCCACCGGCTTCAACTCCGACCTGCAGGGCTTCCGATTCACCCTGCTGGAGGCCGACGAGGGCAAGTTCGAGACCTTGCTCTTCGACCTGGCCGCGGCCCTGCGCGCCTATCTCGCCAGCGCCAAGGCCGAGAGCGCTGTCACGGCCAGCGTCTCGGCGGCGTAGGGCCCTAGCCCGGGCCTTACGAGAGCGCTCCCTGTTCGAGCAGGTCGGCCGCGTAGTTGGCTGTGCGGGCCGAGAGCGCCATGTAGGTGAGCGAGGGGTTCATCGACGCGCTGGAGGCCATCACCGCGCCGTCGGAGCAGAATAGGTTCGGCGCCTCATGCGCCTGGCCCCAGCCGTTGAAGACCGACGTCGCCGGATCGCGGCCCATGCGGGCCGTGCCCATCTCGTGGATGCGGTCGCCTGGCGGCGTGAGCTGGGCGCCCGCCTCCTCCCAGGGGGTGATGTCAGTGCAACCGGCGGCGGCCAGCATGGCGGCGGCGTCGCGGGCCGCCTCGCGCATCATCGCCTGCTCGTTGGCCCCGTGCGCGGCCTCGATGCGCGGCAGCGGGATCCCCCAGCTGTCGACCCGCGAGGCCGACAGCGTCACCCGGTTCTCCGGATCGGGCAGCACCTCGCCGAACGGCCCCAGCGACAGCACCCAGGCGCGCCCCTCGCCGTCCCTGCGGCGGATCTTGCGCGCCCCACCCTGCATGCCGAAGCCGCGCAGGTAGGGCTTGTCGGTCTCTGTGATCCCCGAATAGCGTGGGATGTAGATGCCGGTCGGCCGGTCGGCCTGCCAGGGCTGGTCCTCGAAACCGGCCCGATAGGTCCCGACGATCTGGCCGCAGCCGACATGGTCCATCAGGTTGCGCCCGACCTGGTCGCTGCCGTTGGCCAGCCCGCGCGGGAACGCCTCCGAGCGCGAGTTCAGCAGCAGCGCCGCCGAGTTGATCGCCGAGGCGTTGAGGAACACCATCCTGGCCTCGTAGGTCGTAGCGACCTTGCTCAGCCGGTCGATCGCCCGCACGCCCGTGACCCGCCCGGCCGCGGCGTCATAGACCACGCTCTCGACGATGGTGTCGGTGATCACGGTCAGGTTGCCGGTCGCCCGCGCCGCCGGCAGCGTCGCGGCCTGGGTCGAGAACGCCGCCCCCAGCGGACAGCCGTGGTGGCAGCGCACATAGCCCTCGCAGCGCTTGCGCCCCAGATCCATCTGCGGCTTGGCCACCCGGCTCAGGTTCGCGCAGCGACCCATCAGGAAGCGCCGCGTCGGGAACGCCGCCTCGATGCGGCCCTGGGCGTCCTCCTCGACGCAGTTGAACGGGAACGGCGGCAGGAAATCGCCGTCCGGCAACTGCGGGACCTCGTCGTAATTGCCGCTGACCCCGACGAAGGCCTCGACGTGGTCGTACCAGGGTTCCAGGTCTTCGTAGCGGATGGGCCAGTCGACCCCGTGCCCGTCCTTCAGATTGGATTCGAAATCCGCCGGCGCCCAGCGATAGGACTGCCGCGCCCAGGTGAGCGAACGGCCGCCGAGGTGGTAGCCGCGGATCCAGCGATAGGGCTTTCCGGGGGCCGTCTCGTACGGATGGTCGTGATCGCTGGCCCAGAACTTCTTGTTCGAATTGAACAGCGCGTAGCTCACGCTGTCGTAATACGGGTAGTGCAGCTCCCGCTCCTCGAGCGGAATCTGGTCGTCGCGCCAGCGCAGTCGTCCGGCCTCCTCGTGGCTGTAATCGGCCCCGTGCTCGATATGCGGCCCGCGCTCCAGCATCAGCACCTTGAGGCCGCGTTCGCACAGCTCCTTGGCGACCCAGCCGCCGCTGATGCCTGACCCCACCACGATCGCGTCGAACTGCATCGTCAAACCTTACGCCTCGCGTCCGGGCGCATCGAACAGCGCCACGGCCTCTTTGAGCGCGGCGATCGGCTCGCCGCGCGGAATGAACTCATGGCCGACCCACTGGTCATAGCCGAGATGGCGGAGCAGGCCGGCGACGCCGCGCCAGTTGATCTCCTGCCTGTCGTCCAGGTCCCGCCGCCCGGGCGCGCCGGCCGTGTGCACATGTCCGATCAGGTCAAAGTTCGCCTTGATGGTGCGGCTGAGGTCGCCCTCCATCAACTGCATATGATAGCCGTCATAGAGCAGCTTCAGGGCCGGCGAGCCGACCCCCCGCACGACCTGCGCCCCGAACGCGGTCCGATCGCACTGCTGCCCTGGATGATCGACCTTGCTGTTGAGCAGCTCGATCAGCAGCCGCACCCCCGCGCCATGCGCATGCGCCGCTACGGGCGCGAGGCCCTCCACGCAGGCGGCGATGGCTCGATCGTCGTCGCCGTCGCCGAACCGATTTCCCGCGAACACGATCACCGCCAGGGCCCCGCCCTCGGCCGCCGTGTCGATCATCCGCCGCACGTCGCCCTGCAGCCCCTCATGGCGGGCCGGGTCGTTGAAGCCTTCCTCCAGCTTGTGGCCGGTGACCGTCACCAGTTCGAGCCCGAGGTCGCGCGCGATCGGCCAATGGGCTTGCGGCAGCATCTCGACGCCTTGCGCGCCAGCCCCCGCCGCGTCGCGCAAAAAAGCTTCCGGCTCGACGTCCCGGCCCATCGTGAACGACCACCAGGTAAAGCTCTGCCGCATCACGAGGCGCCAGTGTCCGATGCGACCGGCCGCATCCGCCGCCACGGGGCCGTCAGGCCGATCCGCCCGTTCTCGGTGTTCACCTTGGCCTCCGCCCTGTGGCCGCCGGTCCGCCCCGCGCA
Source organism: Phenylobacterium sp. NIBR 498073 (assembly GCF_027286305.1). Classification (NCBI taxonomy): domain Bacteria; kingdom Pseudomonadati; phylum Pseudomonadota; class Alphaproteobacteria; order Caulobacterales; family Caulobacteraceae; genus Phenylobacterium; species Phenylobacterium sp. NIBR 498073. Next base: position 4,169,272 of record NZ_CP114599.1, read on the forward strand.
GCCGTCGCTCGTTGGGCGCCAGTGTCCAGACAATCGATTACACTGCAAGCCTCGTTCGGCGCGGCGCGCGCGCAGCACGCAGCGCCCAGGGCGAGCGACCGACCGAAGGGGCTTGGCGAACGGCCCGCGGTCGCCGATGGAAGGGCATGGTCGAGGAAGCAGTCCCGTTCGAAGGCGCATACGACTACATCGTGGTCGGCGCAGGCTCGGCCGGCTGCGTGCTGGCCAACCGGCTGTCGCAGGATCCGCGCAACCGCGTGCTGCTGCTGGAGGCCGGCGGCCGCGACGACTGGATGTGGTTCCACATCCCGGTCGGCTACCTGTTCGCCATCGGCAATCCCCGCTCGGACTGGATGTTCGAGACCGAGACCGAACCGGGCCTGAACGGACGGTCGCTCAAGTATCCGCGGGGCAAGGTGATCGGCGGCAGCTCGGCGATCAACGCCATGATCTCCATGCGCGGCCAGACCGCCGACTACGACCACTGGCGCCAGCTCGGCCTGACGGGCTGGGGCTGGGACGACGTACAGCCGATCTTCCGCCGCCTGGACGACCACTTCCTGGGCGAGGGCGAACATCACGGCGTCGGCGGCGAATGGCGGGTCGAGGCGCCGCGGGTGCGCTGGACCGTGCTGGACGCTATCGCGCAGGCGGCCAATGAAATGGGGATCCCCGCCACGCTCGACTTCAACACCGGCGACAACACCGGCGTCGGCCTGTTCCACGTCAACCAGAAGCGCGGCCTGCGCTGGTCGGCGGCGCGGGGCTTCCTGAAGCCGGCGCTGGCGCGTCCGAACCTGCGCCTGGAGACCGGCGTCCTGGTCGAGCGGGTGCTGTTCGAGGGCGTCCGTGCGGTCGGCGTCCGCTTCCGGCGCGGCGGCCGAACGTTCGAGGCCCGCGCGCAGGGCGAGGTGATCCTGGCCGCCGGCGCGATCGGCTCGCCGCAGATCCTGCAGCTGTCGGGGGTCGGCCCCGCCGACTGGCTGGGCGAACTGGGCGTGCCGGTGGTCGCCGACCGCCCGGGGGTGGGCCGCAACCTGCAGGACCATCTGCAGCAGCGGGCCATCTATCGGGTCCACGGCGTAAGGACCCTGAACGAAACCTACCACTCGCTGCTGGGCCGCGGGCTGATGGGAGCCGAGTACGCGCTGTTCCGGCGCGGACCGCTGACCATGGCCCCGTCGCAGCTCGGCATCTTCACGACTTCGTCGCCCGAGCACGAGCGCGCGAACATCCAGTTCCACGTCCAGCCGCTGTCCCTGGACCGGTTCGGCGAGCCGCTGCATCGGTTCCCGGCGGTGACGGTCTCGGCCTGCAACCTGCGCCCGACATCGCGCGGGACGGTGCGCCTGCGCTCGCGCGATCCGGCCGCCGCGCCGCGCATCGCGCCGAACTATCTGGCCACGCCCGAGGACCAGCGCGTGGCCGCCGATGCGATCCGCGTGACCCGCCGGCTGATGGCCCAGTCCGCGCTGGCGCGCTTCTCGCCGCAGGAGCACCTGCCGGGCCCGTCCGTGGGCGACGACGAGGCCTCCCTGGCCCGGGCCGCCGGCGACATCGGCACGACGATCTTCCACCCGGTCGGGACCGCCAGGATGGGCCTGCCGTCCGACCCGGCGGCGGTGGTCGACGGGCGCCTAAGGGCGATCGGCCTGGAGCGCCTGCGGGTGATCGACGCCTCGGTGATGCCGACCATCACCTCGGGCAACACCAACACCCCGACCATCATGATCGCCGAGCGCGGCGCGCGCCTGGCGCTTGAGGACGCGCGTTAGGCCCGCTTAGCGCCGCGGGGCGTGGGCGATGCGCAGGATGTTGGCCGCGCCGGGCGAACCCATCGGCAGGCCGGCCAGGATGATCACCCGCTGGTTGGGCTGGGCCAGGTCGGCGGCCATCGCCTGGTCGACGGCCAGCTTGGCCAGTTCCTCGGCGTCGCCGACCTGCGGGACCACCCGCGGCTCCACCCCCCAGACCAGAGCCAGCTTGCGCGCGGCGTGCAGGTTCGGGGTCAGGGCCAGGGTCGGCTGCAGCGGCCGCTCGCGCGCCAGCCGCAAGGCCGTGCGCCCAGTCGTGGTGAAGGCCGCGATGCAGGCGGTCGAGGCGGTCTCGGCCGCGCGGCTGGCGGCCGCCACCAGGGCGTCGGCGTCAGCGTCCTCGACCGGGTACTCGGCGCGCATCAGCTCGGGCCAGCGCGGGTCCTGCTCCACCCTCGTCAGGATGCGGTTCATGATCGTCACCGCCTCGACCGGAAATTCGCCGGCGGCGGTCTCGGCCGACAGCATCACCGCGTCGGCGCCCTCGTAGACCGCGCCGGCCACGTCGGAGGCCTCGGCCCGCGTCGGGGTCGGGGCGTGGATCATCGACTCGAGCATCTGGGTGGCGATGATCACCGGGATGCCGCGCGTGCGCGCGGCGCGGACCAGCGATTTCTGCACCACCGGCACGTCCTCGGGGTTCAGCTCCACGCCGAGGTCGCCGCGCGCCACCATCACCCCGTCGCAGAGGTCGAGGATCTCGTCGAGCGCCTCGATCGCCGCCGGCTTTTCGATCTTGGCGAGCACCGCGGCGCGGCCCTGCACGATCTGGCGCAGCTCGGCCATGTCCGAGGCGCGTTGCACGAAGCTCAGCGCCACCCAGTCGACGTTCTGCTGCAGCGCGAAGGCCAGATCCTCACGGTCCTTGGCGGTCAGGGCAGGCACCGGAATGGCGTGGCCCGGCAGGTTCAGGCCCTTGTGGTTCGAGAGGGCCTCGCCGGATATCACCTCGGTCTCGGCGAAGCCGGGGCCGTTGCGGCGCACCCGCAGCCGCACCTTGCCGTCGTCGAGCAGGATGTCCGAGCCCGGCCGCAGCACGCTGAACACCTCGGCCAGCGGCACGCCCACGCGGCTGGCGTCGCCCAGCTCCTCGGAGACGTCGAGCCGGAAGTCCTGGCCGACCTTCAGCCGCACGCTGCGGTCGGCGAACTCGCCCAGCCGGATCTTCGGGCCCTGCAGGTCGGCCAGCACCGCCAGCGGCCGGCCCACCGCCGCCTCGGCGGCGCGGACATTGGCGATGGTCCGCGCATGGTCCTCATGCACGCCGTGGCTGAAGTTCACGCGGAACACGTCCGCGCCGGCCATGGCGAGTTGCACGACCTTGCCGGCCTCGCGGCTGGCGGGTCCCAGGGTCGCGACAATGCGGGCGCGGCGGGCGCGGATCATCTGGCCTCCATCTGCTGGTTCGGGTCGGTCGCACTATGGCCCAACCCGCGGCGGAAGGGAGTCTTTCCCCGATCGGGGTCGATTCGAGAACGGCCGGACGGCACAATCGGCAAGAACCTGGAGGCGCTTCGCGAATTCCTGACGAATGACCCAGACTCTCGACCTCTTCCCGATCGGCAACTGCGCGGCCAGCGGCCTCATCGACCGCGCCGGACGACTGGCCTGGGCCTGCGCGCCCCGCGTCGACGGCGACCCCATGTTCTGCGCCCTGCTCGGCGACGCCCCCGAAGCAAACCCCGACGCCCATGGGTTTTGGGACGTCCAGGTCGAGAACCAGGCGCACGTCGCCCAGAGCTATCTGCGCAACACCCCGGTGCTCTGCACCGAGATCACCGACGCCGACGGGGCGATGGTCCAGATCATCGACTTCTGCCCCCGCTATCGGCAGTTCGGCAGGATTTATCGCCCCCTCGCCATTATCCGCCTGGTGCGCCCGCTGGTCGGCACGCCGAAGATCCGCATCCGCGCGCGGCCGATGGTCAACTGGGGCGAACGCCCGGCCGAGCGCACGACCGGCTCCAACCACATCCGCTTCGTCGGCGGCGAGACCACCCTGCGACTGACCACCGATGCACCGGTCTCGCACATCACCGCCGAGCGCCTGTTCCGGCTGGAGCAGCCGGTGGCGATGTTCCTTGGCCCCGACGAGGGCTTCGACGCCGACCTCGCCGCGACCTGCGAGCGGATGCTGGGCGAGACCACCGCCTACTGGCGCGGCTGGGTGCGGAACCTGGCCGTGCCGCTGGAGTGGCAGGAGGCGGTGATCCGCTCGGCCATCACCCTCAAGCTCTGCGCCCACGAGGAGACCGGGGCCATCGTCGCGGCCCTGACCACCTCGATCCCCGAGCACGCCGAGAGCGGCCGCAACTGGGACTACCGCTACTGCTGGCTGCGCGACGCCTATTACGTGGTCCAGGCCCTGAACCGGCTGGGCGCGGCCGACATGCTGGAGAACTATCTCGGCTACCTGCGCAACCTGATCGACCGCACCCGCGGCGGCCACGTTCAGCCGCTCTACGGCGTCGGCATGGAGCCGGCCCTGACCGAACACTTCGCCGAGCACCTGCCCGGCTATCGCGGCATGGGGCCGGTGCGGATCGGCAACCAGGCGCACGAGCACCTGCAACACGACGTGTACGGACAAATCATCCTGTCGACCGTGCAGGCCTTCTTCGACGAGCGCCTGCTGCGGCCCGCGACGGTCGAGGATTTCCGGGCCCTGGAGCGGGTCGGCGAGCGCGCCTTCGAGATGCACGACAAGCCGGACGCCAGCCTCTGGGAGTTCCGCGGCCGCGAGAGCATCCACACCTATTCGGCGGTGATGTGCTGGGCCGCCTGCGACCGGCTCGGCAACGCCGCCGCCAAGCTCGGCCTGGCCGACCGCGCCGACCACTGGAACGCCCGCGCCGCCCAGGTCCGGACCGCGATCGAGACCCGCGCCTGGAACCCCAAGCTCGGCCGCTTCGCCGCCACCTTCGAGGGCGAGGAGCTGGACGCCAGCCTGCTGCAGCTGGTCGACGTGCGCTTCGTCAGTCCCGACGATCCGCGCATGGCCGCGACCATCGCGGCGGTCGAAAAGGGCCTGCGCCGCGGCCCGTACATGCTGCGCTACGCCATCCCCGACGACTTCGGCGAGCCCAAGACAGCATTCAATTTCTGCACGTTCTGGCTCATCGAGGCGCTGCACCTGTCGGGCCGCTCCGACGAGGCCCGACAGCTGTTCGAGGAGATGCTGGAACGGCGCACCGCCGCCGGCCTGCTGTCAGAGGACATCGCCTTCGACGGCGCCGAGCTCTGGGGCAACTACCCGCAGACCTACTCGCTGGTCGGGCTGATCAACTGTGCGACGATGTTGTCGCGGCCGTGGTCGTCGGTGCGCTAGCCGAATCGGCGGATGCTCGTGGGGTCACGCTGAAAGGCCGGCCCCATGTTCCACGCCACCGAAACCCTGCACCGCTTCGAGGCGCGCGCCGCCAGCGGCGCCACGCGCGAGATTCTTGGCGCGAGCTTCGAAGATGCGGCGCTGGAATTCGTCGACCTCGTTCATGAGGGCGAGGTCGAGCTGACCGACTGCGAGAGCGGCGAACGGCGCCGCTTCCACATCGACTTGGACTAGCTATCCGGGGCTAGTCGTACCAGGCCCGGCCCGAGCGCTCGATCAGGGCGAAGGCGCCGGCCGGTCCCCAGCTGCCCGCGGCGTAGGGCTTGGGGGTCATCGACGATTCCCGCCAGGCGTCGGCCACGCCGTCGATCCATTCCCAGGCGCGCTCGACCTCGTCACGGCGGACGAACAGCGTGCTGTTGTTCTGGATGACGTCGAGGATCAGCCGCTCATAGGCGATGCGGCGGCGCGAATTGGGGCCGCTATAGGCCTTGGCCAACGACAGCGACAGCGGCAGCGACTGCAGGCGCATGCCGCGCTCCGACAGCCCCGGGGCCTTGTTCATCAGCAGCAGCTCGATGTCTTCGTCGGGCTGCAGGTCGATGACCAGGCGGTTGGCGGCCAGGTCGGCCTTGGCGGCGCCCTCGAAGATCGAGTGCGGCACCGGCTTGAACTGGATGGCGATCTGGGTGCGCCGCTCGGGCAGCCGCTTGCCGGTGCGCAGGAAGAACGGCACGCCGGCCCAGCGCCAGTTGTCGATGTCGGCGCGCAGCGCCACGAAGGTCTCGGTCCCGGTCGGCTGGCCGCGCTCGGCTTCGTAGCCGGAGACCGCCGCGCCGGAGGTGACTCCCGGCGTGTACTGGCCGCGGACACTGACGGTCTGAACGTCGGCGCGGGTCACCGGGCGCAGCGAACGCAGCACCTTGACCTTCTCGTTGCGGACGCTGTCCGGCTCCATGTCCGAGGGCGGCTCCATCGCCACCAGGCAGAGCAGCTGCAGCATATGGTTCTGCACCATGTCGCGCAGCGCGCCGTACTCGTCGTAATAGGGCCAGCGGTCGCCGACCCCCTCGGTCTCGGCCACGGTGATCTGCACGTGGTCGATGGTCAGGTTGTTCCACAGCGGCTCGAACAGGGTGTTGGCGAAGCGCAGCGCCAGCAGGTTCTGCACCGTCTCCTTGCCGAGGTAGTGGTCGATCCGGAAGATGCTCTCTTCGGGGAAGACCGCGGCCACCGCGCCGTTGATCACCTTCGAGCTCTCGAGGTCGCGGCCGATCGGCTTTTCCAGCACGATGCGGGTGCCGGGCCCGGCCATGCCGGCGTCGGCCAGGGCCGCGCAGACGCGGCCGTAGATGCTGGGCGACAGGGCCAGGTAGTAGATCGGGGTCTTGGCCCCGCCGAGCGCCGCCTTCAGTTCGGCCGCCCCGGCCGGGGTGGTGGCGTCGGCGCCGACGTACTGGAGGCGCTGTTCGAACCGCGCCCAGATCTTCGGGTCCAGCCCGCCGCCGCCGACCCGGGCCGACACCGCGTCCTTGATCTGGGCGACGAACGCCTCGCGCGTCATCTCCGCGCGGGCGGTGGCGATGATGCCGAAGCTCTCGGCCAGGAAACCGTCCGCATCCAGATTATAGAGCGACGGGAAGAGCATTTTCTGGGCGAGATCGCCTGTACCGCCGAAGAGCACGATCACGTCGGCGAGGGGCTGCTCGGCCATCTGATGTCACCTTTTCGCGAGAAAACGTCTTCGTGTGCGCATAGCGGCGTTCGCACGTGCGACGTCAAGCCCTTCTGACCAACCCATTTCCCACCAGAGGTGGATTTAGGCCCCGACCCTCACCGGATCGATCCGGCCGGTCGGACGTTTGTCGTTCGGCTGCGGGGCAAAGGTGCATATGAGTATCGACGAACTGAGCATTGGCCTTGATCGGCCCCCGTCCCGGCTCGCCCTGGAGGGCGCGGCGCTGTTTCTAGACCTCGACGGAACGCTGGCCCCGATCGCCGAGCGTCCCGAGGACGTCGGTCCCGATCGGCGGCGCAACGACCTGCTGAGCCGGCTGGCGAGCCGCATGAACGGTCGGCTGGCCGTGGTCAGCGGCCGCTCGCTGGACGACATCGACCGCATCCTGGAAGGCCGCGTCGCCTGCGCCGCGGCGATCCACGGTCTGGTGCGGCGGGACGCGCGCGGGGTGGTCGGAGAAGCGCCGCCGCACCCGGGCCTGGCCTCGGCCCGGGCCACCCTCAAGGACTTCGCCGCCGGCGATCCGCGGCTGCTGGTCGAGGACAAGTCGCTGAGCCTGACCCTGCACTACCGGCTGGCGCCCGATCGCGCCCAGGACGCCGTCGACCTGGCCGAGCGGCTGGCGACCGTCACCGGCCTGACCCTTCAGCCCGGCGACATGGTGGTCGAGCTGCGCACCCCAGGGGCCAGCAAGGGCGACGCCATCCGCGCCTTCATGACCGAGGCCCCGTTCAAGGGGGCCCAACCGATCTTCCTGGGCGACGACCTCACCGACGAGCATGGTTTCTTCGCGGTCCGCCAGATGGGCGGATACGGCGTGCTGATCGGGCCGCAGCGCCGCACCACCGCGATCTACCGCATGGACGGGGTCGAGGAGGCCCTGTCCTGGCTGGAGGGCGCGACGTGAGCCGCCTGATCGTCGTCTCCAACCGCGTCACCCCGCCCGCCGGCAAGGGCGAGGAGACGGTCGGCGGACTGGCGATGGCCCTGGCCGCGGCGCTGCGCGAATATTCGGGCCTGTGGTTCGGCTGGAGCGGCAAGACCGCGCCGGAGTTCAGCGGCCAACTCAACCTCCAGCGCGTCGACGGGGTGACCGTCGCGACCGTCGACCTCGAGGAGGCCGATCTCAACGAGTACTACAACGGCTACGCCAACAAGACCCTGTGGCCGCTGTTCCACTACCGCCAGGACCTGACCGCGTACGACCGCTCGTTCGACGAGGGCTACCAGCGGGTCAATCGCCGCTTCGCCGAGACCCTCGCTCCGCTGATCGAGGAAGGCGACCTGATCTGGGTGCATGACTACCACCTGATCCCGCTGGCCCGCGAACTGCGCGAACTGGGGATCAAGAACCGGATCGGCTTCTTCCTGCACATCCCCTGGCCGGCGCACCAACTGCTGATCACCCTGCCGCGGCACCGCCAGCTGGTCGAGGCGCTGTTCGCCTACGACCTCGTCGGCTTCCAGACCCCGGAGTATCGGCAGGCGTTCGAGGAGTACGTACTGAACGAGGCGCGCGGCGTCGCCGCCGGCGAGGATCAGCTGCGCGCCTTCGGCCGCACCTTGCGGACCGGGGCCTTCCCGATCGGAATCGACGCCCAGGACTTCGCCGAGCTGAGCCAGAGCGCCACCGCGCGGCGCACTCACGACGTCATGGCCGCCCACACCGCCTTTCGGAAGATGGTCATCGGCGTCGACCGGCTCGACTACTCCAAGGGGGTGGAGGAGCGGTTCCTGGGCTTTGAGCGGCTGCTGGCCGCGCATCCCGAACTGCGCCGCGAGGTGCTGTTCCTGCAGATCGCCCCGATCAGCCGCGAGGGCGTCGAGGCCTACCGCGAAATCCGCGCCCGGCTGGACGCGCTGTCGGGCCGGATCAATGGCGAGTACGCCGACATCGACTGGAACCCGGTTCGCTACGTCAACCGTAACTATCGCCGCGACGAGCTGGCCGGCATCTACCGCGCCGCCAAGGTCGCGTTGGTGACGCCGCTGCGCGACGGCATGAACCTAGTGGCCAAGGAGTTCGTCGCCGCCCAGGACCCGACCGATCCCGGCGTGCTGGTGCTCTCGCGCTTCGCCGGCGCCGCCAACCAGCTGAAGAGCGCCCTGATCGTCAATCCCAACAGCCCCGAGGAGATCGCCGAGGCTCTGCACCGGGCGCTGTCCATGGACCTGATGGAGCGAATTGAGCGCTGGCGCGCTCTCTTCGACAACGTCCAGCGCGAAGACGTCACCGCCTGGCGCGACGCGTTCGTGCGCGCGCTCGCCGCCACCCGCGAGGCCGACCGCGTGCGGACCGCCGAGGGACCCTTCTATGGCGAACAAGCTCGCCCGCTATCAGTCCATGCGGGACTTCAGTCGGACGGCCGAACCGAGCGGCCGGGCGAAGGTCAAACCGGCGGCCCACCTGCGCTACGTGATCCAGAAGCACGCCGCGACCCGGCTGCATTACGACTTCCGACTGGAACTGGACGGGGTCTTCAAGTCCTGGGCGGTGACCAAGGGCCCCTCCCTCGACCCCCACGAACGTAGGCTGGCCGTCGAGGTCGAGGACCACCCGCTCGACTACGGCGATTTCGAGGGCACGATCCCCAAGGACCAGTACGGCGGCGGCAGCGTCATGCTGTGGGACCGCGGCTACTGGGCGCCAGAGCCGGGAACCGACCCGCACCAGGGCCTCGAGAAGGGCGACCTGAAGATCGTGCTGGCGGGCGACCGCCTGCACGGCGGGTTCGTCCTGGTCCGCATGAAGACCGACCGCGATGGCGGCGACAAGACCAACTGGCTGCTGATCAAGCACCGCGACCAGTTCGCCCGCGAAGGCGACGACGACGCCCTGCTCAAGGACAACGACACGTCCGTAGCCTCCGGCCGCTCCATGGCCGACATCGCCGCAGGCGCGGGCAAGGCGCCCAAGCCGTTCATCACCACCGCCAAGGGCAAGGCCGACGGCGTCTGGCAGTCCAAGCCGCGCGGCGCGCCGGCGTCCGCCCCCCCGCCCAAACCGGCCAAGCGCAAGACCGCTGCGATGCCGGACTTCATCGAACCGCAGCTCTGCCGCACGCAGGACAGGCCGCCGAACGGCTCGGGCTGGGCGCATGAAGTGAAGTTCGACGGCTACCGCATGCAGCTGCGCGTCGCCGACGGCGCGGCCCGGCTGCGCACGCGCAAGGGGCTGGACTGGACCGAACGCTTTCAGGCCCTCGCCGACGCCGCCGCCGGCTTGCCCGACTGCATCCTCGACGGCGAGGCCGTGGCCTTGGACGGCGACGACAAGTTGAGCTTTGCGGCGTTGCAGGCCGCGCTGTCCGACGGACGCAGCGACGAGCTGATCTACTACGCCTTCGACCTGCTGTTCGAGGACGGCGAGGACCTGCGCGAGCTGCCGCTTAGCGAGCGAAAGGCGCGGCTCAAGACCTTGCTCGACGGGCGCGACGACGCCATCCGCTACGTCGAGCACTTCGAGACGTCCGGCGAGGCGGTCTGGCGCTCGGCCCAGAGGCTCGACCTGGAAGGTATCGTCTCCAAGCGCCTGGCCGCACCTTATCGATCGGGCCGCAGCGACACCTGGAGCAAGGCCAAGCTGCGCCCCGGCGACGAGGTGGTGATCGGCGGCTGGACCGGCGAGAAGGGCCGCCTGCGCTCGCTGCTGGTCGGACGCTACCAGGACGGCGCATTGGTCTATGCCGGCCGGGTCGGAACCGGCTTCAGCAGCGCCGTGGTCAGCCGCCTTCTGCCCCGACTGGAAGCGGTTGCGAGCGCCGACAGTCCGTTCAGCGGCCCCGGAGCGCCGCGCAAGGACGGCGACATCAACTGGGCGCGGCCCGAACTGGTCGCCGAAATCGAGTTCGCCGGCTACACCGACGGTGGCGCGGTGCGGCAAGGCGCGTTCAAGGGCCTCCGCGAGGACAAGCCGGCCGGCGAGGTCGAGACCGAAGCCGCCGCCCTGTCCAATCCCGATAAGCCGGCGCAGCGGAGCAAGCGCATGGGCGATTCGATCGTGATGGGCGTGACCATCTCCAGCCCCGACAAGGCGCTGTGGCCGAACTCGGCCGACAGCGACGCGCCGGTCACCAAGCTCGAGCTCGCACGCTACCTGGAGGCGGTCGGCCCGTGGATGATGCCGCACATCGAGGGGCGGCCCTGCTCGATCATCCGCATTCCGGACGGGCTGGGCGGGGAGCAGTTTTTCCAGCGCCACGCCGGCAAGGGCGCCTCGCCGCTGCTCTCGCAGGTCGAGGTGTTCGGCGACCACGCCGCCTATCTGCAGGTCGACCGCGTCGAGGCCCTGGCCGCCCTGGCCCAGATCGGCGCGGCCGAGTACCACCCCTGGAACTGCCGCCCGCACGCGCCGGAGACCCCCGGACGGCTGATCTTCGACCTCGACCCCGGCCCCGACGTCGACTTCGACGCCGTGGTCGCAGCAGCCCGCGACGTGCGCGACCGGCTGGAGGACCTGGGGCTCATCGCCTTCTGCAAGACCACCGGCGGCAAGGGCCTGCACGTGGTGACGCCGCTGGCCCCGTCGAAGGGCGAGCTGGACTGGCCGACGGCCAAGGCCTTCGCCAAGAAGCTCTGCGAGCAGATGGCGGCCGACGAGCCGGCCCTCTATGTGGCGAACATGGCCAAGAAGCTGCGCCAGGGGCGGATATTCCTGGACTACCTGCGCAACGACCGGCTTTCGACGGCGGTCGCGCCGCTCTCCCCCCGCGCCCGCGACGGCGCCACGGTGTCGTTCCCGCTGACCTGGAGCCAGGTCCGCGCCGGCCTCGATCCGCGCCGCTACACGATCCGCACCGCGCCGGCGCTGCTGGCCAAGACCAACGCCTGGGCCGATTACGCCGAGGGCGAGCGGTCGCTGGAAGCCGCAATCAAGCGTCTGAGCTGACACATTGGCCGCAGCTTCGCCGCGAAGATGAACCCGACCCGAACAGCACGGTTCAGCTAAGGCTCAAGCACGCTCCCTCATGATGGCTCTCAGTTCGATAGGAGAGAGCTTATGAGGAAGTTTCTGACCGCCGCCGTCGCCCTGTCGGTCCTGGCCAGCGCGGGCGTCGCCTCCGCTCAGCCGTACCGCGGCGACGATCGTCGCGACCACGCCGAGCGCCACTACGACAAGCGCATGGACAAGGCCGAACGCAAGTACGACCGCGACGTGCGCAAGGCCGAGCGCAAGTACCGCGCCGCCGCCTATCACCGCCCGCCGGGTTATCACTACCGTCACTGGAACCGCGGCGACCGGCTGCCGCCGGCCTATCGCGCCGACCGCTACCGGATCAGCAACTACAACTACTACCGTCTGCCCCCGCCGCCGCGCGGCTACTACTACACCCGCGTCGACAACGACGTGGTGCTGACCGCCGCGGCGACCGGCATCATCGCCTCGGTCATCGTGGGGATGTTCCAGTAGGCCGTCAGGACGCCCGCTTGCGGGCGGGCGTCTTGCGCGGCGCGGCCTTCTTGCCGCCGCCGCGGGGGTCGCTCTTGCGCCGCGGCCCGCCCTCCCCGAGGCTGCGGCGAAGGGCCTCCATCAGGTCGATGACCTCGGCCTCCTTCGGCTCCTCGACCTTCGAGACGACGCCGTGGTGGGCCTCCTTCTCGGCGATCAGCTTGCGCAGGGCGTCCTCGTAGCGGTCGTTGAACTCGCTGGGGTCGAACGGGCCCTCGAGTTGTTCGATGATCTTCTCGGCGATGGCGACCATCTTCGGGTCGGCCTTGACGTCGGGAATGCGGTCGAAGAACTCGGCTGGGTCCTTCACCTCCTTGTTGTTGCGCAGGCTGTAGGCGAGGATTCCCTGGTCGCGCGGCTCCAGCGCCATCAGCCGCTCGCGCTGGTGCATCACCACCCGGGCCAGGGCCAGCTTGCCGGCCCCCTCCATCGCCTCGCGGATCACCCCGAAGGCCTCGGCCGCCATGTCCCCGTCGGGCGCCAAAAAATAGGGGTCGTTCCAGTAGAGCCGGTCGATCTCGGCCGCATCGACGAACCGCTCGATGTCGATGGTGCGGGTCGTCTCCAGCCGGACGTTCTTGATCTCCTCGTCGGTGACGACGACGTAGCGGCCCTTCTCGACCTCGTAGCCCTTGACGATGTCGGCCCGATCGACCGGCCCGGTCTCCGGGTCGGTGGGGATCATGCGGATGCGGTTGTGGGTCTCCTTGTGCAGCATGTTGAAGGAGACGTCGGCGCTGCGCGAGGTCGCGGTGTAGAGCGCCACCGGGCAGCTCACCAGCGACAGGCGCAGATAGCCCTGCCAGGTCGGACGCGCGGCCATGTTCCAAGACTCCCCTGCGGCCAGAGTCCCAGAACGCCGAGCTTGGCGATTCAGTTCTCGGGCAAGGCCAGGTCGGGCAGCACGTCCAATTGCTGGGCGTCGAGCTGGCGCTGGCGGAAACCGACGCGAAGGCCGCTCTGGCCCCCGAACTCGACCAGTTCGTCGCGGGCGCGGTCATAGGCCGGCCAGGCGATGTCGCAGGCCGGAGCCCCGCTCTTGGCGAAGGCGACCCAGCAGCCGTGCATCAGCGTGGCCATGGCCCGGTCGTCGGCCGCCACCATGCTGGGCGGCGTGCGCCGGCCCCAGTATTCGAACACGTACTGGATCTCGGCGGCGTGAGCGGCGGTGGTCACGCCCATCGGCCGGAAGCGCGAGCCGACATAGCTGAAATGATAGAGCCAGGCCGGCTGGCCGCCGGCCGCCTGGCCCGCCAGCCAGCGGGCCGGGCCGACCATATAGCGGTCGCCGAAGGCGGCGCGGACCAGGGCCTCGTCGCCCTTGGCGGCCTCGTCGGGATAGGCGGCTTTCACCGCCTCGGGGATCGAGACCGCCATCGCCGCGGCGTTCGGCAAGCGGCGTCCCAACAGCGAGTCCTCGCCGGAATTGGCCCCGATGATCAGCGGGACGTCGATCGCCTTGCCCGCGGCGAAGGCCTGGGCCGGGGTTTGCTTCAGCACCCGCCCGTCGACGAACGGGCCGTAGTCGGCGCCTGCGCCCTCGTCGGCCAGGGTCTGCGCCGGCAGGGCGCGCAGCTGCGTCAGGTCGCTCGCGCCGAGCTTGGCGGCCATGGCGGCGCCTTCGGCCTGCTCCTGCGCCAGGGTCCTGGGCGCGCTCCAGCCGCCGCCCGACTGCACCGCGGCCTTGTGGAACAAGCCCTTGGCGCCCGGTGCAGCGAGCAGGGCGAGCGTGCTGGCCCCGCCGGCGCTTTCGCCGAAGACCGCCACATTGCCCGGATCGCCCCCGAAGGCGGCGATGTTGCGCCGGACCCACTGCAGCGCCGCGATCTGGTCCATCAGGCCGTAGTTGCCGGCCTGGTCCTTGCCCAGCGCCGGATGGGCGAAGTAGCCCAGCGGGCCGAGCCGGTAGTTGATCGCCACCAGCACCACGCCGTCGCGGGCGAAATTCTGGCCGTCATAGATCCAGCCGGCCCCGGTCTTGTGACCGCCGCCGTGCAGCCAGACCATGACCGGCGCCTTCTTGCCCTCCAGCGGCGTGAAGACGTTGAGCTGCAGGCAGTCTTCGCTCGTCGGCCCGTTGGCGCTGCCCTCGTTGGGCGTGCCGTCGGCGTTCATCTTCTGCGGACACGAGGGGCCGTTGGCGGTCGCGTCCCGCTCGCCATTCCAGGCGAGCGGCTTCCTCGGCGGCGCCCAGCGCAGCGCGCCGACCGGCGGCGCGGCGTAGGGCACGTTGCGGAAGATCTTGGCCCGGTCGGTCTGGACGCCGGCCAGCACCCCGCTCTCGACCTTGACCTTCGGCCCGTCGGCGGCCTGGGCGGTCCCCGCCAGGACCAGGCTTCCGAAGACGATCGCACCCCAACGCAGCATGGCGTTTCCCCCTTGAGCGGCGGGGGAGAATTCGGCGCAAACCCCGGCAGGTCAAGGTTCAGTGGAAGTCGCGGCTGCGGATCAGGCCGCCGGTCACCCGGTTGCGGATGCGCGGCGCCGGCCCATCTTCGTCCTTCATCTCGGCCAGGCGGGGCGAGAGATCGGTGAACCGGCGGGCGACCACGTGGATGACGTTGCTCTCGCTCTGGATCTGGCCGTGCACCACCAGGAAGGACGAGGTCATCACCAGCCGGCGATTGGCGGCGAAGGCGTCCTGCCAGACCACGATGTTGGCCACGCCGGTCTCGTCCTCCAGGGTCATGAAGGTGACGCCCTTGGCCGTGCCCGGCCGTTGGCGCACCAGCACCAGGCCCCCGACCGTGACCAGTCTCCGGTCGCGCATCTTCGCCAGGTCGCGGGCCTTCACCGCGCCAAGGCTGTTGAGGCTTTCGCGGAAGAAACTGATCGGATGGGCGCGCAGCGACAGGCTGGTGGTGCGGTAGTCCTCCTCCACCTCCTGCGGCAGGTTCATCAGCGGCAGCTCGACCTGATGTTCCTTGACCCCCATGGCGGCGAGCAGCGGCGCGTCCTTCAGACTATTGGTCTCGTCGGCCAGCCCCTTCACCGCCCACAACGCCTGGCGGCGGGACAGGCCCAGCGAGGCGAAGGCGTCGGCCTCGGCCAGCAGTTCCAGCGAACGGCGCGACAGCCCGGCGTGGACCGCAAAGCCCTCGACGCTGCGCACGCCGGCATTTCGAGCCTCCACCAGACGTTCGGCCTCCTTGTCGCTGAACCCCTTGACCTGGCGCAGGCCCAGCCGCACCGCGCGCAGACGGTCCTCCCGGCTCGCCGGCTCCAGGGTGCAGTCCCAGTCGCTGGCCAGCACGTCGGGGCCGCGCACCTCCACCCCATGCTCGCGCGCGTCGCGGACCAGCTGGGCCGGCTGGTAGAAGCCCATCGGCTGGCTATTCAGCAGCGAGGCCAGGAAGGCGTCGGGCCAGCGCCATTTCACCCAGGCCGAGGCGTAGACCAGCAGCGCGAAGCTGATCGCGTGGCTCTCCGGGAAGCCATAGGAGCCGAAGCCTTCGATCTGCTTGAAGCAACGCTCGACGAAGGCCGGGTCGTAGCCGCGGCCCTTCATGCCCTCCAGGAACTTGGTCTCGTACTCGCCGACGCTGCCGAGGTGGCGGAAAGTGGCCATCGAACGGCGCAGGCCGTCGGCGTCGTTCTCGGAGAACTTCGCCGCCTCGATGGCGATGCGCATCGCCTGTTCCTGGAACAGCGGCACGCCCAGGGTCTTGCCGAGAATGGCCTGCAGCTCGTCCTGGGGATGCTCAGGTCCCGGGCGCGGATAGTCGACCGGCTCGATCCCGTCGCGGCGCTTCAGGTAGGGATGGACCATGTCGCCCTGGATCGGGCCGGGGCGGACGATCGCCACCTCGATGACCAGGTCATAGAACTTCCTCGGCTTCAGCCGCGGCAGCATCGACATCTGCGCCCGGCTCTCGACCTGGAAGACGCCGATCGAGTCGGCCCGGCTCAGCATCTCGTAGACCTCGGGGACCTCCTGCGGGATGTGGGCGATGTCGGTGACCTTCCGGCCGACGTCTCCCTCCGGGATCATGTCGAAGCTCTTTTTCAGGGCGGTCAGCATGCCCAGCGCCAGCACGTCGACCTTCATCAGGCCCAGCGCGTCGATGTCGTCCTTGTCCCACTCGATGAAGGTGCGGTCCTTCATGGCCGCGTTGCCGATCGGCACGGTCTCGTCCAGCCGCCGCTGAGTCAGCACATAGCCGCCGACGTGCTGCGACAGGTGGCGCGGGAACTTCAGCAGCTCGGTCGCCAGCCGCACCGCGCGGCGGATCTCCGGATTGGCCGGATCCAGCCCCGCCTGGACGATGTAGCTGTCGGGCACCTCCTCGCCCCAGCTGCCCCAGATGGTGCCGGCCAGGGCGGCGGTGACGTCCTCGGTCAGGCCCAGCGCCTTGCCGACCTGGCGGATCGCCATGCGCGGGCGGTAGTGGATGACGGTGGCGACGATGGCGGCGCGGTCACGGCCGTAGCGGCGATAGACGTACTGCATCACCTCCTCGCGGCGGGCGTGCTCGAAGTCGACGTCGATGTCCGGCGGCTCGCCGCGCTTTTCCGAGATGAAGCGCGAGAACAGCAGGTCCTGGTCATCCTTGGTCGGGTCGACCGCAGTAACCCCCAGGCAGAAGCAGACGCAGGAATTGGCCGCCGAGCCGCGGCCCTGGCAGAGGATGTCCTGCTCGCGCGCCCAGGCGACGATGTCGTGGACGGTCAGGAAATAGTTGGCGAAGCCGAGCTTCTCGATCAGGTCGAGCTCGTGCTCGAGGGTGCGGCGCTCCTTCTCGCCCATGCCCTTTTCGAACCGCCAGGACGCGCCCTCCCAGGTCAGGTCGCGCAGATGCTGGATCGCGCTCTTGCCCGGCGGCACCGGTTCGTCGGGATATTCGTAGCTGAGCTGGGAGAGGTCGAAATCGATCCGCTCGACGATCTCTAGGCTGCGTTCGACCGCGCCGGGAAAGCGGGTGAACAGCCGGCTCATTTCGGCCGGCGCCTTCAGGTGCCGTTCGGCGTTGGCCGCCAGCCGCAGGCCCGCCTCGTGGATGGTGCAGGTCTCGCGGATGCAGGTCAGCACGTCCTGCAGCGGACGCCGTTCCGGGGCATGGTAGAGGACGTCGTTGGTGGCGACCATCGGGGCGCCGGACCGTTCGGCCAGCGCCGTCAGCCGCGACATCCGTTGCAGATCGCGGGAGCCATAGGACCGCGACGCCGCCAGCCAAACATCGCCGCGCAGGTCGCCGCCGATCTGGACGACCTGGCGCTCGAACGCCTCGTCCAGACGGGTCGGCGGCACGATCAGCACCAGCTGGCCTTCGGCGTGATCGGCGAAGTCGCCCCAATGCAGCTCACAGCCGCCCTTCCCCGCCCGCAGCTGGCCGAGCGTCAGCAGCCGGGTCAGGCGGCCATAGGCCTCGCGGTCGGAAGGGTAGCAGAGCAGCGACGGCGTCCCGTCGGCGAAGTCCAGCCGGCAGCCGGTCAGGGCCTTCACCGCGAACGGCGTCTCCGCCATCGAACGCATCTGCGTCCAGGCCCGCACCACCCCGGCCAGCGAGTTGCGGTCGGTGATTCCGATCGCCGCCATCCCCAGCATGCCGGCCGCCGAGACCAGCTCCCAGGGATGCGAGGCGCCGCGCAGGAACGAGAAATTGGTGGCGACCTGGAGCTCGGCGTAGCGGGTCATCCGAACACCCCGTGCAGCCACCAGCGGGCCGGGACGCCGTCTTCGTAAAGCCCCTCGCGATAGACCCAGAACCGCGCCCCGTCCTGGTCCTCCACCCGGTAGTAGTCGCGGACGTGGCCGACGCTGACGCCATCGATATCGCCGCGCCACCACTCCTCGCCGATGCGCTCTGGGCCCTCGGCCCGGGCCACGCGGTGCAGGCGCTTGCGCCACTGAAACTGCCGCGGCGGGTCGTCGGGGGTCAGGGCCATGACCAGGTCCAGCGGTTCGGGCTGACGGAACAGCCGCACCGGCCGCGGCGCCTCCGGGCTCCAAGCCTGCGGCGGTATGGCGGCCAACGGCGGCGCCGGACGGGCCGACAGCTCGGGCACGTGGCTCTGCACCGGCGCGGTCCTCCAGACCCGCTCGCCGCCCAGGCGGTTGCTCAGCCGGTCGACCAGCGGGCCGAGCCCCTCCTCGATCGCCGGCTCGGCGCGCGCGTCCAGGCGGACCTGGCGACCGGACACCGCCTCCACCGCCTCGGCCTCGAGGGTGACCACGTCGATCCCGAAGCCGGGGTCGAGGGTCTCCAGCTTGGGGGCCAGCAGCTTGGCGATCCGGGCCGGGTCGCGGGCGGCGAGCGCCAGCCCGACTTCCAGCGGCAGGGCCCGGCCGTCGAGCCGGTGAAAGACCAGGCGGAAGCGGCGGGCGCCCCGCCCCTCCTGCTCCAGGCGCGCGCACAGCTTGGCGGCGACGTCGCGCGTCACCCGCTGCAGGTCCTCCAGGGCGCTGATCGGCTCGAAGAAGGCCAGCCGCGCGAACCAGGGATGCGGCGGGCGGCGAAAGCTCAGCGCCTCTTCCGCGCGGCCCATGGCCTGGTCGATCCGCACCAGGGTCTGCTGGCCGAACCGGCGGGCCAGCGGCGCGCGCGGCATGCCCAGGACCTGCAACAGCAGCCGCAGGCCCAGCCGCTCCATCTGGGCGGCCGCCGCCGGGTCCAGCCGCAGGGCGGCCGGCGGCAGATAGGCCAGCAGGTCGGCCTGGCCGTTCGGCGGGACGATGATCTCCGCGCCCTTGCCGTAGTGGGCCAGCGCCCAGGCCGCGCCGGGCGTGTCGGCGACTGCGCCGCGCACGAAGATCCCGTTGGCCGCCAGTCGGGCGCGATAGTCGGCGAGCAGTTGCGCCTCGCCGCCCCACAGGTGCGCGACGCCGCTGATGTCGAGGAAGAGACCGTCGGGCGCAGCCTCGGCCACGGCCGGCGAGAACCGCACCGACCAGTCGGCCAAGGCGGTCAGGGCCTCGGCATCGGCCTCCGGCTCGCTGTCGGCGACGATCAGGTCGGGGACCAGGGCCATGGCGTCGGTCGCCTTCTGACCGGCGAACAGGCCGAGCGCGCGGGCCGCCTTGTCCGCCGCCGCCAGCCGCCGCGCGCCCCTGACGGTCTCGACCAGGGCGAAGGGACGGGGCCGCTCTTTCTCCCCCAAGACTGGAGGAACCACGGACAGCTTCTCAGCTGGCGAGGCGTTGCGCCGGCGCCAGTTGGCGATCGCCCAGTTCGGCGACCAGACGCAGAGGATGCGGGCCATTCTCGGCCTCCCAGGTGTATGCGGCCTCGGCTTCCATCAGCCATGCGCCGGTCCTCCCGCCCCGGCAGCGCTCCAGTTCGACCCGCCAGCGCGGCGGCCCGAGGCCGAATTCCCCCGGCCCAGGGTCGCTGGGCGCAGGCGTGATCTTCCAACGGGTGGCGGCGGCCGAGCCCGCCGTCTCCTTGCGCGCCGCCCCGCCATAGGGCCGGCGGCGGATCATGAAGCCGGTGGCCCCATGCTTCTCGCAGGCCAGTTGCAGCCGCCGCCCGGCTGTCAGGTCCACACCTTCCACCTCGGCGAAGACGGCCGCCACGCCGAGGGTCGACAGCGCGTCCTCGGCCACCGCCAAGGCCTCGTCCTCGTCGCGGGCGCAGACCTGGATCAGCCGTTCGGCCGGAAAGCCCAGCCCGACCAGGCCGGGGGCGAAAAGGTCGTCCCGCCGCAGGATCCACACCGCCTGTCCGCGGCGGGCCAGCGGCGCAGCGGCCAGGGCGGCGAAGGCGGCCGGACAGGCGCCGAGTTCGGTCTCCATTCCGGCGCCCAGCAGTTCGTGCCATTGGCCCAGCGGCAGCCCGCCGCCCGGCAGGCAGGCATCGATCGTCCCGGCCCCGAACGGCAGGGACTCGGAGTCCGCCCGCCTGCCCGCCTCGAGGGCGGCGATCTTCGCCTTGAGAGCCGCCAGTCGGCTGTCGCGAAAACCGGACATGGATTTTTCGTTCTCCGAAGTTCTACTTTTGTTCTAGTTTCGACGACGAGAGAGTCAAGCACCTCGCGGTGGTGCTATGCTCGGTGGAAAGAGACGAACGGGAGGTCCTATGTCCGCCGCAGTTCAGCTTCTCGTCGGCACCCGCAAGGGCGCCTGGATCTATCGCAGCGACGCCGCGCGACAGGCCTGGTCGGTGCAGGGCCCGATCTTCCTCGGCCATATCGTCAATCACCTGGTGCTCGATCCGCGCGACGGAAAGACCCTGCTGATGGCCGCCTCGACCGGCCATCTCGGGCCGACGATCTTCCGCTCCACCGACGAGGGCCGGAGCTGGGCCGAAGCCGAGCGGCCGCCTGCCTTTCCCAAGGTCGAGGGCGACGGACCGGCCCGCGCGGTCGATCACAGTTTCTGGCTGGAGCCCGGCCACGCCGGCGAACCTGGCGTCTGGTGGGCCGGAACCTCGCCGCCCGGCCTGTTCCGCAGCGCTGACGGCGGGGCGACCTGGGACAGCGTCGCCGGCTTCAACGACCATCCGAACTACTGGGACTGGTGCCCGGCCGACGGCGGCACCCCCGACGGGGCGCTGCTCAACCAGATCCAGATCGACCCGCGCGATCCCCGTCACATGTACATCGCCACCTCGACCGGCGGCGTGTTCGAAAGCCTCGACCAGGCGGCGACCTGGAAGCCGCTGAACCAAGGGGTGGAGGCCAACTTCTTCCCCGACCCCTATCCGGAATACGGCCAGGACGCGCACTATATCGCGCTGGCTCCCACCATGCCCGACCGCATCTGGCAGCAGAACCACTGCGGCATCTACCGTCTCGACCGCCCGGCCGAACGCTGGGACCGGATCGGCCAGGCCATGCCGGAAGAAATCGGCGACATCGGCTTCACCATCGTCCCGCACCCGCGCGACGCCGACAGCGCCTGGGTGTTTCCGATGGACGGCACCGAGGTCTGGCCGCGCACCAGCCCGGGCGGGCGACCGGCGGTCTACCGCACCCACGACGCCGGCAGGAGCTGGCGGCGCCATGACGCCGGTTTTCCGGCCGAGCAGGGCTGGTTCACGGTCAAGCGCCAGGCCTTCTGCGCCGACGCCAATGACCCGGTCGGGCTCTATCTGGGCGCCACCAACGGCGAGGTCTGGATGAGCGACGACGAGGGCGCGGGCTGGCGGCCGATCGCCCGGCACCTGCCGGAGATCTATTCCGTGGTGGCCGCGCCGCTCTGATGGTTCAGGTGTTCATCCCCTCGCAGCTGACCTCCTACACCGACGGGGTCAGCCGGCTGGCGGCGGCGGGCGGCAGCATCGAGCAGGTGCTCGACGACCTGGACCGCCGCTTCCCGGGCCTGAAGTTCCGCGTGGTCGACGAGCAGGACCGAATCCGCCGCCACATGCGCATCTTCCGGAACGGCGACCGCGCCAAGGACATCGGCCAGCCGGTGGACGAGACCGACGAGGTGCTGATCTTCGGGGCGCTCTCGGGCGGCTAGAGGATCTCGTCGGGCTCCGGCGTGATCGGAAAGCGGACGGCGGCGATCTCCTCGCGCCCCTCCATCCAGGCCTTGGCCAGCCGGTGGCCGCCGTCCATCAGCCGGCCCTCGGCGCAGAGGATCACCGGATAGGCGAGATCGGCGTCGAAGATCCGCCGCGCATGCTCGGCCACCTTGCGGACGGTGGGGACGTGGCGCTCCTGGAACCAGCAGTCGACGTCGAACTCGGCGATGTCGGCGAGCTTCACCCGCTCGATGGGCAGGTCGGCGGCGAGCGCCCACAGCCGGTCGGTCCACCAGAGGCCCCGGCCGCCCGGCACAGGTCGCGTGTACTTCTCGCGGCTCAGGGGCTGCGGCGTCTGGGTCATATGGCCTCCCTGCGGAGGCCGAGGTTGCGCGAGGCCGCGCCGCCCGGCAAGGCGGCGCGGCCTCTGGCGGATCAGAAGCGCAGGGTGCGCGCTTCCTTGACGTGCGGCAGGGCGCGGATCTTCTCGACCAGCGCGTCGCCCGGATCCTGGTCGACGCCGACCAGGGCGATGGCGTCTTCCCCGGCCGAGACGCGACCGAGGTTGAAGGTCGCGATGTTGACCTGGGCCTCGGCCAGCAGCGCGCCGAGCGCGCCGATGAAGCCCGGCTTGTCGAGGTTGTTGACGTACAGCATCGTCGTGGCGAACGGGGCGTCCAGGTCCATGCCCTTGACCTCGACCACGCGCGGCGCGCCGGCGATCACGGTGCCGGCGAACGAACGCTTGCCGAGCGCCGTGGTGACGGTGATCCGGACCAGGCTGTCGAAGATCGGCGAGTCGTCCTGCTTGCTCTCCGAGACGGTGATGCCGCGGTCCTTGGCCACGGCCGGAGCCGAAACCATGTTCACCTCGGCCAGCATCGGACGCAGGGCGCCGGCCAGCGCCGCAGCGGTCAGCGGGCGGGTGTTGAGGTTGGCGACTTCGCCCTCGTAGGCGATGTCCACGGCCTTGACCTCGACGTCGACCATCTGGCCGGCGAAGGCGCCCAGGCGCTCGGCCAGGGCCACGAACGGCTTCAGCTTCGGGGCTTCGTCGGCCGTGACCGACGGGCTGTTGAGGGCGTTGGAGACCGCGCCGGTGAGCAGGTAGTCGCTCATCTGCTCGGCCACCTGCAGGGCCACGTTCTCCTGGGCTTCCATGGTCGAAGCGCCCAGGTGCGGGGTGGCGATGAAGTTCTCGGCGCCGAACAGCACGTTGTCCTTGGCCGGCTCCTCGACGAACACGTCGAAGGCGGCGCCGCCGATGTGACCCTCGTCCAGGCCCTTGCGCAGGGCCGCTTCGTCGACCAGGCCGCCGCGGGCGCAGTTGATGATCAGCACGCCCTTCTTGGTCTTGGCCAGGTTCTCGGCCGACAGGATATTGCGGGTCTTGTCGGTCAGCGGGGTGTGCAGGGTGATGACGTCGGCGCGGGCCAGCAGGTCATCCAGCTCAACCTTCTCGACGCCCATCTCGACGGCGCGTTCAGCCGACAGGAAGGGGTCGTAGGCGACGACCTTCATCTTCAAGCCGTTGGCGCGGTCGGCGACGATGCCGCCGATGTTGCCGGCCCCGATCAGGCCGAGCGTCTTGGCGTAGAGCTCCACGCCCATGAATCGGTTCTTTTCCCACTTGCCGGCCTGGGTCGAGACGTCGGCGGCCGGCAGCTGGCGGGCCAGGGCGAACATCATGGCGATGGCGTGTTCGGCGGTGGTGATCGAGTTGCCGAACGGGGTGTTCATCACCACGATCCCCTTGGAGGTCGCGGCAGGGATGTCGACATTGTCCACGCCAATGCCGGCGCGGCCGATGACCTTCAGGTTGCCGGCGGCGGCGATGACGTCCTTGTCGGCCTTGGTGGCCGAGCGGACGGCCAGGCCGTCATAGTCGTTGATGATCTTGAGCAGTTCTTCTTTCGACAGACCGGTCTTCACGTCGGCGTCGACGCCGCGCTGCTTGAAGATGTCGATGGCGGCCGGGCTCAGCTTGTCGGCGATAAGGACGCGGGGCATGGGGGTTTCCTTGCAGGAATGAGGATAGGCGTCCTCGGCTCCACGCGGTTTTCGGGCGTGAAGTCACGAGGACGCGAGTAGGGCTCTAGGCGGCTTGCAGCTGCTCGAGGGTCGTGGCGAACGCCCAGTCGAGCCACGGGGTCAGGGCCTCGATGTCCGAGGTCTCGACCGTGGCGCCGCACCAGATGCGCAGGCCGGCCGGGGCGTCGCGGTAGCCGCCGATGTCGAGGGCCGCGCCCTCCTTTTCGAGCACCGAGGCCAGCTTCTTGGCGAAGTCGGCCTGGACGTCGTCGGCCAGGGCCGCGACGCGGGCGTCGACCACCTTCAGGCAGACCGAGGTGTTCGAGCGGGTCGCCGGGTCGGCGGCCAGGAAGTCCACCCAGTCGGTCTTTTCGA
The DNA here is from genome assembly GCF_027286305.1 of Phenylobacterium sp. NIBR 498073. Classification (NCBI taxonomy): domain Bacteria; kingdom Pseudomonadati; phylum Pseudomonadota; class Alphaproteobacteria; order Caulobacterales; family Caulobacteraceae; genus Phenylobacterium; species Phenylobacterium sp. NIBR 498073. Next base: position 4,193,414 of record NZ_CP114599.1, read on the forward strand.
CCCAGGCGGCCAGGGCCGCCAGGTTGGCGTCGGCGCGGCGCTGCATCTCGGCCAGGCCGCCGATCTGGGCGCCCCACTTCAGGGCGTCGATGGCGTCTTCCACGCAGAGCATCGAGGGCGTGTTGATCGTCGCGCCTTCAAAGATGTCCTTGGCCAGCTTGCCGGCCTTGGTCATGCGGAACAGCTTCGGCATCGGCCAGGCCGGGGTGTAGCTTTCCAGCCGGGCGACCGCGCGCGGCGACAGGATCAGGATCCCGTGCGCGCCCTCGCCGCCCAGCGCCTTCTGCCAGGAGAAGGTCACGACATCGAGCTTGGCCCAGTCGAGATCCTGGGCGAAGGCGGCGCTGGTGGCGTCGCAGATGGTGATGCCTTCACGGTCGGCGGCGATGAAGTCGGCGTTCGGGACGCGGACGCCCGAGGTGGTGCCGTTCCAGGTGAAGACCAGGTCGGCGTCCTTGCGCACCTTGGTCAGGTCCGGCAGTTCGCCGTACGGCGCATCCAGGACTTCGGCCGGCAGCTTCAGCTGCTTGGTCACGTCGGTGACCCAGTCCTTGCCGAAGCTCTCGAAGGCCAGCAACTGGACCGGCTTGGGACCCAGCATCGACCACATCGCCATTTCCACGGCGCCGGTGTCCGATCCGGGCACGATGCCGATCAGGAAGTCGTCCGGAACCTCCAGCACCTGACGGGTGCGGTCGATCGCTTCCTGCAGGCGCGTCTTGCCCAGCTTCGAGCGGTGCGAGCGGCCGAGCACGGCGTTCTGGAGATTTTCGGGGGTCCAGCCGGGGCGCTTGGCGCACGGGCCGGAAGAAAACTCGGGGCGAGCCGGGCGCATGGCCGGCTTGGCGAGGGTCGTCATAGCGATGTCTCCCATCCTTACAGATGAGCAGCACCCCGTTGGGGGGGTGTGGCCCGCGGCGGAGAAACTCCGGATCGCGGCGCAGCGCAAGCGAAAATTTTCGGACGTTCGTCGCCGGCGCACCCTGCGCGGCTAGGCCGCCCGTCGTCGGCGCTGGAGCAGGCCGACCACCGCGCCGCCCAGCAGGCAGGCGCTGATTCCCAGGAAATTCAGGTTGTTGATCCAGATGTACAGCATGTCGACGGGACGCGACGTGACGATGTAGAACGCGTGCAGACTGAACTGCACCGCATAGAGCAACATGACGCCGCCGAGCCAGAAACTGGCGAAGCTGACGGTGATGATCAGCAGGCCGATGGCGGTGAGGCCGTCCAGGGTGAGCCGGGCGAGCGCCTGGGCCGAGTCCGGCAACAGCAGTCCGCTCAGGATCGACAGCACGACGTTGGCGCCGACAATGGCGCCGCCGACCCGCTCGGCGAATGTGCCCTTCCAGAGGGCCAGCAGCGAGATTCCCAAGGTGAGGGCGATCAGGCCAAGAACGATCGGTGATGTCGGCATAGCACTGCGCCCCTAACTCGCATTAGGGGCGCAGCACCAGTTAATCTATTGCAACCAAATCGGCTCAGCCGACTTCGCGCATCGCCGTCACGGTTTCGCGCTTCCGCATGGCCGGCTTGTCCATGTAGCCGAGCTTGGTGCGGATGCCGAGGCGCAGCTGGGCTTCCGCCAGCTCGTTGTGCACGCCGACCATGGAGCTCCGGGCTTCTCCCAGGGCCTTGATGGCTTCCACCATCTTCACCTGCACTTCGTCAGCGAAGACGAGCGAGGCGTTAACTTCCGAGCGGGCCTTCAGCAGATCCGCCAGCAGTTCAGTGGCTTCGACCATGGCCTGGTCAACCGCCGCTTCCGTCGAGAACAACTTGGTCGCGACACGCTGCGCGACAAACGCCTTTTCCATGGGGAACCCCTCCGAGGAAATTAACCAACTCCGTCAAGGTAAACCGGAGGTTAAATTCTACCTAGGAGATTCATGTTCCGTTAACCACGATTTTATCGCTCGACGGTTGTGATCGTGGCTTTGGCGCCACAGTTCGCCCCTCAAGCGAGCCGTCTGGAAGCGAACCGTTAGGAGAATTCGCCTAAATCGAGAGCTCGGATGAAGCCCCGGCGCCATGACTGACCAGCCTCGCACCACCGTCTCGCGGCCCCAGATGACCTTCCACGCGCGCGTGGCGGGGGTGGCCCTGATCACGACCGTGGTCGTACTGGTGGCCGCCTGCCTGACGTTCATGCTTCAGCAGTGGGCCGTCGCCCGCGAACAGAACCACCAAGCCCACCGGGCGCTCTCCGAGGTCGTGGCCAGCGCCGCCGCTCCCGCCCTCGCCGCCCAGGATCGCGACAGCGCAAAGCACTCCATTGCTACGCTCGGCAGCGACGGCAGCGTCACCCTGGCGGTGTTGAAAGACGCCTCGGGCGCGACCGTCGCCAGCTTCCGGCGCCCCGAACCGCTGATGTCGGAGTCGTTCGAGGTGATCACCACCCCGGTGATGGCGGCCGACCGCAAGGTCGGCGAACTGAGTCTGACCTTCGAGACCCCCGCCCTCACCGCGCTGCTGCCGCAGTTCGTCGCCCTGACCCTGGCCCTGCTGTTCGGAGGCGTGGGCGTAGCGCTGTTCCTGGCCCGCGGACTCGCCTCTCGGGTGATTGCGCCCGTGCTCAAGCTGTCCGAAGCAATGCACGACGTCGCCGCCAGCGGCCGCTTCGCGCCCGTCGAGGTTGAAGCTGACGACGCCCTGTTCCGCAGTCTGACCGACAGCTTCAACCACCTATTGGCGAAGCTCGACGAGCGTGAGCAGGCGCTGCAGCGGACCCTGCGCGAACTGGTCGAGGCGCGTGACGCGGCCAACGCCGCCAACGTGCTGAAGTCGCAGTTCCTGGCGAACATGAGCCACGAGATCCGCACTCCGCTCAACGGCGTGCTGGCCATGGCCGAGGTCATGTCGATGGGCGACCTGACCCAGGTGCAGCGCGAGCGCCTGGACGTCATCCGCCAATCCGGCGGCCTGCTGCTGGCCGTGCTCAACGACGTGCTCGACCTCTCCAAGATCGAGGCCGGCAAGCTCACCCTGCTGGTCGACGACTTCGACCTGGACACCGCCATTTCCCCGACCCGCGACTCGTTCTCGGTGATCGCCCAGGGCAAGGGCCTGGATTTCAAGGTCGAGGTGGCCGAGGAGGCGCGCGGCGCCTGGCGCGGCGACGCCGACCGCATCCGCCAGATCGTCGGCAACCTGCTGTCCAACGCCGTCAAGTTCACCCTGCAGGGGGAAGTCAGCGCGTGCTTCGACGTCGCGCCCTCGGGCGTGCTGCGCCTGGTGGTCCGCGACAGCGGCGTCGGCATCGCCACCGAAAAGCAGGCCGGGCTGTTCGAGAAGTTCACCCAGGCCGACAATTCCGCGACCCGTCGCTTCGGCGGCACCGGGCTGGGCCTGGCCATCTGCCGCGAGCTGACCCAGATGATGGGCGGCGTGATCAGCGTCGAGAGCCGCGAGGGCCAGGGCTCGGTGTTCACCGTCGAGCTGCCGCTGGACCGCGGCGAGCTGGCCGTCGAGGCGCCGGTCGCGCCGCAGGCCGCTGAGGAGGCCGACGAAGGCGCCCTGCGCCTGCTGGCCGCCGAGGACAACCCGACCAACCAACAGGTCCTGGCCGCGGTCATGGGCTCGCTGGGCATCGACATCGACATCGTCGCCAACGGCCGTCTGGCCTTCGAGGCCTGGCGCGATGGGTCTTATGACCTGATCCTGATGGACATCCAGATGCCGGTCATGGACGGCATCGACTCCGCCCGCGCCATCCGCGGGGCCGAGCGCGAGGCCGGCCGCCCGCGCACCCCGATCATCGCCCTGACGGCCAACGCCCTGTCGCATCAGGTCGAAGAGTACCTGGCCGCCGGCATGGACGGCCACGTGGCCAAGCCGATCGAGATCGCCAAGCTCTACGAGGCGATCAGCCGGGCCCTGACCGAGGCCGCCGCGGCCGGCGCCGCCAGCGGAGCCGTGGCCGCGGCCTGACCGCGCCCGCGGGCAAGCTGAACGACAGACAACGGCGGCCTCAGAAGCGTTTCAGGTCGCCCATGGTCTTCTGCCATCAACGTCGCTGCCCAGCGACGCCGATGTCCAAGGAGGACCGTCATGAAAAAGCTCGTTCTGGCCCTGACCGCGGCCTCCGCCCTGGCCGCCGCCGCCGCGCCCGCTGCGGCCCAGCCGTACGGCGGCGGCTACGAACGCCACCAGCGCTACGACAACGATCGCGCCGACCGCCTGATGTGGCGCATCGAGCGCGCCGAGCGCCGGGGAACCCTGAACTCGGGCGCGGCCTCGTGGCTGCGTCGCGAGGTGAGCAACACCGAACGCCTGGCCTGGCGCTACAGCCGCGACGGCTTCAGCCAGTGGGAGCGCCGGGACATCGACCGGCGCTATGACCAGCTGGCGCGCCGCGTGGACCGCGACGACCGCCGCTACGGCTACGGCTACGGCCCCGACTACCGCCGCTGAGGCGAGAGCTGGGGACACCAGGAAGGGGCGGCCTCGCGGCCGCCCCTTTTCGCGTGCGCCCGGCCGCGCCAGACTGGCGGCGGGGAGGACGCCATGGCCTACGAGATCGCTCACGACGACGGGATCCGCATCAGCGACGATGCGCAGCGCTTCGACATCGACCGCGCGCACGGCTGGATCGGCGGACGAAGCTACTGGGGCCTGGGCATTCCGGAGGCGACCTTTCGCGCCGCGATCGCCAACAGCCTGGCCGTCGGCGCCTACGGGACGGACGGCGCGATGGTCGCCATGGCCCGCGTGGTGACCGACCGGGCGACCTTCGGCTGGATCTGCGACGTGTTCGTCGATGAGGCCGCCCGCGGACAAGGCCTCGGCAAGCGGCTGATGGCCTATCTGAAGGCCCACCCCGACCTGCAGGGCCTTCGGCGCCTGCACCTGGCGACCCGCGACGCCCACGGCCTCTACAGCCAGTTCGGCTTTGCGCCGCTGACCGGCGTCGACCGCTGGATGGAGATCCGCGGCCCCGGCTATCCCTAGACCCTGCTCACGATGATCCATCGTGAGTAGGTAGGCTCTAGGCCTCGAGGATCGCCAGTTCCGGCCAACGGCGCTGCGCCGCCTGGGCCGTGCGCAGGAAGCCGCCGGTCGCACGGCTGGGGTTCGGCCGCAGGCGCATGGCGAACAGGTCCTCCAGGCCGAACGGCGCGTGGACGGTCAGTCGGTCGTCGTCTTCCAGCCGCACGCCGACCGCGAAGACGGTCGAGGTGAACCGCGACAACGCCTGGGCGCTGGAGGTCAACGGTTCGTAGGGCTCGCCGAACTTCTGCTCGAACCAGAGGTGCACGCGCGCCTGGTTGCGGACCTCGACCATCTCCTGGAACGGCGGCTCGAAGACCGCGGCGACCTGGCGGATCACCACATCCTCGGCCTCATAGGAGGTGTCTGACGCATCGAAGTAGCCGAGGTCGTAGTCCTTGATCCCGTGGTCGGGATCACGGCCGGTCAGGTGGTTCAGCACCGGCTGATAGACGGCGCCCGAAAACACCAGCCAGTCCGGCAGGGCCAGGCCGCGCACCGTGGTCAGCACATGCATGAGGCTGGGGGTCGCGCGGACGACGGCCTCCAGGCGCGCGGAAAGCTCGCCGCTCATTTGCCGCCCCGCAGCGCCCAGCCATGGTCCAGCGGACCATGGCCGCCGCCGAGCCCCGGCGCGGCGCGCATCGCCTCATGCACATAGGCCCAGGCGCGGGCCACCGCCTCGGTCAGCGGCAGCCCCTGCGACAGGCCGGCGGCGCAAGCCGAGGCCAAAGTGCAGCCCGTGCCGTGGGTGTGGCGGGTGTGGATGCGTTCGCCCTCGTAGGTGGTCTCGCCCTGCGGCGTCAGCAGCACGTCGGTGACGGTCTCGCCGGGCACGTGGCCGCCCTTCATCAGCACCGCGCGGGCGCCGAGCTTCAGCAGCGCCTCGCCGACCCGGCGCTGGTCGTCCAGGCTCTCGACCGCCAGACCGGTCAGGGCCTGGGCCTCCGGGGCGTTGGGGGTCAGCAGCGCCGCGCGCGGGATCATCATGTTGCGCACCGCGTCCACCGCCTCGGGCGCCAGCAGGTTCGAGCCGCCCTTGGCGACCATCACCGGATCGATCACCGCCGGCGCCGACGTGCTGTCGAGGATGTCCGCCACCGCCTGCACCATGGCCACGTCGCCCAGCATGCCGGTCTTGATCGCGTCGGCGCCGATATCGTCCAGCACCGCCCGGGCCTGGGCCGCGACCACCTCGACCGGGATCGGGTGGACGCCGGTGACCCCCAGGGTGTTCTGCACCGTCACCGCGGTGATCGCCGTCGCCGCATAGGCGCCCAGCATGGTCACGGTCTTGATGTCGGCCTGGATCCCGGCGCCGCCGCCGGAATCCGAGCCCGCGATGATCAGCACTCGGCCCAAGGTCTCGCTCATGGCCACGAGGTAGCGCGAGCGGGCGGCGAATGCATCGGGATTTCCGCAGCTGTCCACTGTGGCGCTGGCGCCCGGGCCGCTGCTAACCTTCGCAGCATGAAAGTCGCCCTCGTCACCGGGGCCGGTTCCGGGATCGGCCGCGCCAGCGCGATCGCCCTCGGTGAAGCCGGCTACAGCCTCGTCCTCGTCGGCCGCAGGGCCGACAAGCTGGAGGAAACCGCCGCCGCCCTGCCCGGCCAGGCCCTGATCCACGCCGCCGACATCGCCGACGAAGCCGGCGTCGAGGCCGCGTTCGAGGCGGCCCGCACCCGGTTCGGGCGGCTGGACGTTCTGTTCAACAACGCCGGCGTCTCGGCCGGTGGGCGGCTGGAGGACCTGTCGCTGGACGCCTGGCGGCGCGTGGTCGACGCCAACCTCACCGGCGCCTTCCTCTGCACGCGGGCCGCGTTCCGGCTGATGAAGGCCCAGGACCCGCGCGGCGGGCGGATCATCAACAACGGCTCGATCTCGGCGCACGCGCCACGGCCGTATTCGGTCGCCTACACCGCCACCAAGCACGCGATCACCGGCCTGACCCGCTCGACCTCGCTTGAGGGACGGGCCTACGATATCGCCTGCGGCCAGATCGACATCGGCAACGCGGCGACCGAGATGACGTTGGCCATGGCCAAGGGCGTACCCCAGGCCGACGGCTCGTTCGCGCCCGAGCCGCTGATGGACGTAAAGGCGGTCGCCGGCGCGGTGGTGTTCATGGCCGGCCTGCCGCTGGACGCCAACGTCCAGTTCATGACCGTGATGGCGACCAAGATGCCGTTCGTCGGCCGCGGCTAGCGGGCGGCGGCGACCGCCTCCCAGACCTTCAGCGCCTGCACCGTCTCGGCGACGTCGTGCACGCGCAGGACCGCGGCCCCGCGCTGGACGCCGGCAAGGACCGCGGCCAGCGATCCCGCCAGACGCCCGTCCAACGCCGCCCCGCCGACCGGATCAAGGGCGGCGATGAACCGCTTGCGGCTGACGCCCAGCAGCACCGGGAAGCCGAGGGCCGCGACCTCGTCCAACCGGGCGATGAGCGCCAGGTTGTGCTCGGGCCGCTTGCCGAATCCGACGCCGGGGTCGAGCCAGATCTTCTCGCGCGCCACGCCGGCCGCCAGGGCCGCCTCCGCCCGTTCGGCCAGGAAGGCGCAGACCTCGGCCACGACGTCGTCGTACTGCGGGTCGGCCTGCATGGTCCGCGGCTCGCCGCGCATGTGCATCAGCACCAGGTCGCAGCCGAGCTCGGCGGCGGCCCGCGGTCCGTCCGGGGCGTAGCGCAGGGCCGCGACGTCATTCCAGATGTTCGCGCCCGCAGCGACCGCGGCGCGGGCCACCTGCGGCTTCATCGTGTCGATCGAGATGGCGACCGGGCTCTCGGCCCGGATCGCCGCGATCAGCGGCACGGCCCGGGCGATCTCGTCCTCAGCGGACACCGGCTCGGAGCCGGGGCGGGTCGATTCCGCCCCGACGTCGAGGATATCCGCGCCCTCGGCGATCAGCCGCCGCGCATGGACCAGCGCGGCCTGCGGATCGAGGAACCGCCCGCCGTCCGAGAAACTGTCGGGGGTGACGTTGACGATCCCCATGACCTTCACCGAACCGGACATGGGCCAGCCTCCTCACGGCGCAAACAGCAAGACGCCCTCCTGGCGCGGGGCCGGGAGGGCGTCAAGGTCGCTAGGTCTGGGCCAGCCTTAGGCCGGTTCAGGCCGCGGCGAGATCGGCACCGCCACCGACGGCCCCGTGGGCCGCTTGGAATCGGCGTCGTCGCGCACGGGCGGGACGCCCTTCAGCGCGTTGATGATCTCGTCGCCGCTCAGGGTCTCGTACTCGAGCAGGGCCTTGGCCAGGGTGTGCAGGTCGTCCATCTTCTCGGTCAGAATCCGGCGGGCCTCGTCGAAGCCGCCCTGGACCAGGCGCTTCACTTCCGCGTCGATCAGGTTGGCCGTCTCTTCCGAAACCGACTGGGTGCGCGAGACCGAGTGGCCGAGGAACACCTCGTCCTGGTTCTCGCCGTAGGACACCACGCCGAGCTTGTCGGAGAAGCCCCACTTGGTGACCATGGCGCGGGCCAGCTTGGTCGCCTGGTCGATGTCGGACGAGGCGCCCGAGGTGATCTTGTCCTTGCCGAAGATCAGTTCCTCGGCCATCCGGCCGCCCATCAGGATGGCCAGGCGCGAGGTCATTTGCTCGTAGGACATCGACAGCTGGTCGCGCTCGGGCAGCTGCATGACCATGCCCAGGGCGCGGCCGCGCGGGATGATCGTGGCCTTGTGCACCGGGTCGGTGGCCGGGACGTTCAGGGCGATCAGGGCGTGGCCGCCCTCGTGGTAAGCGGTCAGGCGCTTTTCATCCTCGGTCATGGCCATGGACTTGCGCTCGGCGCCCATCATGACCTTGTCCTTGGCGTCCTCGAAGTCGCGCTGGGTGACCATGCGCCGGTTCTTGCGCGCAGCCATCAGGGCCGCTTCGTTGACCAGGTTGGCCAGGTCCGCGCCGGAGAATCCGGGGGTGCCGCGGGCGATGGTCTTGACCTCGACGTCGGCCGCCAGCGGCACGTTCTTCATGTGGACGCGCAGGATGCGCTCGCGGCCGCCGATGTCCGGGTTCGGCACCACGACCTGGCGGTCGAAGCGGCCGGGACGCAGCAGCGCCGGGTCCAGGACGTCCGGACGGTTGGTCGAGGCGATGACGATGATCGCTTCCGACGGGTCGAAGCCGTCCATCTCGACCAGCAGTTGGTTGAGGGTCTGCTCGCGCTCGTCGTTGCCGCCGCCCAGGCCGGCGCCGCGGTGACGGCCGACGGCGTCGATTTCGTCGATGAAGATGATGCAGGGGCTGTTCTTCTTGGCCTGCTCGAACATGTCGCGCACGCGGCTGGCGCCGACGCCGACGAACATTTCGACGAAGTCCGAACCGGAAATGTAGAAGAACGGCACGCCGGCTTCGCCCGCGACGGCGCGGCCCAGCAGGGTCTTACCGGTGCCGGGAGGGCCGACCATCAGGGCGCCCTTCGGGATCTTGCCGCCCAGGCGCTGGAACTTCTGCGGATCCTTCAGGAAGTCGACGATCTCGGTCAGCTCTTCCTTGGCCTCGTCCACGCCGGCGACGTCGTCGAAGGTCACGCGGTTCTTGTTCTCGGTCAGCATCTTGGCCTTGGACTTGCCGAAGCCCATGGCGCCGCGGGCGCCGCCCTGCATCTGACGCATGAAGAAGATCCAGACGCCGATCAGCAGCAGGATCGGCAGGCTGTTCAGGAACAGGCCCAGCAGCCCGCCGCCGGCCGACTTCACATTGATGTCGGCGCCGCCGGACTCCAGCCGCTTGATCAGGTCGTCCTGATTGTTCGGGGTCAGCGCGGTGTACGACTTGCCGCCCGCGTCCTTGATCTCGATCGCCGTGCCGCGGAACGTCGCGGACTTGACCTCGCCGGCGTTCACCTTGCTCAGCAGCTGCGAGTAGGAGATCTGGCCCGAAGCCCCGGCCGCCTGACTGCCGCCGGTCATCATGCTGTAGAGGCCGATCAGGACGACGACGATGACGCCCCAGATGGCGAGATTACGCAGGTTCATGACGCGCCTTCGTGAAAAGTGTCTCTCAAAGCCCACTGTAGGTGGGAGTGGCCATGGGCACTAGCAAGCCTCGTGCCGCGCGACCGAATATCGCGGTTCGCTGAACGAGCTTGGCCAAGCCCGATTCCAGACATGCAAAGGGCCGCGCAGTCTCCCGCGCGGCCCCCCACAACTAGGCATAAAGCCTTAATTTCTTACCGGCTCGGCTTCTTCGGCGCGGCGATCAGGCCTTCGCGTTGAGCGCGCTTGCGGGCCAGCTTGCGCGCGCGGCGCACGGCTTCGGCCTTCTGGCGAGCGCGCTTTTCGCTCGGCTTTTCATAGTGCACGTGCCGCTTCATTTCGCGGAACGAGCCCTCGCGCTGCATCTTCTTCTTCAGCGCCTTGAGGGCCTGATCGACGTTGTTGTCGCGGACGAAAATCTGAACCAGAGGTCTCTCTCCTATCACCCGTTCCCGCTCGGCCTTCCTGACATCAGGCGGCGGCGAACGGATAAAAGCCTTGCGACCCGTCGAGCGAAGGCCCTTCGGGTTGAGCGCGGCGAGATATCAGAACCCGGCGGAGATGTCCACGGCGGACAGGCGGAAAATCCGCCGCTAAGATGCCGAGCATGGCGAATGTAGATGATTGGGCGCAGGACGCCGAACGGCAGGTTCTCGACGCCGCCTTGCAGATTGCCGCCGATCGCGGCTGGACCTGGCCGACGGTGAAGGCCGCCGGCGCGGCCGCCGGACTGTCGGACGCCGACGTCGAGCTGCTGCTGCCGCACGGTCCGCGCGACCTCGCCGCCTTGCTGGCCAAGCGACACGACGCCCTGACCCTGGCCGCCCTGCCGGCCCCCGAGGGCCTGAAGATCCGTGAGCGTATCCGCACCGCGGCCATGACCCGGATCGACGTCGCGGCCCAGGACGAAGCCGCCGTTCGGCGTTGGGCAGGTTTCCTCGCCCTGCCGATACACCTGCCGTTGGCGCTGCGGCTCTTGTGGGACAGCGCCGACCAGCTGTGGCGCTGGGCGGGCGACACGGCCACCGACGAGAACCACTATTCCAAGCGCGCGATCCTCTCGGGAATCCTGGCCAGCGCGCTGGCGATCCGGCTGTCGTCGGGCCGCGACGCGGCGGCCGCCTTCGTCGACGCCCGCATCGAGAACGTCATGGCCTTCGAGAAGTGGAAGGGCGGCCTGAAGCCCTCGCAGCTGCTGACCGACATCGCCGGGGCGCTCGGCAAGATGCGCTACGGCTAAACGCCTCCCATTCCCCGGCGTCATCCGGCAATGATGCGGCCTTTGCATCATTCATAAGGAGACGCCCATATGGCCGACGCCTTCTCGCAGGCCTGGACCTGCTTCGACGTGACGCTGGACGGCCACGTCGCCCACATCCAGCTCAAGCGCCCCGAGGCGATGAACTCGATGATCCGCGAGTTCTGGAACGAGCTGCCGGTCATCGTGAAGGACATCGACCACAACGCCCGCGCCCGGGCGATCGTGATCTCCTCGACCGGCAAGCATTTCAGCGCCGGCATGGACCTGGCGGTGTTCGGCGGCGGCGGGTCGTCCTCGGCCAACCAGAACCAGGACCGCCACATCAACGCCGAGCAGCAGCGCCATCATATCCTGTGGCTGCAGGACTGCTTCGGCTGCCTGGACGCCGCGCGCATCCCAGTGATCGCCGCCATCCAGGGCGGCTGCATCGGTGGAGCGGTCGACATGACCAGCGCCTGCGACATCCGCTACGCCAGCGCCGACGCCTTCTTCTGCATCCAGGAGATCAACATCGGCATGACCGCCGACGTCGGGACGTTCCCGCGGCTGTGCAAGCTGATCCCCGAGGGCTGGGTGCGCGAGATGGCCTACACCGGCCGCCGCATGCCGGCCGCCAAGGCCAAGGAGATCGGCTGGGTCAACGAGGTGCTGCCCACCCATGAGGACTGCGTCGCCCACGCCCTGGCCACCGCCCACGAGATCGCCAGCAAGGCTCCGCTGGCGGTGACCGGATCGAAGGTGATGATCAACTACGCCCGCGACCACACCATCCAGGACGGCCTGGACTACATCGCCGTCTGGCAGACCGGCATGTTCTCGGGCCCGCACATGGGCGAGGCGTTCAAGGCCAAGTCCGAGAAGCGCGAGCCGGTGTGGCAGGGGCTGCAGCCTCTGAAGCACGGGATGTAGGGAGCGGCCGCGTAATGTGTCATCCCGGAAAGCGCGCAGCGCTTGTCCGGGACCCATCGCCGCCGAGGCCGGGAGCACGAGGCGCGGCCCGCGCCGCTTCCTCTGCGATCAGGTGTTCATGGGTCCCGGTCTTCGGCCTTCAGCCGAAACCGGGATGACAGACGTGTTCAGCCGTCCAGCTCGGCGTCGGTGAGGATGCAGCCGTCGAGCTTGGCGTCGGATAGGTCGGCTTCCAGGAAGCGGGCGCGCAGGGCGAAGGCGCGGCGCAGGTCGGCCTGGCGGAGATTGGCGCGCGAGAGGTCGGCGCGGACGAACCGGCCCTGGCCGATCTCCAGCGGGCCGAGCATCGCCCCGCGCAGGTCGGCGCGGGTCAGTTGGGCGTCGATCAGGCGCGCCCCGCGCAGATCGGCCATCCGCAGGTTGGTCCCGCGCAGGTCGCAACGCGACAGGTCCGCGCCCTGCAGCTCGACGCCCTCGAGGTTCATCCCGAACAGCACCGAGCCCGGCGCGATCAGGCCGCTGAGTTTGCGGCGCTTGAGCGTGACCACCGGGCGGAAGTCGACCTCGGCCAGCCGGGCGGCCGCGCCGGCCCGCCCGCCGCTGTCGCAGAAGGCCTCGTGGGCGGCCAACACCTGGCCGAGCGGGCGCTCGTCGACATAGACCACCGCCGGCGGCGCGCGCAGCACGTCGGAAAGATCGGCGCCCTCGACGGTCGCAAAGCTGAAATCCACGCGGATGAGGATGGCGCGCCGCAGCGAGGCGCCGGAGAGGTCGGCGCCGGCCACCTGGGCCCCGGTCAGGTTGGCTCCATCGAGCTTGGCCTTGATCAGGCGCGCCCCGCCCAGTTGAGCGTCGGTCAGGTTGGCGTCGGTGAAATCGGTAGCCAGGGCCGAAGCCCCGGTCATCTGGGCGCCGGTGAGGTCCGCGCCGGTCAGCACGGCGAAGTTCAACTCTCCCGGGCCGCCGGCATGGTCGAGGTAGCGGAACCCCTCGGTGCGGTCCTGCAGGGCGATCCGCCCTTCGCGCAGGTCGCAGCCGGCGAGGTTGGCGCCCGTCAGGTTGGCCCCGCGCAGCGAGGCGCCGCGCAGGTCGGCCTTGGAGAGGCTCGCCTTGCGCAGGTCGGCGTCACGCAGGTCGGCGCCGAACAGGATCGCGCGATCCAGCTTCACCCCGGCTAGCATCGCGCCCGACAGCCGCGCGCCGGTGAGATCGGCGTCGCTGAGATCGAAGCCCTCGAGCTTCAGACCCGACAGGTCGGCATAGGCCAGGTTCGCCCGACGCCCGCCGGTGCGGTGGGCGAGGTAGCGGCGATGGGCCTCCAGGGTGCGCCTAAGCGCCTGGGGATCCAGCGGCCGATGAAGGTTGGCGACTGCGGACATGCGGACCGGAGAGAGGATCGAGGCCCTCAGGATCAGACATCGCGCTTAAGGAACGGTTGCACAATTGTGACGTCATCGCGGCGACTTCTAACGCCGATCTGCGATCTACAGCCAGCCCTTCTTCTTGAACCAGATGAACGGGGTAACTCCCGTGATAACCATAAGCAGAAGAGCCAATGGATACCCAAATATCCAGTGCAGTTCCGGCATCACGTCGAAGTTCATCCCATATATAGACGCGACCAGCGTCGGCGGCAGGAAGACGACTGCGACAACAGAGAAGAACTTGATGATGCTGTTCTGCTCGATGTTGATCAGGCCGAGAGCCGCGTCGAGCAGGAAGGAGATGTGGCCGGAGGTGAAGCTGGAATGCTCGGTCAGGGCCTGGACGTCATGCTGGATCGAGATCAGGTGGCTGCGCCGGCTCTCCTGTTTCTGGAACTCCGGAGCCAGGGCCGCGAAGCTGGCCAGGCGGCTGAGCGAGACCAGGCTCTTGCGGGCCATCGAGGTGATCGACTGGGCGCGCGCCAGGTCGGTGAGCAGCGGCCCGAAGGCGGTGCTGGGCGGACGGTTGAAGATCGCCACCGAAGTCTCGTGAACCAGGGCCGACTGCTGCTCAAGCACTTCGGCGCAGCGCTCGACGATGGCGTCGAGCAGCTCCAGCGCCGCCTCGCCGCCGTCGCCTAGCGGGAGCTTGGCGCAGCGTTGGGCGAAGATCGAGAACGCCTTCAGCGGCTCGTAACGGACGGTGATCAGCAGGTCGGCCAGCAGCACGAAGGTCACCGGCGTGGCGACGGGATGCGGCTCGTCGGCGCGGGCCAACAGGGTGGCGGTCAGGAAGGTCGCGCCATCTTCCTGATAGAGGCGCGAAGACGGCTCGACGTGGGCGATCTCTTCGCGGGTCGGCAGGTCGATCCCATAGGCCTGCTCGACGGCGCGCTCCTCCTCGGGCGTCGGCGAGACCAGATCGATCCAGATGATGTCTTCGCCGGGCCGCCAGCCATCGGCGACGACTTCAGGCGCAAGCCCCCTGCCGGTGCGGCGAAGCAGGTTCAGCATGAGGCTCTCCGCGAGGGATGGAGCCCCATCTGGAACGTCGAGGGATGGGCGTCAACGCCCGGCCGGTCAGTTCGACTCGGCCGGCGGGGTCATCTGGGTCGCGGCCTGAATGAGGGCGGCGATCCGGTCGGTGGAGTCGGCGGCCTGGCTCAGCATCTGCAGCGGGCCGGCGCCCGGACGGACGACCGAGGCGACCTGGTTGGCCGCGCCCTGGGCCACGGCGAGAGCGGTGTTCTGCGCGCCGTTGAGCTTGTTGCTCGCCATGCGGAGCGCGTTGGCGTCCTGGTAGATGAAGCCGTGGGTCGGATAGGTCGACGAGCCCAGGTCACGCACCGGATCGTACCAGACCTTGACCTGCGACCAGTCGCCGGCCGGCGAGACGTCGATGACCGTGACGTCCTTCTCGATCTGGCCGCGGGTCCCGCCGATGCGCGACCAGTTGGCGTGGGTGATCTGAATGACGCGGTCGGTCAGCACCTGGCTGACCACGGCCACGTGGCCGAGACGCATCTTGCCGGTGGGCTTGAAGCAGAGGACGGCTCCCGCCTTGGGGCTGAAGCCGGTTTCGTACTTGCCGACCGCCTGACGCCACCAGGTCCACGCATCGCCGTAGATCTGGACGCCGGAAATCAGCCGCGCGAACGGGACGCACTGCCAATAGGTATCGGCCATCGCACCCGAGATCGGAGCAAAGAACATAACCGCCGCGGCGGCCAGGGAGCCGATCACGGCCCTCGGTCGTTTAAGCATGCTACGGGTACTCCCCCACGCGAACAGCGTAAGGGGTAACCATCTCACGCCTCGATGAAAAGAGTCTTTACGGGCCTGCGGTAGAAGGTCGCCGGGTCCGCTGCGCATCCGCCGACAGCTTCATGCGCGGCGGGGCCAGGCGTTCGGCAAGATGAATTGACGCCCCAGCCAGTGAAATGACGCCGCATCGGCAAACTAACCACAGCGCCGGGCGCGGAGGCTGGTCATTGAGCTCAAATAGTTTCGAAACCGAACTCACGAATACTATCTGACGCGGAACCCAGACCATGTAGACGGCGCAGCTTGTCTCGCGCGTATAAACGAGCTGCGCGTTACCAAATGTTTCAGAGACCGTTGGCGGCGCCGGCGCCAAGAAGAAGATCGAGCCGCCGGGCGCGGTCACAATTACGGCATCAGGTGCGGCGGTCGCCGTCGAAACGAGCACCGTGGAGGCTGCAGATCGGGCTTGGCGGCGCCGCAGGGTGATTCCGCATGCGCACCCACGCGCCTCGAGGCCGCAATGACGCCCTGTGCTTAGGCCGCCGCGGTCATGTAGCGGTCCCAGAAGCCTTCGGCCGGCTCGACCTGCTCGACCACGTCGACCCAGAGACCGGAGGGGTCGAAGAAGCCGAAACGCAGCTGGCCGAACGGCTCGTGGGCCAGGGCGTAGTCGACCCGCAGGCCGCGGTCGCGAAACTCCTCGTAGGCCAGGGTGGCGTCCTCGACCTGCAGCTCGAAGCACATGCCGTGGCCCGAGAACGCCTGCGGCCCCGGCGGGCTCGACGGATGGTTCGGATGCATGAAGGCCAGGGTCGCGCCGTCGGCGGCCAGCAAGACGAACCAGTCGGCCTCGAACACGACCTCGAACCCTAGATGCGCGATCCAGAAGTCGCGGCAGTCCCCAAGCCTGGGCGTGACGATGATCGGATAGCGGTCGACGAATTTCATGGCGCCTGTCCTTGATCGGCCTCTGCCCCTTGATCAGCCTCGATCGCGAGTTAAGATACAGACTGTCTGTATGTCAAATGGGAAATCGACGATGGGCGTAAAGGCGCAGCGGGCGGCGGCGACGCGGACGCGGCTGGTGGCGGCGGCGCGTGCGCTGTTCGCCGCCGACGGATATGCGGCGACCGGCACGGAGGCGATCCTGGCGGCGGCCGGCGTGACGCGGGGCGCGCTCTATCACCACTTCGCCGACAAGCAGGCCCTGTTCGCGGCGGTCTGCGAGCAGCTGCACGAGGAGGCCGAGCGCGCGATCGAGGCCGACGCAGACGCGCAAGGCTCGGCCTTCGACGGGCTGACGGCCGGCTGCCTCGCCTTTCTCGACTTCATGGCCGCCCCGCAGGTGCGCCGGATCCTGATCCTCGACGCACCCAGCGTGCTGGGTTGGGAGGCCTGGAACGAGATGGATCGCCGGCACGGTTTCGGACTGCTGATCGCGGGCGTGCAGGCGGCGATCGACGAAGGCAGCCTGGGCGGCGACCCCGAAACCCTGGCGGTGATGATCAACGGGGCGCTGAATTACGGGGTGGTCTGGGCCGGCCACGGCGAGGGGCCTGAGGCGCTGATGCGGCTGAAATCGAGTTTTATTGAGACCATGGCCCGCTTGCGGCGATGAAACTCCACCTTATCTGACGCGGTTGGCTCGATAGAATTTCCATAACTGAGAGGACCTCGATGGACACCCTTATGACCCTAGCTGCTGATCCGGCCGTGTGGGCGGCGCTGATCACGCTCATCGTCATGGAGGTGGTCCTTGGCATCGACAACCTCATCTTCATCTCCATCCTCTCGAACAAGCTGCCCCCCGAACACCGCACCAAGGCCCGCCGGATCGGCATCGGTCTGGCCCTGATCATGCGCCTGGTGCTGCTGTCGACCCTGGCCTTCATCGTCGGCCTGACCGCGCCGGTGTTCGAGCTGCCCTGGCACGGGGCGCTGGACGAGAATGGCAAGCCGGCCTGGGAGCTGGCCTTCTCGTGGCGCGACCTGATCCTGATCGCCGGCGGCCTGTTCCTGGTCTGGAAGGCGACCACCGAGATCCACCACACCCTCGATCCGACTCCGAACGACGACGTGTTCGACTCCAAGAAGGCGGTCGCCAAGAACTTCGGCGCGGCCATCATCCAGATCATCATGCTGGACCTGGTGTTCTCGATCGACTCGATCCTGACCGCCGTGGGCATGACCGAACACCTGCCGGTCATGGTGATCGCGGTGATCGTGGCGGTGACGGTGATGCTGCTGGCCGCCGACCCGCTGGCCAACTTCATCAACAACAACCCGACCGTGGTGATGCTGGCCCTGGGCTTCCTGCTGATGATCGGCACCGTGCTGATCGCCGACGGCTTCGGGGTGCACGTGCCGAAGGGCTACATCTACGCGGCGATGGCGTTCTCGGCGCTGGTCGAGGGGCTGAACATGTGGAGCCGCAACGCCGCCAAAAAGCGCGAGGCGTTGGGCCAGGACGCGACCAAGCACTGACCCCGGGCCCCAAAGCGTCATCCCGGAAGCCGCGCAGCGGCTGTCCGGGATCCATTGCCGCCGCGTCGAAGTGAACGGCGAGGCCGGCGCCGTGGCCTGCACGATCAGGTGTTCATGGGTCCCGGTCTTCGGCTTCGCCGAAACCGGGATGACACGCAGCGGCGGCGCTTTCGCGCCGCCTCGCGGCTACAGAAAACTGTACGGATCGACGTCGATGGCCACCCGGATCGCGCCGGGCGGCCGCACGCGGGCGCGCCAGGTGGCGAGGTAGGCCGAGAGGTCGACATTGCGGTCGGCGCGGACCAGGAAGCGCTTGCGCCGCCGGCCGCGCACGAGGGCGAGCGGCGCGTCGGCCGGACCGTAGACCTCCACACCCTCGGCGTTGGGCGCGACCTTGGCCATCTCGCGGGCGAAGGCCTCCAGCGCCGCCGCATCGGGGCCCGACACCACGATCGCCCCCAGCCGCCCGAACGGCGGCAGCTTCATGATCTCGCGCTCGGCCATCTCGGCCTCGACGAAGGCGTCTCGGTCCTGAGCCTTCAGCGCCTGCATCACCGAATGTTCGGGGGCGTAGGTCTGCAGGAGGGCGCGACCCGGGCGGTCGCGGCGGCCGGCCCGGCCGGTGGCCTGGGCCAGCAGCTGGTAGGTCCGCTCGGCCGCGCGCAGGTCGCCGCCGCGCAGGCCGAGATCGGCGTCGACCACGCCCACCAGGGTCAGCTTCGGAAAGTTGTGGCCCTTGGCGGCGGCTTGCGTCGCCACCAGGATGTCGATCTCGCCGTCGGCCATGGCGTCGACCAGGCGGCGCGCCTCCTTGGCGTCCCAGACGGTGTCGGACGAGAACACCGCGATGCGGGCGTCCGGAAACAGATGGCGGGCCTCCTCCTCCACCCGCTCGACCCCGGGACCGATCGAGGTCAGGCTGTCCTTGGCCCCGCAGTGCGGGCACTTGTCGGGCTTGGGCATGGAGAAGCCGGTCAGGTGGCAGACCAGGCGGCCGCTGTAGCGGTGCTCGACCAGCCACGAGTCGGTGTCGGGCGAGGTCAGCTTCTCGCCGCAGGCCTTGCACAGCACCAGCGGGGCGTAGCCGCGACGATTGAGGAACAGCAGGGTCTGCTCGCCGGCGGCCAGGGTCTGGCCCATCGCGTCGACCAGCGGCGGCGACAGCCAGCGCCCGGACGGCGGCGGTGTCGCCTTCAGGTCGATCAGGGTGATGTCGGGCAGCTGCGCGGTCCCGTGGCGGCTGGTCAGCTTCAGCCAGCGGTAGCGGCCGGTCTCGGCGTTGCGCAGGGTCTCCAGCGACGGCGTGGCCGAGGCCAGGATCACGCCCGCGCCCTCGATCTTGCCGCGCATCACCGAGAGGTCGCGGGCCTGGTAGATGAAGCCCTCGTCCTGCTTGTAGGAGCCGTCGTGCTCCTCATCGACGACGATCAGCGACAGATGCGTGAACGGCAGGAACAGGGCCGAGCGGGCGCCGATGACGATGCGGGCGGCGCCGGTGGCGACCGCGTCCCAGGTGCGGCGGCGCATCGGCGGGGCGACGTCGGAGTGCCATTCGGCCGGTTCGACCCCGAAGCGTTCCACGAACCGGGCGATCACCGCCTGGGTCAGAGCGATCTCGGGCAGCATGACCAGCACCTGGGCGGCGGGATCCTTGGCCAGGGCGGCGGCGACCGCCTCCAGGTAGACCTCGGTCTTGCCCGAGCCGGTGACCCCGTCGAGCAGGGCGACGTTGAAGCCGCCCTCGGCGACCATGGCCTGCAGGGCCTGCGCGGCCGCGGCCTGGCTGGCGTTCAGCGCGTGGCCGGCGCGGGCGAGGTCGGGCTCGGGAAAGGCCGCCGGTTCCTCGACGAGGCGCAGGGCCAGGGCCCCCTCCTCGACCAGCCCCTTGACGACGCCGGCCGAGACCCCGGCGGCGCGGGCGAGATCGGCAGGCGTCTGCGGGCCGCCGGCGGCGGCCTCCAGCACCTTCTGACGGGCCGGCGTCGCGCGGGCGGGCGTGACGCCCGTGGCCTCCAGCAGCTTGTGCGGCTTGGCCTTGGGGGCGCGGGCGCCGCGGATGGCGATGGCCAGCGGCTGGCCCGGCGCGTCGACCGAGTAGCGCGCCGCCCACTGCACGAACTCGATGGCCCCGGGCGGCAGCGGCGGCGAATCCAGCTTGCTGTCGAGGGCCTTCAGCGGCCGGTTGCCGCCCGCCCCCTCGCGCAGGGCGACGACCACGCCGCGCAGCAGCCGCGGCCCCAATGGCGCGGCGACCTGGTCGCCGACGACGAGCTCCATCCCTTCCGGCTCGGCGTAGTCGAACGCCTCGGGCAGGGGCATGGGAAGCAGGACGGAGGCGATGCGGCTCATGGCCCCGTCCAGATAGGCTGGCCGCACGCGCCTGCAAACGCTAAACAGCGCCCGCACAACCGCGCCAGAAGGTCACCCATGCAGCTCTTCCTCGACACCACCGACATCGGCCTGCTCAAGGAGCTCACCGCCACCGGCCTGGTGGACGGGGTGACCACCAACCCGACCCTGATCGCCAAGTCCGGCCGTCCAATGCTGGAGGTGATCGCCGAGATTTGCGAGCTCGTCGAGGGCCCGGTCAGCGCCGAGGTCGCCGCCACCGAGGTCGAAGGCATGCTGGCCGAAGGCGCCAAGCTGGCCGCGATCGCCCCGAACGTGGTGGTCAAGCTGCCGCTGACCCGCAACGGCCTGATCGCCACCGCCGAGTTCGCGGTGCAGGGCATCCAGACCAACGTCACCCTGTGCTTCACCGCCGCCCAGGCGCTGCTCGCCGCCAAGGCCGGAGCCAGCTACATCTCGCCGTTCATCGGCCGCCTGGACGATTACGGCGCCGAAGGCATGACCCTGATCGAAGAGATCCGCGCGATCTACGACAACTACGGCTTCGACACCGAGATCCTGGCCGCCTCGATCCGAACCCCGGCCCACGTCACCGCCGCGGCCCTGGCCGGCGCCGACTGCGCGACCATTCCGCCCACGACCTTCGCCGACCTTTTCAAGCACCCGTTAACCGAAAAGGGTCTTGAACAGTTCCTCAGCGACTGGGCCAAGACGGGCCAGTCCATCCTGTAGAACGCTGGGGGCGGGCATATGAGCGGGGCGAAGGCGAAGGAACACAGTCTCGAGCCCCGCGAGGTCCGCGCCTTCCTGTCGGACAATCCGGACTTCCTGCGCGGCGACGTAGCGCTGCTGGCCGAGCTCGGCCTGCGCGCCGACGCGGCTAATGTGATCGACTTCGGCCCCGCCGCCCTGGCCCGCGTGCACGAGGCGCACAAGCGCGAAAGCAGCGCCCGCAAGCACCTGGAAGCCACCGCCCGCGCCAACTTCGCCGCCCAGGCCCAGACCCACGGCGCGGTCGTCGACATGCTGGAATCGCGCAACCATGCGGACCTCGCCCGCCGGGTCGACGAGCTGGCGCAGCTGCGCTTCGGCCTGATCGGCGGCGTGGTCGCCTTGGAAGGACCCGAGCGCACCCCGGCCGGCTGGCGGATGCTGATCGAGGGCCAGATCGACATGATCATCGGCCACGACCGGGTGGCGCTGATGGGCTTCGAACCCGTCGCGCTCGGCCTGTTCGGCGATCGCGCGCCTCAGGTCCGCTCCATGGCCATGGTCCGCATGGCGATCTGGGAGCCGTCGCGCGAGGGCCTGCTGGCCTTCGGCTCGGCCGACGAGCACGGCTTCACGGAGGACATGGGCGTCGAGCTGGTCGCCTTCCTGGCCCGGGTCGTCGAACGCACGGCGGAGCGGTGGCCGGTCCTGTGACCAGCGCCCGCCAGGCGCTCGCCTCCTGGCTGGAGCACCTGGCCAAGGAGCGCCGCGCCTCGCCCCGCACGGTCGAGGCCTACGCCTTCGCCGGCGGCCGCTACATCAGCTTTCTTGAGCGCCATCGCGGCGAGGCGCTGAGCCTCTCAGACATGGGAACCCTGGCCCCCAGCGAGATCCGCGCCTGGCTGGCGCACCTGCGCCAGGGCGACCATCCGCTGTCGGCGCGCTCGCTGTCGCAATCGCTTTCGGCGATCCGCACCTTCCACAAGTTCCTCGACCGCCGGCTGGACACCCCCAACGCCGCCATCGCCCTGGTGCGCGGCCCGCGCGTCGTCCCCTCTGCGCCGCGGCCGGTCAGCGAGGACCAGGCCGCCGGCCTGATCGCCGAGCCGGCCTTCGACCCGACCTGCGACGACTGGGAGGTCAGCCGCGACCAGGCGGTGCTGACCCTGCTCTACGGCTGCGGCCTGCGGATCTCCGAGGCGCTGTCGCTGAAACGCTCGGACGCGCCGGTCCCCGACACGCTGCGCATCCTGGGCAAGGGCGGCAAGACCCGCATGGTCCCGGTGCTGCCGGCGGTGCAGGCGGCGATCGCCGCCTATGTCGCCGACCTGCCGTTCGTATTGGCGCCGGACGATGCGCTGTTCCGCGCCAAGCGCGGCGGCCCCTTGAGCCCGCGCCACGTGCAGGCGACCGTGCAGTCCCTGCGCGGCCGGCTCGGTTTGCCCGACAGCGCCACGCCGCACGCCCTGCGTCACTCGTTCGCCACCCACCTGCTGGGGGCCGGCGCCGATCTGCGCTCGATCCAGGAACTGCTGGGCCACGCCTCGCTGTCGACCACCCAGCGCTACACCGAAGTCGACGCGGCCTCCCTGCTCAGCGCGTACGCCAAGGCCCATCCGCACGCGTGAGGTGGAAGCCTAGTGCGCGCCCGCTGACCCGGGGAGGTGCGTCTTGTCGTGGCGGCCCACCTTGCCCACCAGGGCCTGTTCCGCCTCGGTCATGCCGCTGACCACCACCTCGGCGCCTTGGCGACGATAGCGAAACACCACCTTGTCCACCGCGGCGACGCCGGTCAGGTCCCAGAGGCGGGCGTCGGCGAGGTCGATCTCCACGCGGCGAGGGTGGCCGTGGTGCTCGAACCCGGCCGCGAACACGTCAGCGGATGCGAAGAACAGCTGCCCGGAGACCCGATAGCGGAGCTCGCCCTCCGGCGCGTCGACCGCCTCCACGCGGATGGTCTTACCGACCTTGCGCATGAAGAAGACGGCGCTGAGCAGAACGCCCAGCATCACTCCCTTGGAGAGGTCGTGGGTGACAACGACGGTCACGGTAGTGGCGATCATCACGATCGAGGACTGTACCGGCGTCGAGGGCATGCGGCGGATCGCCCCCCAGTCGAAGGTGTTGATGGAGACCATGATCATGACGGCGACCAAGGCGGCCATGGGGATCTGTGCCACCCACTCCTGAAGCGCCAGGATCAGGAACAGCAGGAACAGCCCTGCCCATAGGGTGGAGAGCCGGCCCCGGCCGCCGGACGAGACGTTGATGATCGACTGGCCGATCATGGCGCAGCCGGCCATGCCGCCGAACAGAGGCGAGAGGATGTTGGCGACCCCCTGGCCGCGGGTCTCCCGGTCCTTGTCGGACGGGGTGTCGGTCAGGTCGTCCAGCAGGTTGGCGGTAAGCAGGCTCTCCAGCAGCCCGACGAAGGCCAGGGTCAGCGACACGGGCCCAAGAATGCTCAGGGTCTCCCAGGTGAGCGGAACCTGAGGCAGGCCGAACGCCGGCAGGGTCTTCGGCATCTGACCCATGTCGCCGACCGTGCGGACGTCGACGCCGGCGAGCACGGCGAAGACGCTCAAGGTGACGATGGCGACCAGCGGCGCGGGCACCGCCCGGGTGATCCGTGGGAAGCCGTAGATGACGACGAGGCCCGCGGCGACCATGGCGTAGGTCTGCCAGTTGGCCCCGATCAGCTCGGGCATCTGGGCCAGGAAGATCAGGATGGCCAGCGAATTGACGAAGCCGGTCATCACCGAGCGGGAGACGAACTTCACATAGCGGCCCAGCCGGAGTAGGCCGATCACGATCTGGATGACGCCGCAGAGCAGCGACGCGGCGAACAGGTACTGCAGCCCGTGCTCCTTCACGAGGCCGAGCATCAGCAGCGACATCGCGCCGGTGGCCGCCGAGATCATCGCCGGCCGGCCACCCACGAACGAGATGGTCACGGCGATGACGAAGCTGGCATAGAGGCCGACGGCCGGATCGACGCCCGCGATGATCGAGAAGGCGATGGCCTCCGGGATCAGGGCCAGGGCGACCACGGTCCCCGCGAGCAGGTCGCGGCGGGGATTTGCGAGCCATTGTTGGCGCGCTGAAGCGACGATGGACATGCAGGTTTCAAAAAATCAGGCGCGCGGGACGTGGAACACGTCGCTTCGGCGCAGTTTCCCGGCGGATCGGCGGCCGAGATAGCCACCCGCGCGGCGGCGGGTCCGTGGTGAGCACCGCTTCATGACGCGCCGCGCCGTCGGATGCAAGGCGGAGGGCCCTCCCCCGCCTCGGCGAGGCAAGAACAGACACAGGCCGCGAACCGCACTAGCTTAGCTTCATGCCCAGGCCTCTGATCCGTCACGCGACGACTGACGATCTAGCCGAGGTGCTGGCGCTCTATCGGCAGCTCAATCCGGACGATCCAGTGCTCGATGTCGCCGGCGCTGGGCCGGTCTGGGCGACGCTGCTGGGCTCGGGCCTGACCACGCCGTTCGTGGCGGAGATCGAGGGGCGGCTGGTCGCGTCCTGCACGCTGGCGATCGTGCCCAACCTGTCGCGCGGCGCGCGGCCCTATGGGGTGATCGAGAACGTCGTGACGGACGAAGGCCATCGCCGCGCCGGGCTCGGGCGCGCGGTGCTGGAGGCGGCGTTGGACAAGGCCTGGCGAGCCGACTGCTACAAGGTGCTGCTGGCGACCGGGTCGCGGCGCGAGTCCACCCTGCGCTTCTACGAAGGCGTCGGGTTCACGCG
This sequence comes from Phenylobacterium sp. NIBR 498073, assembly GCF_027286305.1. NCBI lineage: Bacteria > Pseudomonadati > Pseudomonadota > Alphaproteobacteria > Caulobacterales > Caulobacteraceae > Phenylobacterium > Phenylobacterium sp. NIBR 498073. The sequence goes on from NZ_CP114599.1 coordinate 4,218,034, forward strand.
CGACGCCAAGACCTATTTTGAGATCCGCCGGCCGTAGGGCCTATCGCTAGGCCTTGCGATGCTCGGCGAAATCCGCGGCGCGGTGACTGCGCTCGTCCGCCCAGGCGGTGCTGAGCTGGGCGCGCATGTCGTGCCAGTCGACCAGCACGTCGCATTTCGGGCAGCGGCCGCTGAGCTCCAGCTCGGTGTCGCACTCACGGTGGAACATCCGGGTCGCCGGCTGGCCGCCGGCCGGCTTGCACCAGCGCTCGCCCCAGGTCCGCAGCGCCAGGATCACCGGCATCAGGTCGCGGCCCTTGTCGGTGAGCCGGTATTCGTGCCGCGGCGGACGTTCGCTGTAGGCGTGACGCTCGACCAGACCGTCAGCCTCCAGCCGCTTGAGCCGCGCGGCCAGCACCTGGCTGGAGGCGCCGGTCTGGGCCTGGAGATCCTGAAACCGGCTCTGGCCGAGCAGCAGCTCGCGGACGATCAGGATCGACCAGCGGTCGCCCACCAGGCCGGTGGAATGGGCGATCGGACACAGGGTGTCGTCGCCATAGTCGCCGTCAGACCCGCCCATGCGTTTTCTCCGCCTCCTCCTCCCATAGCACCAAGCCGAGGCGCGACAAAAGATGACACGAGCGTCATTTTTGAGTCGCTTTGAGTTTCAAAGTCGCTATCGTTCCCCCCAACCCTGGGACAGTGGGATTGGAGGATTGGTCATGGCTGACGGCGCTCACGACCCGAAGGCGCTGCGTGCGCAGATCGGGATTTCGCATGCCGACGAGCGGCGGATCGCCCAGGAGCTGTCGCCGGCCGTGGCCTGGCCGACGCTGTTCCTGGCGCTCGCCCTGCCGGCGGCGCTTATCGGGGTGATCGCGCTGGGATTCAGCGGCGCCTGGCCAATGTGGGCCTGCACCCCGATGCTGGCCGCGATCTCCTACGCCCACTACACGCTGGTCCACGAGGCCATCCACGGCAACGTGGTCGCCAGCCCCAAGAGCCTTCATTGGATCAACACGGTGGTCGGCTGGATCGGGTCGTTGGGCATGGGCTCGGGCTGGCCGGCCCTGCAGCGCACCCATGTGCTGCACCACTCCCACACCAACACCGAGCGCGACCCGGACATCTCGGTGAAGGGCACCTTCGTCCAGCTGCTGCGCAAGTGGCTGATCGGGGTTCCCATGTCGCTGATGCCGATGTGGTCGCTGCGGTTCATCAACGCCGAGCGCTACAAGCGGCTGGGTACGATCCTCAGCCCCAGCGAAATCGCCCAGGTCACAGCCGTCACGCTGTTCACTTGGGCGCTGCTGATCGCCGCGATCGCCACCGGACATGTCGCCGAGTGGTTGATGCTCTGGTTCCTGCCGACCCGGATCGGGATCCTGGCGCTGAACATCTTCTTCCAGTGGCTGCCGCACCACCCGTTCGACCAGACCGAGCGCTACCTCAACACCCGCGTCAGCCTGTGGCCGGGCGGGACCCTGCTGCTGCTGCAGCAGAACTTCCACCTGATGCACCACCTGTGGCCCAGCGTGCCGTTCTACAACTATGCGCGGCTCTTCCATCGGCTGCGGCCGGTGCTGAGAGCCGAGGGCTCGCGGATCGAGGGCCTGATGGTCGGGCCCCAGCGCCGGGCGATCACCGACTAGGGCTCAGCGCGGCCGGGCGAAACGGCCGTCGCCCTGGACGTTCTGGCGGACCAGGGTCGACACTGCGCAGCCGCCCACCGAGCGCATGACCGTCAGGTGCATGCCGGCCGGCGGCAGGCTGGCCAGGGTCTGGGCGCCGGACGGGCCGCGGCGGTCCTGCGGACGCAGCGCGGCGGCGGGCTGGGCGGGGTAGGCGACCTGGAGCGTCGCCTCCTTGGGGCAGGCCGGGGCGGGCGGCGCGGAAAGCGCGGTCGCGGCCAGCGCGGTCAGAAGCAGGGAAGCGGCCATGACGATCCTCCTGTGGCGAGGAGTCTACGCCCGCGCCGCGACGGTCCGAAGCCGATTCAGCGGCTCATCCGCAGCCAGGTGAACGCCGCGCCGGGATCGCGGCCGACATCGACGATGCGGAACCCCTCACGCAGGTAGAAGTCTTGGGCGCGAAGGTTCGGCGACTGGCACTTGAGCGACAGCGGCCCGTCGGCGACCGCGCTCACGTGGTCGAGCAGCGCCTTGCCGACGCCGGCGCCGCGGGTCTCGACATACAGCGAATGCAGGAAGTTGTTCGGGCGATAGAAGCCGGCGATCCCCAGCAGGCGATCGCCGTCACGGGCCAGATAGACCTCCTCCTCGACGGCCGCGGCGAGGAAGTCGGCGGCCTGGTGCCGCTCGGGCGCGACCCAGGTGAAGGTCTCGCGCAGGACCCGCTCGTAAAGCGCCGCGCAGGCCGCGATCTCGTCCGCCTGCGCGCGCCTTACTTCGAGCATCAGGCCTGCATGGTCCAGCCTTCGACGCCCATGGCGGCCTGCCGGCCGGCTTCCGAGCGGGTCGGGTGCGGATGGCAGACGCGGGCGATGTCCTCGCTGGCCGCCTTGAAGGCCATGGCCACGCAGTACTCGCCGATCATCTCGCCGGCCTGCGGGCCGACGATGTGGACGCCGAGGATCTCATCGGTCTTGGCGTCGGCGATGACCTTCGCGAAGCCTTCGGTCTCGTGGTTGATCTTGGCGCGGCTGTTGGCGCTGAACGGGAACTTGCCGACCTTGTAGGCGACCCCGGCGTCCTTCAGCTGCTCCTCGGTCTTACCGACCCAGGCCACTTCCGGGTAGGTGTAGACCACGCTGGGGACCAGGTCGTAGTCCACGTGACCGTACTTGCCGGCGATCATCTCGATGCAGGCGACCGAGTCTTCCTCGGCCTTGTGGGCCAACATCGGGCCGTGGATGGCGTCGCCGATCGCCCAGACGCCCGGGGCCGAGGTCTTGAAGTGGTCGGTTTCGATGAAGCCGCGCTTGTCCGGGGTGATCCCGACGTTCTCCAGGCCCAGGCCCTCGGTGTAGGGACGCCGGCCGATGGCGACCAGCACGTACTCGGCTTCCAGGGTCTCAGCGGCCCCGCCGGCGACCGGCTCGACGGTCAGCGAGACGCCCTTCTTCGACGCGGTGGCGGCGGTGACCTTCGCGCCCAGCTTGAACTCCACGCCCTGCTTGGTCAGCGAGCGCTGGAAGGTCTTGGCGGTCTCGGCGTCCATGCCAGGCGTGATGCGGTCGAGGAATTCGACGACGGTCACCTTCGAGCCCAGGCGGCGCCACACCGAGCCCAGCTCCAGGCCGATGATGCCCGCGCCGATGACGATCAGGCTGCCCGGGACTTCCGGCAGCGACAGCGCGCCGGTGGAGTCGACGATGCGCTGGTTGTCGATGGTCACGCCGGGCAGCGGGGTCGGCTCCGAGCCGGTGGCGATGACGATGTTCTTGGCTTCCAGGCTGGTCACCGAGCCGTCCTCGGCGGTGACGTCGACCTTGCCCGGGCCGGTGATCTTGCCGGCGCCCTTGATCCACTCGACCTTGTTCTTCTTGAACAGGAACTCGATGCCCTTGGTGAGCGCGGTCACCGAGTCGGCCTTCTGCTTCATCATCTGCACGAGGTTCAGCTTGGGCTTCACCTCGATGCCGAGGGTGGCGAAGTCGCCGCCGGCGGCCTCGTACAGTTCCGAGGCGTGCAGCAGCGCCTTGGACGGCATGCAGCCGACATTGAGGCAGGTGCCGCCGAGCGTCGTGCGCTTCTCCACCACGGCGACCTTCAGGCCCAGCTGGCCGGCGCGGATGCCGGCGTTGTAGCCGCCGGGGCCGCCGCCGATGATGATGACGTCGTATTGAGCCATTGCTCTTCAGTCCTTAGCAAAACGGCGAGGCGTGAAGCCCCGCCGCCATGAAATGCGTTCGCCGGTGACGGCGTGATTTAGACGTCCAGCAGCAGGCGCTGCGGGTCTTCGATGGCTTCCTTGACCTTCACCAGGAAGGTCACCGCGCCCTGGCCGTCGACGATGCGGTGATCGTAGCTGAGCGCCAGGTACATCATCGGGCGGATCACCACCTGGCCGTTCACGGCCATCGGGCGTTCCTGGATCTTGTGCATGCCCAGGATGCCCGACTGCGGGGCGTTGAGGATCGGGGTCGACATCAGCGAGCCGTAGACGCCGCCGTTCGAGATCGTGAACGTGCCGCCTTGCAGGTCTTCCAGGGCCAGCTGGCCGTCGCGGGCCTTCTTGCCGAGGGCGCCGATGCCCTTTTCGATGCCCGACAGCGACAGCGCGTCGGCGTCGCGCAGCACCGGAACCACCAGGCCCTTGTCGGTGCCGACGGCGACGCCGATGTCGTAGTGGTTCTTATAGATGACGTCGGTGCCGTCGATCTCGGCGTTGACGTCCGGCACGTGCTTCAGGCCGTGGATCACCGCCTTCACGAAGAAGCTCATGAAGCCGAGCTTCACGCCGTGGCTCTTTTCGAAGCCGTCCTTGTACTGGTTGCGCAGGGCCATGACCGCGCTCATGTCGACCTCGTTGAAGGTCGTCAGCATGGCCGCGGCGTTCTGGGCTTCCTTCAGGCGGCGGGCGATGGTCTGGCGCAGGCGGGTCATGCGGACCCGCTCTTCGCGCTCGTGGATCTCGCGCGGCGCAGCCGGAGCGGCCGGGGCCGCCGGGGCGTTGGCGCGGGCTTCCAGCGCAGCCAGGGCGTCGCCCTTGGTCACACGGCCGGCCTTGCCCGAACCGGCGATCGAACCGGCGTCGAGATTGTTTTCGGCGACGATGCGCTGGGCCGAGGGGGCCAGCGGCGCGGCGGCGGCCGGAGCGGCGGCGGGCGCCGGGGCCGGCGCGGGAGCCGGCGCAGCGGCCTTGGGAGCCTCGGCCTTCGGAGCCGGAGCAGCGGCCGGAGCCGACGCCACGGCGCCTTCGGCCAGGCGGCCGAGCACGGCGCCCGGCTCGACGGTCGCGCCTTCTTCGGCCGCGATGAACTCGAGCACGCCGTCCGCGGGGGCTGCGACCTCGAGGCTCACCTTGTCGGTTTCGAGTTCGACCAGGATCTCGTCCTTCCGAACGGCGTCGCCCGCCTTCTTCGTCCAGCGCGCGACCGTCGCCTCGGTGACGGACTCGCCCAGGGCGGGGGTCATGATGTCGGCCATTGGAAGTACCTGTCTCTCTCTTCGTTCTGTTCTTTATTTAGATCTCTCGGGACGCCGTTAGGCGAAGGCGTCCGCGAGGAAGTTCTGCAGTTCGCGCATGTGCCGGCTCATCAGGCCCGCGGCGGTCGAGGCCGAGGCCGGGCGGCCGACATAGCGGGCGCGCTTGGCCTTGACCTTGAGGCGCTCGAGAGTGAGCTCCAGCCACGGGTCGACGAACGTCCAGCCGCCCATGTTCTTCGGCTCTTCCTGGCACCAGACGAGCTCAGCATTCGGGAAGCGCGACAGTTCCGTCGACAGCGACTTCACCGGCCACGGATAGAACTGCTCGAGGCGCATGATGTAGACGTCGTCGACGCCCTTCTCCTCGCGCGCGTCCAGCAGGTCGTAATAGACCTTGCCCGAGCACAGCACGACGCGGCGGATCTTCTCCGGTTCGACCAGCTTGACCGTGGTGTTGACGCCGCGCTCGGCGTCGTCGTTCAGCACCCGGTGGAAGGACGAGCCCTCGGCCAGGTCGGCCATGGTCGAGGTGGCCTTCTTGTGGCGCAGCAGCGACTTCGGCGTCATCACGATCAGCGGCTTGCGGAATTCGCGGCGCTGCTGGCGGCGCAGGACGTGGAAGTAGTTGGCCGGGGTCGAGCAGTTGACCACCTGCATGTTGTCTTCGGCGCAGAGCTGGAGGTAGCGCTCCAGGCGGGCCGAGGAGTGCTCGGGGCCCTGGCCCTCGTAGCCGTGCGGCAGCAGCATGACCAGGCCGCTCATCCGCAGCCACTTGCGTTCGCCCGACGAGATGAACTGGTCGATGACCACCTGGGCGCCGTTGGCGAAGTCGCCGAACTGGGCTTCCCACAGGGTCAGGGTCTTGGGGTCGGCCAGCGAGAAGCCGTACTCGAAGCCCAGCACCGCCTCTTCCGACAGCGCCGAGTCGATGACCTCGAAGTGGGCCTGGCCCGGACGCAGGTGCGAGAGCGGGGTGTAGTGCTCCTCGGTCGTCTGATCGATCAGGTCCGTGTGGCGCTGCACGAAGGTGCCGCGGGCGCTGTCCTGGCCGGCCAGGCGAACCGGGAAGCCCTCGTCGAGCAGGCTGGCGAAGGCCAGGTGCTCGGCGGTCGCCCAGTCGAGCCCTTCGCCGGCCTCGATCGCGCCGCGGCGGTTCTCGACGGCGCGGCGGACGGTCTTGTGGACGTCCAGGCGCTCGGGGATGGCGGTGATCTTCTGGCCGAGGTCGACCAGCTTGGCCATCGGCACGCTGGTGTCGCCGCGGCGATCGTCGCCCTCGGGCAGGGCCAGGCCCGCCCACTTGCCGTCCAGCCAGTCGGCCTTGTTGGGCTTGTAGGTCTTGCCGGCCTCGAACTCCTTGTCGAGGAAGTCCTCGAACTCGGCGACCCAGCCGGCGACCTCAGCCTCGGTGGCCACGCCCTCGGCGATCAGCTTGCGGGCGTAGAGCTCGCGGGTCGGCGGGTGGTCCTTGATCTTGGCGTACATCAAGGGCGAGGTCATCGTCGGGTCGTCACCCTCGTTGTGACCGAACCGCCGGTAGCAGAACATGTCGATGACGACGTCCTTGCCGAACTGCTGGCGGAACTCGGTGGCCACCTTGGCCACGAAGGTCACGGCTTCGGGGTCGTCGCCGTTCACGTGGAAAATCGGCGCCTCGACCATCAGCGCCACGTCCGACGGATAGGGCGAGGAGCGGCTGTACTGCGGCGCCGTCGTAAACCCGATCTGGTTGTTGACGATGAAGTGGATGGTCCCGCCGGTGCGGTAGCCCTTGGTGCCCGAGATCGCGAAGCACTCGGCGACCACGCCCTGGCCGGCGAAGGCCGCGTCGCCGTGCAGCAGCAGCGGCAGCACGTGGCCGCGGCCGGAGTCCGGCGCATCGCGCAGGGTGAAGGCCTGCTTGGCGCGCGCCTTGCCCAGCACGACCGGGTTGACGATCTCCAGGTGCGAGGGGTTGGCGGTCAGCGACAGGTGGACGTTGTTGCCGTCGAACGCGCGGTCCGACGAGGCGCCCATGTGGTACTTCACGTCGCCCGAGCCCTCGATGTCCGAGGGCACCGACGAGCCGCCCTGGAACTCGTGGAAAATGACGTGATACGGCTTGGCCATGACGGCGGCCAGCACGTTCAGGCGGCCGCGGTGCGGCATGCCGAGCACGATGTCGCGGACCCCGAGCGCGCCGCCGCGCTTGATGATCTGCTCCAAGGCCGGGACCATGGCTTCGCCGCCGTCCAGGCCGAAGCGCTTGGTGCCGGGATAACGCTTGTGCAGGAAGCGCTCGAAGCCCTCGGCCTCGATCAGCTTCTTGAGGATGGCGACCTTGCCTTCCTTGGTGAAGTGGATCTCCTTGTCGCGGCCCTCGATGCGCTCCTGCAGCCAGGCCTTCTGGGCCGGATCGGAGATGTGCATGTACTGCACGCCGATGTCGCCGCAGTAGGTGCGCTTGAGGATCGCCAGGATCTCGCGGACGCTGCCCGTCTCCAGGCCCAGCACGTAGTCGAGGAAGATCGGACGGTCGAAGTCGGCCTCGGTGAAGCCGTAGGTGGCCGGATCGAGCTCGGAGGCGTCGCCGTCCGGCACCGTGATGCCCAGCGGGTCGAGGTTGGCGCGCAGGTGGCCGCGCATCCGGTAGGCGCGGATCATCATGATCGCGCGGAGGGAATCGAGGGTCGCGGCGCGGACCGATTCAGGCGAGGCGCTCGGCGCGGCGCGTTCGGCGACCTTGGCGCCGACCTTGGCCTCGACCGCCGGCCAGAGGCCGTCGATGGCCGAGAGCCAGTCGGGACGGGCGGCCGGGGCGCCCGGCTTCGTCCACGAGCGCTTGCCCGCGGCGGCCTTCACCTCTTCGGCGCGATCGTTCAGCGATCCGAAGAAGGCCTGCCAGGAGGCGTCGACCGAGGCGGGGTTCGCCGCCCATTTCGCGTAGAGGTCCTCCACGAACGCGGCATTGCCGCCATAGAGGAAAGAGGTCTCCGCGAGCACCTCGTTGATCAGACTGCCGTCGTCCGCCATTTCGTCCGTTTTCCTGGGGCCCGTCGCGCGGACTTCAGGAAGAAGGAGCCGAGCGCGGACCGCCCATACTACTTAGGTTGTCGCCGGGCGCCTTCCAGGCGCCCGGCATGCCGTCAGGCGCCTTTCAGCACCTCGAGGAGAGTCTCGCCCAGCTTCGCCGGCGACGGCGAGACGCGGATGCCCGCGGCCTCCATCGCAGCGATCTTGTCTTCCGCACCGCCCTTGCCGCCGGAGATGATGGCGCCGGCGTGGCCCATGCGGCGGCCCGGAGGCGCCGTACGGCCCGCGATGAAGCCGACCATAGGCTTCTTGATGGCTGAATTCTTGATGAACTCGGCCGCGTCTTCTTCCGCCGAGCCGCCGATTTCGCCGATCATGATGATCGACTCGGTTTCCGGGTCCTTGAGGAACATGTCGAGCACGTCGATGAACTCGGTGCCCTTGACCGGGTCGCCGCCGATGCCGACCGCGGTGGTCTGGCCGAGGCCGACCTGCGAGGTCTGGAACACCGCTTCATAGGTCAGGGTGCCGGAGCGCGAGACCACGCCGACCGAGCCCTTCTTGAAGATATTGCCCGGCATGATGCCGATCTTGCACTCGCCGGGCGTCAGGACGCCGGGGCAGTTCGGGCCGATCAGGCGCGACTTCGAGCCGGCCAGGGCCTTCTTGACCTTGATCATGTCGGTCACCGGGATGCCCTCGGTGATGCAGATGATCAGCGGGATCTGGGCGTCGATGGCTTCCAGGATCGAGTCGGCCGCGAAGGGCGGCGGAACATAGATGACGCTGGCGTCGGCGCCGGTCTGGACGACCGCTTCCTGGACGGTGTCGAACACCGGCAGGCCGACGTGGGTCTGGCCGCCTTTGCCGGGGGTCACGCCCCCGACCATCTTGGTGCCGTAGGCGATGGCCTGTTCGGTGTGGAAGGTGCCCTGGGCGCCGGTGATGCCCTGGCAGATGACGCGGGTGTCTTTACCGATGAGGATCGACATCAGTTGGCCTCCCGCACGGCTTTGACAATCTTCTCGGCGCCGTCCGAGAGGTCGTTGGCGGCGATGACGTTCAGGCCGCTCTCGTTGATGATCTTCTTGCCGAGCTCGGCGTTGGTGCCTTCGAGGCGAACCACGAGCGGCACGTTCAGGCCGACCTGCTTCACCGCGTTGACCACGCCGTTGGCAAGGATGTCGCAGCGGGCGATGCCGCCGAAGATGTTGACCAGGATGCCCTTCACGTTCGGGTCGGCCATGATGATCTTGAAGGCCGCGGTGACCTTCGGCTCATCGGCGCCGCCGCCGACGTCCAGGAAGTTGGCCGGCTCGGCGCCGTACAGCTTGATGATGTCCATGGTGGCCATGGCCAGGCCGGCGCCGTTGACCATGCAGCCGATCTCGCCGTCGAGGGCGATGTAGCTGAGGTCGAACTTCGAGGCCTCGATTTCCTTCGGGTCTTCTTCGCTCTCGTCGCGCAGGGCGACGATGTCCGGGTGACGGAACAGGGCGTTGCTGTCGAAGCTGACCTTGGCGTCCAGCACCCGCAGGTGATCGTCGCCGGTGACGATCAGCGGGTTGATCTCCAGCATGCTCATGTCCTTGGCGAGGAACGCCGTGTAGAGCTGCCCGAGCAGGGTCGCGGCTTCCTTGGCCAGGCCGCCGGTCAGGCCGAGAGCCTTGGCGAGGCGGCGGCCATGGTGCGGGAACACGCCGCTGGCCGGGTCGATGGAGAAGGTGACGATCTTCTCGGGGGTCGAGTGAGCGACCTCCTCGATGTCCATGCCGCCCTCGGTGGAGGCCACGACCGAGACGCAGCTCGTTTCGCGGTCAACCAGCAGCGACAGGTAGAATTCCTTGGCGATGTCGGCGCCTTCCTCGATGTAGAGGCGGTTCACCTGCTTGCCCTTGGGCCCGGTCTGGTGGGTCACCAGCACGCGGCCGAGCATCTCCTCGGCGTTGGCCTTGACCTCGTCGACCGACTTGACGACGCGGACGCCGCCCTTGGAGTCGGGACCGAGGCCTTCGAAGCGGCCCTTGCCGCGGCCGCCGGCGTGAATCTGGGACTTCACGACGAACACCGAACCACCGAGGTTCTTGGCGGCCTTGACCGCTTCGTCGGGAGAGAAGGCGGCATAGCCGCGCGGGACCGCCACGCCGAACTCGGAGAGGACGGACTTGGCTTGATGCTCGTGGATGTTCATGAGGCCGCGTAACGCGTGATCGGGAAACCCGCCGGGTTCGACGGACGGCCGGGGTTATAGGCGCCGGCGCTCAATGTGGCAACCGCGAGCCCCCAACAAAACCGCGTATTTTCGCCTACTGTATACAATCTTGACGCCAGCGTCATCGAAGAAAGACCAATCACAACAATCGCTCGACCAGTAGGACGCGCGAGCGCTGCGCTTCCTCATGCGGCGCAATCGTGTTTTCTCCTGCGCATGCGCTCGGCGATGGCGAAATGGTTGGAGTACGGCCCCACGGGCGGGCTCGCCGGATGGCGGCGCGGCTTCGCGATCGCGGCCGTCGCGGCCGTGTTCCTGGCCGTCTCGGGCGCGTTCGGAATGGGCCAGCTCTCGCTGCTCGAGCGCCTGGCCTACTGGGGCGGAACGCTGGCCGCCGGCACCGTCTGGGGCGGACTGGCGTCGCGGTTCGTATTTCCGCGCTCCGACGCGGCCGGCGGCGTCTGGCTGCGCACCCTGCTCTACGCCCTGGTGATCGCCGGGCCGATCACGCTGCTGGTGTTCGTGGTGAACCGTCACCTGCTGCACGCGCCCACGCCGCTCCGGGCGCTGATCTCGCTGTTCGTCAGCGTCGCCCTGGTCACGCTGATGATGACCGCGGTCAACGTCCTGGCCGCCCGCGGGCGTGCGCCCGCGCAGGATCCGCAAGCCCCGGCCCCGCCCCGGTTCCTGGAGCGGCTGCCGCCTAAGCTGCGCGGCGCGGAGATCTGGGCGGTGGAATCCGAAGACCATTATCTGCGGCTGCATACCTCCCGGGGCCAGGACCTGATCCTGATGCGCCTGGCCGACGCGGTGGCGGAACTGGAGGGAATCGAGGGCGCGCAGGTGCACCGCTCATGGTGGGTGGCGCGCGAGGCCATCGCTGAGGCCCGCCGCGGCGACGGTCGGGCGACCCTGACGCTGAAGGACGGCTCCGAGGTCCCGGTCAGCCGCACCTACGCCAGGCTGCTGCGCGAGCGCGGCTGGATCTGACCCATAACCTTAGGGCATGGATGACTGAACCAAGGGACTAGGCGCGGCGGGCGCGCCACTGTTCCCGGGTCTGACCCCACACATCGACGCTCTCGCTGATCGGCGGCGGCAGCAGCGCGTGGCGCAGGATCGAGGAGCCGAGCTTGCGCGCCACGCCCTGCGAATTGGTGTTGCCCGGGTCGATGCAGTGGATGACCTCGGTCCAGCCGAGATGCTCGAACGCCCAGTCGATAGCGGCGGTCGCGCCCTCGGGCGCATAGCCCTTGCCCCAGAACTCGCGGGCTATGCCCCAGCCGACCTCGGTGCCCGGCCAGCCCTCGGGCTGCCAGGGGCCGAGCCGCCCGGCCCAGCGGCCGCTCTCCTTGTCGATCACCGAGAACATTCCGAAGCCGCGCACCACCCAGGAACCGGCCATGGTGCACATCATGCGCCAGGCGGTTTCCCGCGGCTGCGGCCCGCCGAGGAACCGCGAGGCCTCCTCGTCGGCGGAAAAGGCGGCCCACGGCTCGAAGTCCTCCCCCGAGGTCGGGCGCAGGATCAGGCGGGCGGTTTCGAGGGTGGGTCCAAGGCTCATGCCCGCGACCATTCACCGGTTCGACGCCCCGCGCCAGCGGTTCAGCCCGCGTTCAGCACGTGCGCCTAGGATCGCCGCATGAGCCTGGATGGCGAACCGCCCCTGACCCTGGAGCCGCGCGACCCGCGGCCGCCCCGCCAGCACGTCGGGCGAAAGGCGCTGCTGGGCGGGGTGGCGATCGCCTGCGTGCTGGGCGTCGGCCTGGGGCTGGCGGCGCGCCCGCAGCTGATCACCGACCAGGCCCGCCCGCCGATGCAGCCGGCGGCGGCGGGCTCGCCGGAGCGCCAGCTAGACGTCGTCATGGCAGAGCCGCCCCCGGCGCCCCCGCCGCCGCCCGGGCCGCCGCTGGAGACCCTGCCGCCGGACATGGGCGAGCCGCCGCCCGGCCTCCCGCCACCGCCGCCCGAGCCGCCCCTCGCTCCAATCCCGCGGCCTGCCCCCGCGCCGCCGCGCGCCCCGCAGGCCCCCTGGGCGCCGCAGCCGCCGGTCGCCGCCGATCCGGTGTGGGGCGTCGAGCGGCCGAGCTTCGACTGTCGCGACGCCGGCTCGCTGGCCGAGGAGATGGTCTGCACCGACGCGGTGCTGGCCGCCGCCGACCGGCACATGGCCCGCGCCTATCGCCGGGCCGAGCGCTCCGGCGCGCCGATCGAGGCCCTGCGCGAGGACCAGGACCAATGGCTGGCCTATCGCGAGGAGGCGGCGCTGCGCTCGCCCCGCGCCGTCGCCGCGGCCTATGACCGCCGCATCGGCGAGCTGGAGGCCATCGCCGCCGGCCGCGCCCGGCGCGGCGGCCGCTAGCGCGCACGAAAAAGGCCGGCGCCGCGATGCGGGCCGGCCCTTCGATCGTTCGAGACGTCTGGCTTAGGCCAGCAGGTCCTTCACGGTGTCGCGCTCGCCGACCAGCTCGTCGTTGGTCAGGGCGATCTTCGACTTGGCGAAGTCGTCCATCTCGTAGGAGGTGATCACTTCGTAGCCGGTGGCGGTGGTCTTCACCGGCATGCCGGCCCAGACGCCTTCGGCGAAGCCGTAGCGGCCTTCGCTGTTGACGGCGACCGAGTGGATCGCGCCGACCGTGGTCAGGTCGCGGACGTGGTCGATCAGGGCGTTGGCGGCCGAGGCGGCCGACGACAGGCCGCGGGCCTCGATGATCGCCGCGCCGCGCTTGCCGACCGCGGGGAGGTAGTCGTTCTTCAGCCAGGCTTCGTCGCCGATGACGTCAGCGGCCGGCTTGCCGCCGATCTTGGCGTGGGTGAAGTCGGCGAACATGGTCGGCGAGTGGTTGCCGTAGATGAACAGGTCGCTGACCTCGTTGATCGAGACGCCGGCCTTCTTGGCCAGCTGGGCGCGGCCGCGGTTTTCGTCCAGGCGCACCATGGCGGTGAAGCGGTCGGCGGTCAGGCGCTTGGCCTGGGCCGCGGCGATCATCACGTTGGTGTTGCAGGGGTTGCCGACCACGGCGACGCGGGCGTCGTCAGCGGCGACGGCGTCGATGGCCTTTCCCTGGGCGATGAAGATCTTGCCGTTGTCCTTCAGGAGGTCGGCGCGCTCCATGCCCGGACCGCGCGGCTTGGAGCCGACCAGCAGGTTCCAGTTGGCGTCCTTGAAGGCGACGTTGGCGTCGTCGGTCAGCACCATGTCGGCCAGCAGCGGGAAGGCGCAGTCTTCCAGCTCCATGGCCACGCCCTTCAGGGCCTTCTGCGCGCCCTCGGTCGGGATTTCGAGCAGTTGCAGGATGACCGGCTGGTCCTTGCCCAGCATCTCGCCCGAGGCGATGCGGAAAAGAAGGGCGTAACCGATATTGCCGGCGGCGCCGGTGACAGCGACGCGGATCGGCTTCTTCGTGGTCATGGAACTGTCCCGTGTTTGCAGTGCGAAATCCGCACGGGCTCTAGACCCGCAAGGGCTTTGCGGCAAGCGCAAGTGACTCGGTGCGGCTGCGGGGCTACCTAGCTGGGGTCATGTTCGAGATCGATCCGGCCTTCGTCGCCACCTCCCACGCCCTCGGCGACCTCGCCCTCAGCCACGCGCGGCTGCAGGACGACGCGCGCTATCCCTGGATCGTGCTGATCCCGCGCCGCGAGGCCATGCGCGAACTGGAAGACCTGGAGCGCGGGGATCTCGCGATCCTGACCGACGAAATCCTCGCCGCCGGCCGCGCGGTGCGGGCGTTGGGGATGGCCGTCGACAAGCTGAACGTCGGGGCGCTGGGCAACGTCACCCCGCAGCTGCACGTCCACGTGATCGGCCGGCGGGTCGGCGACAGCGCCTGGCCCGGCCCGGTCTGGGGCCACAGCGCCGCCGAGCCCTACGGCCCGGGCGAGCTGGCGCGGGCGGCGGCGGCGGCGAAGGCGGCGCTGGGCCTCGCCTAGTTCCGGCGCAGGGTGACGGCGGTGCGGTCGCGGCCTTCCAACAGGTCGCCCGACCATTCGCCCCCCGAGACCGGATTGAGCATCAGGGTCGCGACCCCGGCGCCCGGCCGCGGATAGAAGCTGGCGGTCACCTGCGAACCGACCCGCTGGATGTCGACCAGGAAGCCTGAGGCGTCCGGGGATCCGCGCCGCCGTGGGTCGCGCCAGGCGCCCTCGAGCGTTCCGCCGCCCTTGTCGACCAGCAGGAACGAATAGAGCGTCTCGCCCGAACGCGTGCGCAGCACCCAGGCGCCGTCCATCGGCCCCTGCATCCCTTGAGCCGAGGCGAAGGACGAGCGCAGGCGGCTCTCATAGCCGAGCTCGACGGCGTTGAGCGGCGCCTCGGGGGTCTTGTCGTACTCGTCGACCGTGACCGGCGCGGTCAGCCGCGGCCGACGCGAAACCGGCGGCGGAGGCGGCGCGTAGGCCGGCGGCAGGCTGACCACCGCCAGCCGTTCGGCCGGGGGCGGCGCAGGAGCCGGGCTATAGGGAAAGGCCGGCGCGGCGGCCGGCGCCGGCTCGGGCGCAGGCGCGGCGGGCGGCGGCGCGCCGAGCGTCTCGGCGGTCTCCTCGTCGACCTGGTCGAGAATGGAGCCGATCGGATCGACGACGTCCTGCGCCTGGGCCGCCGATGCGGCGGCCAGGGCCAGGAGCCCGATCGCAGACCTCAGGAATTGGTTCAAAACACGCCTCACGCCGCGGCGATGGCTTCGGCCACGGCGATCACCCGCCGCGCCTGGGCCAAGTGCAACCGCTCAACCATGCGCCCCTCGACTTTAAGAACACCCTTAGCGGCGTTTTCCGGCGAATCGAAGGCCGCGACGACCACCCGCGACCATGCGACCTCCTCCGCCGACGGACTGAAGGCGGCGTTGGCCGCCTCGACCTGGCGCGGGTGGATCAAGGTCTTGCCGTCGAAGCCGAACTCCAGCCCCTGGGCGCACTGCGCCGCCAGGCCGGCGTCGTCCTCGATCTCGTTGAACACGCCGTCCAGCACCGCCAGGCCGTGGGCGCGGCCGGCGGCGACGATCAGCGACAGCGGCCCGGCCAGGGCCGCGCGCCCGACGGTGAGGCGACAGCGCATCTCCTTGGCCAGGTCGTTGGTCCCGACCACCAGCGCCGCGAGCCCCTCGGCCCCGGCGATCTCGGCCAGCGCGAACAGCGAGGCGCAGGTCTCGACCATCGCCCACAGCGGCACCCCGCCGGCCTCGGCCGCGCCATAGGCCCGCACGTCGTGGGCGCTCGACACCTTGGGGACCAGGATCGCGTCGGGCCGCGCGTCGATGGCGGCGGCCAGGTCCTCCAGCCCCCAGGGGGTGTCGAGGCCGTTGATCCGGATCACCACCTCCCGACGACCGAAGCCGCCGGCGCGGACCGCCGCCGCCGCCTGCTCGCGGGCGAGCCCCTTGGCCTCGGGCGCGACCGCGTCCTCCAGGTCGAGGATCACCACGTCGCAGGGCAACTCGCGGGCCTTTTCGATCGCCCGGGCGTTGGCGGCGGGCATGTAGAGGGCGCTGCGGCGCGGGCGGGCGACGGTCAAGGTCGGCAGGCTCCAGGCAGGATGGCGAAGCCCCACTCATAAGGGTTAGGATGGCGCCATGACCACCCGCTACGACGCCGGCGCCAGAAACGTGTTGGGGGGCGAGCTGCTCGCCTGCTCGCTCGATCCCGTGACCGGATTCTTCCGCAACGGCTGCTGCGAGACCGGACCCCACGACCTGGGCCTGCACACGGTCTGCGCGGTGATGACCGCCGAGTTCCTGGCCTATTCGAAGATGGTCGGCAACGACCTGTCGACGCCGATGCCGGAGTACGGGTTCGCCGGCCTCAAGCCGGGCGACCGCTGGTGCCTGTGCGCGCCGCGCTGGAAAGAGGCGCTGGACGCCGGCGCCGCGCCGCAGGTGGTGCTGGAGGCCACCCACGAGGAGACCCTGGCGATCGTCACGCTCGGCGTCCTCAAGGACCACGCGGTCGAGGCCTAGGCTCCCACCCGTGTCATCCCGGTTTGCGCAGCAAGACCGGAATCCATTCGCGCCAAGTCGGCGGGATGAGGCGAGGGCCTCGCGACAGCTCGGGATAGCCTCAGTACAGCGGATACTCGCGCTCGGCCCGGTACCAGGAGCCCTGGTCCGACTGCCAGCTGGAATAGAGGCCGAAGCTGGTGACCCGGAACGGCTCGGTGCGCAGCAGGTTGTTTTCCTGGATCCACTTGGCGACGTCGCCCGGATTGGGCCGGCGCAGATAGGCCAGGGTGACGTGCGGCTTGTAGGCCCGGGTGTCGGGCTTGAGACCCGCGCGCCGGGCCGCGACCTCGCAGGACCGCGCCAGGTGGCGCAGGGCCTCGCTTTCCTCGACCCCGGCCCAGACCGCATGGATGTCGGCCCCTTCGCCGAACGCCCCCACGCCCTGGAGGGACAATTCGAGCGGCCCGCCACCCACGGTGGTGAGCTCGGCATCCAGGTCGGCGGCGACGTTCTCGGCCACGTCGCCGACGAAGCGCAAGGTGATGTGGAACGCTTCGGGCGGACGCCAGCGGGCCCCGGGCAAGCGGTCCTGGCGGGCGACGAGGTCCTGCGCGATGTCCTCGGGAATGGCGAGCGCGGCGAACAGGCGGATCATGGACACCTACCTAAGGTGCTGAGGTTCTGACGCAATCGTAATCGACCCAGCCTTGCATGCGGGCCACGCCGACACGATATTTGACGATGCGCCCGCTCGGGGCGCGTCTAGAAGGGCCAACTTCCCTATGAGCGACTTCAACCGCGGCTACGCGCGCTCGATCCCCGCAGATCGCGCCGACATGTCGGTGGACGCGGGTCTGCGCAGCTTCATGCTCGGCGTCTACAACAAGGTAGCGCTGGGTCTCCTGCTCTCCGCCGCTCTGGCGTACGTGACCGGATCGTTCCCGCCGGTTCGCGACCTGATGTTCAGCGTCTCGCCGTCGGGCAAGGTCGGCTACACCCTGCTCGGCATGATCGTGGCCTTCGCGCCGCTGGCCGTGATCCTCTTCGGCGCCTTCGCCATGAAGAACGTCACGCCGCGCTCGTCGGGCATCTATTACTGGACCATCGTCAGCCTGATCGGCGCGGGTCTGGGCGTGCTGACCTTCGTCTACACGGGCGCCTCGATCTTCTCGACGTTCCTGATCACCGCGGCGGCCTTCGGCGGCCTGTCGCTGTTCGGGTACACGACGAAGAAGGACCTGACCGGTTTCGGCAGCTTCCTGATCATCGGCCTGATCGGCCTGGTGGTCGCGAGCATCGTCAACATCTTCCTGGCCAGCAGCATGATGGGCTTCATCATCAGCATCGCCGGCGTGCTGATCTTCGCGGGCCTGATCGCCTACGACACCCAGCGCCTGAAGATGAGTTACTACGAGATGGGCGGCGACCACACGGCCCAGGCCGTGGCCACCAACTACGGCGCGCTCAGCCTGTACCTGAACTTCATCAACCTGTTCCAATTCCTGCTCAGCATCTTCGGCGACCGCCGCTAAGCGCTGACCTGGAACGACAGCCTTCGAGCCCCGGCGGGAAACCGCCGGGGTTTTTGTTTGGCTAGTCGACCACCTTGAAGCGGCCCTTGTCGAAGAAGCGCAGCACCTGCTCCAGCTCGTGGCCGCGGCGCAGGATCATGCCGCCCTGGCCGATCACCGCCCAGGCGCCCTGGCGGCGGGCCAGGGCCGGCCGCTTTTCGATGCGGTAGAGCGGCGCCTCGGAGGCGCGGCGGAACACCGAGAACACGCAGGCGTCGGCCAGCGCGCCGATGCCGTAGTCGCGCCATTCGCCGGCGGCGACCATGCGTCCATAAAGGGCGAGAAGGCGGTCGAGCTCGCGTCGCTCGAAAAAGACCTGCACGGTCCGAGGCTGCTGTTGCGGATCAAGCGCCATCGCCGTCGAGCGTGCCTTAATTTCCGGCCGCCGACAAATGCTCAGTGCGCGGCGATCCGTTGCGTCGCTGACACGCCTGCCGCCTATCTAAAACAACCGTAATCTTGCGCCACGGAAAGACCTTATTTCGGTCGTTCGCGCGCCTGATCCGCCTTCGATAGTGACATCGTCGGTTGATCGGAGACCTGCTGGTCCCGGATCCTGAACAGCCCCCCCAGCCCCCCTGGATCGCGGGCTTCGGTCAGCCGACGCTACTTCATTGAGCACCACCCCATGCGAGCCCGCGCGGATCCTCCCCCCCCTCCCGCGCGGGCTTGTTGGCGTCTGGATCCCTGAAAACTCAGTCGCGGGTCAGTCCCGGACGGCGACGGCCAGAATGCGGCCGCCGTCGACGCCCTGGACCAGCACGGCGCTGGCCAGGCCGTCCTCGGCCGCCGGCAGGCGATAGGCGGTCGGGCGGCCGCGCCAGGCGCCCAGGCGCTTGATCTCGCGCACCACGTTGCGATGCACGACGGTCTGGCCGCGGTTGTCGCCCTTCTTGACCATCACGTCCTGTTCGCGCGGGTCGTAGCGCACCAGCCAGACATCGGCCCCGCCGCGCGGCGCCTTGCCCGCGCCGACGTCGACGCGGCGCGCGCCGATGAAGGCCATGTCCGGCGGATCGTGCGGCCCCTTGGCGGCCTGGGCGACCAGGCGCTCGACCTTCTCGGTCTGCAGGCCGCCGGCCTGGGTGCGGCCGTCGACCACCACCTGCGGGGTATAGGGCTCGCGCAGCTCCAGCCGCGTCACATAGGCTTTCTGGCGGGCGGTGAACTCAGGCCTGGCGAAGGTGTCGGGCCAGCCGAGATAGTCCCAGTAGTCGACCGGGAAGGTCAGGGCGAGCACGCCCTCGCGCTGGGCCATCTTGGCGAGGTTGGCGTTCGCCTCGCCGCAGGACGCGCAGCCCTGGGCGGTGAACAGCTCGACGACCACCGGCGGCTTGGCGGCCGCGGCGAGCGGGGTGGCGCAGAGCAAGAGGCTGAAAAGCGCGGCCTTACGCATCGTGGCGCAATTAAGCGGACTTCCCTGAGCTTTGGATTTCAACAAGGCGTGACCAGCTTGCAGAATCGCGGAAACGAAAGAGGGGGCCTGCACGGGCGGCAGACCCCCTCGAACGCGATGATCTACCCCTCTGCGTGAGAGAGGCAAACCAAGACTTTAGGCCGCCGAACCGCCGGCCAGGTTGCGCAGCACGTAGTTTAGCACGCCGCCGTTCTTGAAGTACTCAAGCTCGGTCGGGGTATCGATGCGGCAACGGACCGGGAAGCGGGCGATGCGGCCGTCCGACGGACGGTACATCTCGACGGTCAGCTGCTTGCGCGGGGCCAGCTCGGTGAGGCCGCGGATGGTCACGATCTCCTCGCCGGTCAGGCCCAGCTTCTGCCAGCCGTCCTGGGTGAACTGCAGCGGCAGCACGCCCATGCCGACCAGGTTCGAGCGGTGGATCCGCTCGAAGCTCTCGGCGATGACCGCGCGGACGCCCAGCAGCTTGGTGCCCTTGGCCGCCCAGTCGCGCGACGAGCCGGTGCCGTATTCCTTGCCGGCGAAGACGACCGCCGGACGGCCTTCGGCCTGGTAGCGCATGGCCGCGTCATAGATCGACATGACGTCGCCCGACGGGAAGTGCTTGGTCACGCCGCCTTCGATGTCCGGGGTGATCTTGTTGCGGATCCGGATGTTGGCGAAGGTGCCGCGCATCATGATCTCGTGGTTGCCGCGGCGCGCGCCGTAGGAGTTGAACTCCGTGGCGGGCACTTGGCGCTCACGCAGATAGACGCCGGCCGGCGAGGTCGCCTTGATCGAGCCGGCCGGGCTGATGTGGTCGGTGGTGATCGAGTCGCCGAACACGCCGAGGATGCGGGCCTCGACGATGTCGTTGACCGGCTCCGGCTCCATCTTCATGTCCTGGAAGTACGGCGGGTTCTGCACGTAGGTCGAACCCATGTCCCAGGCGTAGGTCTGGCCGCCGGACACCTTGATGCCCTGCCAGTTCTTGTCGCCCTTGAAGACGTCGGCGTAGCGGGTCGCGAACATCTTCTGGGTGACGTGCTTGCGCTGCAGGGTGGCGATCTCTTCCGAGGTCGGCCAGATGTCCTTCAGGAACACCGGATTGCCGTCCTTGCCTTCGCCGAGCGACTCGGTGGCCAGGTCGATGTTCATGTTGCCGGCCAGGGCGTAGGCCACCACCAGCGGCGGCGAGGCCAGGTAGTTGGCGCGGACGTCCTGGTTCACGCGGCCTTCGAAGTTACGGTTGCCCGAGAGCACCGAGCAGGCGACCAGGTCGGCGGCGTTGACCGCTTCCGAGATCGCTTCCGGCAGCGGGCCGGAGTTGCCGATGCAGGTGGTGCAGCCGTAGCCGACCAGGTTGAAGCCCAGCGCGTCGAGCGACTTGGTCAGGCCGGCGGCCTTCAGGTAGTCGGTCACGACCTGCGACCCGGGGGCCAGCGAGGTCTTCACCCACGGCTTCACCTTCAGGCCCTTTTCGACCGCCTTCTTGGCGACCAGGCCGGCGGCGATCAGCACCGAGGGGTTCGAGGTGTTGGTGCAGGAGGTGATGGCGGCGATCACGACGTCGCCGTTGCCGACGTCGAACTTCTCGCCGGCCACCGGCACGCGGGGCTCTTCGCCGGTCTTGCCGAAGTCCTTGGCCAGGGCGGCCTTGAACTCAGCGGCGGCGTCCGAGAGCAGCACGCGGTCCTGCGGGCGCTTCGGGCCGGCCAGCGACGGCAGCACCGCGCCGAGGTCCAGCTCGAGGGTGTCGGTGAAGACCGGGTCCGGATCGCCGGCCTCGACCCACATGCCCTGTTCCTTGGCGTAGGCCTCGACCAGATCGGCGCGGGCGGCGTCACGGCCGGTGGCGCGCAGGTAGTCGATGGTCGCCTTGGTGACCGGGAAGAAGCCGCAGGTGGCGCCGTATTCCGGGGCCATGTTGGCGATGGTCGCCTGGTCTTCCAGGGTCAGGCCGGCGAGGCCCGGGCCGAAGAACTCGACGAACTTGCCGACCACGCCCTTCTTGCGGAGCATCTGGGTGACGGTCAGCACCAGGTCGGTGGCGGTCGCGCCGTCCGGCAGCGTGCCGGTCAGCTTGAAGCCGATGACTTCCGGGATCAGCATCGGGATCGGCTGGCCCAGCATGGCCGCCTCGGCCTCGATGCCGCCGACGCCCCAGCCCAGAACGGCCAGGCCGTTGATCATGGTGGTGTGCGAGTCGGTGCCGACCACGGTGTCCGGATAGGCGACCGAGGCGCCGTCCTCGTCGTTCAGCCACACGGTCTGGGCCAGGTACTCCAGGTTCACCTGGTGGCAGATGCCGGTGCCGGGCGGCACGACGCGGAAGTTGTTGAAGGCCGAGGAGCCCCAGCGCAGGAAGCGGTAGCGCTCGATGTTGCGCTCGTATTCACGCTCGACGTTCTCGCCGAAGGCCTTGGCGGTGCCGAAGTAGTCGACCATCACCGAGTGGTCGATGACCAGGTCGACGGGGTTCAGCGGGTTGATCTTTTCCGGGTCGGCGCCGAGGCTGGTCATGGCGTCGCGCATGGCGGCCAGGTCGACCACGGCCGGAACGCCGGTGAAGTCCTGCATCAGCACGCGGGCCGGGCGGAAGCTGATTTCGTGCTCGACCGAGCCCTTGTTGTCGATCCAGGCGGCCAGCGCCTTCAGGTCGTCGGCGCCGACGGTCGTGCCGTCTTCGTTGCGCAGCAGGTTCTCGAGCAGCACCTTCATCGAGACGGGCAGGCGGGCCACGTTCGAAAGACCGGCTTCCTCTGCGGCGCGAAGGCTGTAGTAGACGTAGGTCTTGTCGCCGACGACCAGTTCGCGGCGGGTCTTCAGGCTGTCGTTAGACGCCATATCAGGGATCCTTCCTCTGTTCTCGGCCGCTCTTGGACCACTTCGGGGATCGCGCGCTTTTCGGGGCGGACACACAGCGTTCGCCCCAGCGCCGCGTACGCCCCCCAAGGTGGCGACGGCCGGGCGCGTCATAGACCCTGATTTCCTAACCGTCCATGCAGGCAGGGGTATTTCATCGCTACCTGAGAATCACCCGCAAGGAGACGCGGCGTGATCGAGGCGCTGGTGATCGAGAATCTGGCGCTTCAACGCGGCGGAAGGCTTTTGTTTTCGGGGCTGGGCTTCGAATTGCCGGCCGGGCGGGCGGCGGCGCTGATCGGTCGCAACGGCGCCGGCAAGACCAGTCTGCTGCGGGCCATCGCCGGGCTCACGCCGCTGGAGGCCGGGACCATCCGGTTCGGGACGCTGGACCCCGTCGACGCCCGCGCCGAGCACGTCCATCTGGCCGGCCACCAGGACGGCCAGAAGCCGGCCCGCACGGCCTGGGAGGAGCTTGCCTTCTGGGCGCGCTGGAACGGGGCCGGCGAATCGGCCGCCCGCGAGGCGGCCGCCCGGCTGGAGCTGACCCGGCTGCTGGACCTGGAGGTGCGGCGGCTGTCGGCCGGCCAGCGCCGGCGGCTGTCGCTGGCCCGGCTGCTGGCCGCGCCGCGCGCGCTCTGGCTGCTCGACGAGCCCTTGAGCCCGCTCGACGCCGACTGGCGCGCCCGCTTCGGCGAGCTGATGGGCGAACACCTGGCCGGCGGCGGCCTGATCGTGGCGGCCGTGCACGACCCGCTGCCGATCCCCGCGCTAGCCGTCGAGATCGGACTTGAGACCGAGGGGGCCGCATCGTGAGCCGCGCCATGGCCCTGCTCTCGCGCGAGGCGGCCCTGGCCTGGGGCCGCGGCGGCGGCCCGATGGTCTCGCTGGCCTTCTACGCCGGGGTCGCCACCCTCCTGCCGCTGGCCACCGGCCCGGAGCCAGCGCGCCTGGCCGCGGTCGCGCCCGGCGCAGCCTGGGTGGCGCTGGCGCTGGCCGCCCTGCTCTCGCTCGACCGCCTGTTCGAGCGCGACTACGAGGACGGCGCCCTCGATCTGCTGACCCTGTCGTCGGTCCCGCTGGAGATCGCCTGCGCGATCAAATGCCTGGGACAGTGGCTGGCCACCGCCGCGCCGCTCGCCTTCGCCGCTCCGGTCGCGGCCATCGCCCTGGGCGCCAAGCCGCACCTGGCGCCGCTGATCTTCGCCTGCGCGCTGATGGGCGGCCTGGCCTTCGCCTTCGTCGGCGGCATCGGCGCGGCGCTGAGCCTCGGCGCACGGCGCGGCGGGCTGCTGACCGCGGTGATCGTGCTGCCGCTGTTCGTGCCGCCGGTGATCTTCGGCGGCGGGGCGCTGGACGCCTTCGCCGGCGGACTGCCATGGACGGCAGGGTTTGCGCTGCTGGCGGCCTATGCCGCCGCCGCCGTGGCGCTGGGCCCGATCGCCATGGCCGCGGCCTGCCGCAACGCCCTCAGCTAGCCGGCCTGATCAGTCAGTGACGGCCGGCTGCGGCTTGGGCTGCCACATGGCGTTGACGATCACCCAGCGGTCGCCGAACCGGCCGAGGTGGAAGTAGTCGATGAACCAGGGCGTCTCGACCCGGGCGACAGCCACGTCGCCGGCGATGTCCAGCACCTGCACCTTGCGCTCCCAGTTCTCGCGCGGGGTCTTCAGCACGCCGCGGCGGGTCAGGTCGACAAGCTCCTCCTTGCTCATCCGGCGCAGGCCGAGCGCCTCGTCCGGCGTCGGCTTCACCGCGCGCTTGGCGAGGTCCGGGTGCAGCGAGCGCGCGACCCGATCGGCGTCGCCTTCCAGCTGGCCGTCGACATAGTCGTAGGCGGTCGCCTCGATCTTCCGCACCGCGACCTCGTCGAGGTCGGCCGCCAGGGCGGGGCCGCCGACGAGGGCGCAGGTCATGACCAGGCCCGCGAGAAGGTTACGCATGAATGTCCGTCTCCATGTTGGCTGGGCCCGAGCGCCCGAAAGCTGCGCCGCGTGTAATCGAACCAGCAGAAGCGGTTGCGTCATTGTCGACGAAAACCCGCGAGGCGGCGACGGACTTCACCAACCGCGCCGTTCAAGGGTCTGAGGGGCGGCAACCGGAGCATATGACCCATGACTTTCACGAAACTCGCGCCCGTCGCGCTCGGCGGCGTCCTGCTGACCAGCCTGCTGGCCAGCGCCAGCCTCGCCCAGCAGCCGCCGCCCGCCGCCGCGCCGGGCCAACCGCGCGACGGTCGCGGCGAATGGCGCCGTGCCGATCCCGAAGCGATGGCCGCGCGCCGCGCCGACCATCTGCGCGCGGCGCTGCAGCTGCGGCCAGAGCAGGAGCCGGCGCTTAAGGCGTTCCTCGCCGCCAGCCAGCCGGCCGCCCGCCCGGCCCCCGGCGACCGCGCCGCCATGGCCGCGATGACCACGCCCCAGCGGCTCGACGCCCAGCGGGCGCGGATGACCGAGCGGCTCGCCCGCTTCGACCAGCGCGCGGCGGCGACCAAGAAGTTCTACGCTCAGCTGAGCCCGGCCCAGCAGAAGGCCTTCGACACCCTGGCCCCGCGCGGCCCCGGCAAGGGCATGGGCGGACGTCACGGCGGCCATGGACCGCAGGGCGGCTAGCCCGCTTCCGTGCTAAACAGGGCGGGCGATGCTGTTCAAGGCGCCCGTCCTGGCGGCCATCGCGGAAGGCAAGGTCGACCTGGCCTTCCGTCGGTGGCGCAAGCCGACCGTCAAGGCCGGCGGGACCCTGACCACGCCGGTCGGGGTGCTGGCCATCGACGCGATCGCCGTCATCGCCCCCGAAACGATCAGCGACGCCGACGCGGTCCGGGCCGGCTACGCCGACGCCGCCGAGGCGCTGGCCGCCCTTGAGGGCGAGGCCCCCGTCCACCGCATCGCCTTCCGGCTGATCGGCGAGGATCCGCGCCGGGCCCTGCGGCTCGACGTCTCCAGCGCCGCCCTCGACGAGATCGAGACCCGTCTGGCCCGGCTCGACGCCCGCGGCCCCTGGACCGCCGCGGTGCTCGAGCTGATCGCCGCCCATCCGGGGGTGCGGGCGCCGGACCTGGCCGCCCGGCTCGGCCGCGAGACGCTCGCCTTCAAGATCGACGTGCGCAAGCTCAAGGCGCTCGGCCTGACCGAAAGCCTTGAGGTCGGCTACCGGCTGTCGCCCCGCGGCCATGCGCTGCGCACGCGCCGCTTGCAGCAGGGATCGCCCGAGGCTAAGCCGCAGGCATGATCCCGGCGCCGGCCTTTCTGTCGAATCCCGAGCGGTTCATGGTCTTTTCCCGCTGGGCCGCCCCGATGTTCGGCGCGATCGCGCTCGTCCTGGCGCTGGCGGGCCTGTGGCTCGGCTTCACCGCCCCGGAGGACTACCAGCAGGGCGACACCGTCCGGCTGATGTTCATCCATGTGCCGGCCTCGTGGATGAGCATGTTCGTCTACGCCTGCCTGGCGACCGCGAGCTTCCTGGCGCTGGTGTTCCGCCACGCCCTGGCCGACGCCGCCGCCCGCGCCGCAGCCCCGCTGGGCGCGGCCTTCACCTTCATGGCGCTGTTCACCGGCTCGCTGTGGGGCCGCCCGATGTGGGGCACCTGGTGGCAGTGGGACGCGCGGATGACCTCGGTGCTGGTGCTGTTCCTGGTCTACCTCGCCTACATGGCCCTGCGCGCCTCGCTGGACGACGAGACCAAGGCCGCCCGCGCCTGCGCGATCCTGGCCCTGGTCGGGGCGGTGAACCTGCCGGTGATCAAGTTCTCGGTCGACTGGTGGAACACCTTGCACCAGGGGGCCTCGGTGTTCCGCGCCGAGGGCCCGGCGATGACCAACGACTATCTGTGGCCGCTGCTGCTGATGGGCCTGGCCTACATGTCGGCCTTCGGCTCGCTGTGGCTGGTCGGCATCCGCGCCCAGGTCTGGCGCCGCCGGGCCGAGGCCGCGGCCCTGCGCGCGGCGAGAGGATAACCCGATGCTCGACCTCGACGCCGGCAAGTATGCGCTTTTCGTGTGGCCGGCCTATGGCCTGACCGCGCTGGTCTTCCTCGGGATGATCGTCTTCACCCTGCGCCAGTCGCGCATCTGGCGCCGCCGCGCCGAGCAGGACGGCCAGTGAACCGCACCCTCGCCTTCCTGCCGCTGGCCGCGCTGCTGGCGCTCGGCCTGCTGTTCGGCCTCTATTCGCTCAAGCGCGACCCGCAGGTGAAGCCCGACGCCCTGGTCGGCAAGCCGCTGCCCGAGCTGACCCTGCCGGCGCTCGACACCGGCCGCCCGGTGCGGCTGCACGACGCCGCCCAACCGGCGCCGGTGCTGGTCAACATCTTCGCCTCGTGGTGCGCCCCCTGCGAGATCGAGCATCCGGTGCTGGTCGACCTGAAGAAGCAAGGCGTGCGCATCGTCGGCGTCGCCTACAAGGACGCGCCCGAGAACACCAAGGCCTTCATCGGCCGGCTCGGCGACCCTTATTCCGAACGCCTGGTGGACCGCGACGGCCGGGCCGGCATCGACCTCGGCGTCACCGGCGTGCCGGAGACCTACCTGGTCGGCCCCGGCGGCCAGATTCTGGCCAAGCACACCGGGCCGCTGACCCCGGAAAAGGCGCGCGAGCTGCTGGCCAAGGCGCCGCGTTAACCAATCCTTGAGGCGGCGCAACGAAACCTCGCCAAGGTTCCGTTAACCATAGTTGCGCCGCCCGTGAGCACGATCCGCCCGCCGATCTTCCCGCCCCCGCAGCCGCAGGCTCAGCCGACGGCGCCCGTCCGCAGCAGCGCCCAGCAGGCGTTCTTCGCGGCGGCCACGGGTCGCCCGGCGGCTCAGGTTCAGCCGCAGGTTCAGGCGCAGCCCCAGGCCCAGGCGGCGCCGGCCCAGCGCATGCCCGCCTCGCTGCCCGCCGACCCGCCGCAGAAGATCCTGCGCCCGGGTTCGATCCTGGATATCCGGGTCTAGCGGCCCACGCCCTTAGCCGCTCAGGCCGCCTTCTTGAGCTTCTTCTTCTTGGCCTTGTCGGCCTTGTCGGCCTTGGCCTTCTTCGGCTTCTCGGCCTTGTCCGCCTTCGGCTTCTTGGCCGCGAGCGGCACCGGCTCAGCGGCCGCCTCGTCGCCGGCGCGGATCAGCTCGCGCAACCCGGCGGTCAGAGCCTCGCGCTTGGCGCTCGACAGCAGCCGCAACAGCCGCGCATCCGCCGCCGCCATCTTCGGCTTGGCTTCGGCCAGGGCCGCGCGGCCGGCCTGCGTCAGGCTGACGGCGTTGGCGCGGGCGTCGGCGGTCGAGCGTTGGCGCTCCAGCAGGCCCTTGACGATCATCCGCGCGACCATGTCGGCCAGGGTCGAGCGGTCGATGCCGGTCGTGCGCACCAGGTCGGTCTGGGTCAGGCCCTCATAGGCCTCCACCGCCGCCAGCACCGCGTATTGTCGCTGGGTGACCCCGCCCTCGCCCTGCTCGTCGGCATAGATGTCGAGCGCCAGTTGCAGCGCCCGGTGCAGCAGATGACTGGGCGACTTCTCCAGGGCCGGCAGGCCCTTCTTCTTGTCCTGGGACTTCGACTTGGCCATCCGGTTCCACCCCCGCCTGTCGACACGCCTGGACGCTACCGGCCTACGGTGTCGATTTGACGACACATGGTCAGTGGTCGGCGCCGGCGCCAGGGGGTGCGGGCGCGCTATTCGACGTGGGGCGGCGGCGGCTCGTCGGTCTTGGCGTACTTCATCATCAGCGGCACCTGGGCGAAGCCGAACAGCACCGTGAGGATGAGCAGGCCGGGGAAGCGGAACACCACCCAGATGTCGTCAGGCTGGGTGCGCCAGACGATCTCGTTGAGCCCAGCCAGGGCCAGGAAGAACAGGCCGTAGTTGAGGGTCAGCTTGCGCCAGCCCTCGTCCGGCATCTTCACCGCATCGCCCAGCAGCAGCTTCAGCGGGTTCTTGCGCAGGATCAGCCCGCCCAGCAGCGCCACGCCGAACAGGCTGTTCATCACCGTCGGCTTCAGCTTCACGAAGCGGACGTCGTGGAAGAACAGGGTCAGGCCGCCGAACACCAGGGCCGCGCCGCCGGCGATCAGCGGGAACGGGGCGATGCGCTTTTCGAAGGCCAGGCCGACGACCAGGCCCAGGGCCGACCCGCCGACCAGCCACCAGGTCGCCTGGACCAGGGCCTCCTGCGAGGTCATGCCGCCGCCGCGGTTGAGGAAGAAGCCGATCAGGAACGCGACCAGACCGCCATAGTCGACGACGCCGCGGACCCACTTGCGAGCGGCCGGAGAGAGCTTCATGCCTCGTCGAGTCCAACCAGGGTGCGGGCGAAGGCGCGGGCCTTGAACGGCTGCAGATCGTCGATCCCCTCGCCCACGCCGATGAGCTTGATGGGGCTGTCGGAGGCCTGGGCCACCGGCACCAGCACCCCGCCGCGGGCGGTGCCGTCCAGCTTGGTCATGACGATGCCCGACACCCCGATCTGGTTGCCGAAGATGTTTTCCTGGGCCAGCGCGTTGCGGCCGACCGTGGCGTCAAGCACCAGCAGGGTCTCGTGCGGGGCCTCGGGCTCGACCTTCTTGACCACGCGGATGACCTTCAGCAGCTCGTCCATCAGGCCCTGCTTGTTCTGCAGGCGGCCGGCGGTGTCGATCAGCACCACGTCGTAGCCCTCGGCCTTGGCGCGCTCGACCGCATCGAAGGCCAAGCCAGCGGCGTCCGAACCGGTCGGACGCGACATGAAGTCGGCGCCCGAGCGCTCGGCCCAGACCTTCAGCTGCTCGACGGCGGCGGCGCGGAACGTGTCGCCGGCCACCACCAGCACCTTGGCCCCGCGTCCCACCAGGTCGGCGGCGATCTTGCCCAGGGTGGTGGTCTTGCCCGAGCCGTTCACGCCGATGAACATCACCACATACGGGCGCGGCCCGGCGAGCGGCGTGAAATCGCCCTCGCGGCTCTCCAGCTCGGCGCCGATGGCCTCGGCCAGGGCTTCCTTGATCTCGCGCTCGTCGACGCTCTTGCCGAACTTCTCGTCGGAAAAGCGCTGGGTGATGCGCGCAGCCGAATGTGGGCCGAGATCGGCCTCGATCAGCATTTCTTCCAGCTCGTCGAGCTTGGCTTGGTCCAGCGGCTGCTTGGTGAAGGTGGAGACCACCTGTTCCGTCATCTGCTTCGACGAGCGCGACAGCCCGGCGGTGAGACGTTGGAACCAGCCCTTCTTCGGTTCGGTCATGGGCCGCTTCTAGCCCGTCAAACGGTTGCGCGATAGAGGATGAAGGCATGGACGCCCTCGCCGCCGCCTTCGTCTGGTTCGACTACGCCGCCGTCGCCGTGTTCGGCGCCACCGGGGCGCTGGCGGCGGCCCAACGCAAGCATGACATCGTCACCTTCGCCTTCTTCGCCGCGGTGACCGGCGTCGGCGGCGGGACCATGCGCGACCTCTTGATCGAGGCGCCGGTCTTCTGGGTGCAGCGGCCGAGCTACATCATGGTCTGCATCGCCGCGGCGGCGGCGGTGTGGATCTTCGGGACGGGCCCCGGGCGGATGCGGGTGCTGCTGTGGCTCGATGCGCTTGGCATGGCCGCCTACAGCGTGGTCGGTGCGGCCAAGGCCCTGGCGCTCGGCGTGCCGCCGTTCTCCGCCGTGCTGATGGGCGTGATGACCGCCTGCTTCGGCGGCATCGTCCGCGACGTGCTGGCCCACGAACCCTCGGTGCTGCTGCGGCGGGAGATCTATGTGACCTGCGCCCTGGCCGGGGCGAGCCTGTTCGTCGTGCTCTACGTGCTGGGGGTCCGCGGCCTCTGGCCGGGCGCCGCGGGCTTCGCCGCCGCCTTCGCCGTGCGCGCCGGGGCCATCCGTTGGGGCTGGACCCTGCCGGCCTTTCCCGGACGGGGCAAGGCGGAGTAGTTCCCGCACCGATCGAGATCGCGCGATCTCAGAGAACGGCGGCGATCGCCCGCGTCCCGTCATGACCGGTGACCCGCATCGGCGCGACGCCGCCGATCGCGGCCGCGCCGGTGAAGGCGATCTCGGTGAAGTCCTCGGCCCGCGCCACGCCCTCGCGCTCGACCAGGCCCATCAGGGTCCGGCCGACCTGGCGGTCCAGATGCCGGACCAGCGCCGCCTCGCCGGCCGCGCGCAGCCGGGCCGCACGCGCCTTGATCACCGGCCGCTGCAGCTGCGGCATCCGCGCGGCGGGCGTGCCAGGACGCGGGCTGAACGGGAAGACGTGCAGGAACGACAGCTCGGCCGCCTCGACCAGCGCCAGGGTGTTCTCGAACATCTCGTCGGTTTCGGTCGGGAAGCCGGCGATCAGGTCGGCGCCGAAGGCGACGTCGGGGCGCACCGCGCGCACGCCGGCCACCAGCTTCAGGGCGTCGGCCCGGCTGTGACGACGCTTCATGCGCTTGAGGATCATGTCGTCGCCGGCCTGGAGCGACAGGTGCAGATAGGGCATCAACCGGCGGTCCTCGGCCAGCACCCGCATCAGGTCCGGGTCGATCTCGGCCGCGTCGATCGACGACAGCCGCAGCCGCGGCAGATCGGGGACCAGCTTCAGGATCCGGGCGACCAGCTGGCCGAGCGTCGGCTGGCCGGGCAGGTCAGCGCCCCAGCTGGTCACGTCGACCCCGGTCAGCACCACTTCCTGATAGCCCTGGGCGGCCAGCTTGCGGGCCTGCTCGACCACCTCGCCGGCCGGGGCCGAGCGCGAGTTTCCGCGGCCATACGGGATGATGCAGAAGGTGCAGCGGTGGTCGCAGCCGTTCTGGACCTCGACATAGGCCCGGGCGCGGTCCTTCAGCCCGTCGATCAGATGACCGGCGGTCTCGCGCACGCTCATGATGTCGTTGACGCGGACCTTGCCCTCGGGGACCCGGTCGGCATAGGCGCCGGCCTGGGACTTCTCGGCGTTGCCGAGCACCAGGTCGACCTCGGCCATGGCGGCGAAGGCGGCCGGATCGATCTGCGCCGCGCAGCCGGTGACGATCAGCTTGGCGGCGGGGTTCTCGCGCCGCGCCTTGCGGATCGCCTGGCGCGCCTGGCGCACGGCCTCACCCGTCACCGCGCAGGTGTTGAAGACGATGGCGTTCGAAAGCCCGTCCTCAGCGGCGCGGGCGCGGATGACCTCGCTTTCATAGGCGTTCAGCCGGCAGCCGAAGGTGACGATGTCGACGCCGGTCGCATCGGCCGGCGCCACGTGCGGCGTCAGCTCGAAGTTATCGGTGATGTCGTGCTCGGCGCTCACGGCAGGGTTCCGGTGAAATCCACCTGGGCGGGGCCGGTCATGATCACATGGCCGTCGCTCTCGCGCCACTCGATGACCAGCTCGCCGCCGTCCAGCACCAGGGTCGCCTTGCGATCCACGAGGCCGCGGCGATAGGAGGCCACCAGCGCCGCGCAGGCGCCGGTGCCGCAGGCCTTGGTCAGGCCCGCGCCGCGTTCCCACACTTTCAGCCGGATGCGGTCGCGGGCGACGATCTGGGCGAAGCCGACATTGACGCCCTCCGGGAACAGCCGGTGATGCTCGATCATCGGGCCGACCTGCACCACCGGCGCAGCCTCGGCGTCCGGCACGAAGAACACCACGTGCGGATTGCCCATCGAGACGCAGCCGGGCGTGTGCAGGATCGGATCGTCGATGGGGCCGACCTGCAGCTCTATGCCGCGGGTGTCCATCTCCTCCTCCAGCGGGATCTGCCGCCAGTCGAGGCCCGGCTCGCCCATGTCGACGCTGACGATCTTGTCGCCGGCGCGGGTCGCGGTCAGCAGGCCGCCTTGAGTCTCGATCACCGCCTGGTCGCGACCAGAGGCCTCCATCAGCAGCCAGCCGACGCAGCGGCTGGCGTTGCCGCAGGCCCCGACCTCGTCGCCGTCGGCGTTCCAGAACCGCACGCGAGCGTCAGCTTTTTCCGACGGCTCTATAGAAACCAGCTGATCGCAGCCGACCCCGGCCTGGCGGTCGGCGATCGCGCGCACCTCCGCCGCAGTGGGCGCGAAGGGGGCGGTGCGGGCCTCGACCACGACGAAGTCGTTGCCGAGCCCGTTCATCTTCAGGAACGGACGGCTCATGGCCGGGGCTATATAGGCGAGCTGCGATCACCTTGCACGCGACAAGCCCAGCCGGCCCCGCTAAGCGTAACCGCCATGAAGCTTGTTACAGCAGCGCTTTTTGGCGCTCTCCTCGCCACCCCGGCCGCCGCCTTCGCGCAACCCGCCGACCCGTTCATCTGGCTTGAGGACATCGACAGCCCGCGCGCGATGGCCTGGGTCGAGGCCCAGAACGCCAAGACCCTGGCGCGGCTGGAGGGCGACGCCCGCTACCAGACCTTCCTCACCGAAGGCCGGGCGATCCTCACCGCCACCGACCGGATCCCGAAGCCGGCCTTCCGGGCGGGCGGCGTCGACAACTTCTGGCAGGACGCGACCAACACCCACGGGATCTGGCGCCACGCCTCCCTCGCCTCCTATCGCAGCGCCGCGCCGACCTGGGACGTCGTGCTGGACATCGACAAGCTGGCCAAGGACGAGGGCCGCAACTGGTTCTGGAAGGGCGCCACCTGCCTGAAGCCGGACCAGACCCGCTGCCTCGTGCGGCTGTCGAACGGCGGCGGCGACGCGGTTGAGTTGCGCGAGTTCGACACCGTGACCAAGACCTTCGTCGAGGGCGGCTTCCGCTCGCCCGAGGGCAAGCAGGACGCCGAGTGGATCGACGCCGACACCCTGGTCGCCTGGCGCGAATGGACGCCCGGCGAGGTCACGGCCTCCGGCTACGCCAACGTGGTCAAGATCCTCAAGCGCACCGGCGAGGCGACCGAAATCTTCCGCGGCGAGAAGAGCGACGTCTGGGCCAACGCCAGCGTGCTGCGCGGCGAAGGCGGCAAGACCGACGGCGTGCTGATCCAGCGCGGCCTGACCTTCTTTGAGTCCGAGTACTCGCTCTATGTCGACGGCCGCCTGACCCCGGTCGCCCTGCCCAAGAAGGCCGAGTTCAAGGCCTATGTGGACGGGCGGATGATCTTCACCCTGCAGGAGGCCTGGAACGGCTTCGGGGCCGGGGCGCTGATCGCCTATGACCCCAAGGATCTCGCCGCGGGGCCGGCGCTGGTCTTCCAACCCGGCCCGCGCCAGGCGATCCAGGCCGTCGTCGACACCAAGGGTCTGCTGGCGGTCGAGCTGCTGGAAGACGTGAAGGGCGCGGTCGACGTCTACGATCTGAAGAACGGCAAGTGGACCGCGCGGCGACTGGCCCTGCCCAAGGGCGAGACGCTGACGATCCTCTCGACCTCCGGCCAGGACGACCAGCTGTTCGTCGGGGCCGAAGGCTTCCTGACGCCAACGAGCCTGTGGCTGGCCGACGGCGCGACCGGCAAGGCGCAAAAGCTGAAGGCGCTGCCGGCCCGCTTCGACGCCAGCAAGGATCAGGTCGACCAGTTCTGGGCGACCTCGTCGGACGGGACCAAGATCCCCTACTTCGTAGTCCGGCCGAAGGGCGCCAAGCTGGACGGGTCGATCCCGACCATCATGTACGGCTACGGCGGGTTCGAGGTCGCCAAGCCGCCGATCTATATCCCCGAGATGGGCAAGATCTGGCTGGAGCGCGGCGGCGCCTATGTGATCGCCAACATCCGCGGCGGCGGCGAGTTCGGCCCGGCCTGGCACCAGGCGGTGCTGCGCGACAAGCGCCAGCTGGCGTTCGACGACTTCGCCGCGGTCGCCCGCGACCTGGAGGCGCGCAAGATCACCTCGGCCCGGCGGCTCGGCATCTACGGCCGCTCCAACGGCGGGGTGCTGACCACCGTCTCGATGACCCAGCATCCGGAGCTGTGGACCGCGGTGGTGGTCGAGAGCCCGCTGGTCGACATGCTGCGCTACCACAAGCTCTCGGCGGGCGCCTCGTGGGTCGGCGAGTACGGGAACCCGGACGTGGCCGAAGACCACGCCTTCATCGCCAAGTACGACGGCTACCTGAACCTGAAGCCCGGCCAGGCCTATCCCGAGCCCTACGTCACCACCAACACGCGCGACGACCGGGTGCACCCCGGCCACGCCCGCAAGTTCGCGGCGAAGCTCGAGGCTCTCGGCTACCCCTACCTCTATTTCGAGAACACCTTCGGCGGCCACTCCAACGACGCCGACCCGGAGATGAACGCCCAACGCTGGGCCCGGCACTATGTCTACCTGGCCCAGAAGCTGATGGACTGAGGCAATCCCCCAGCTGGAGAGCATCTGAGAAACTCCCTCGCCCCCTTGGGGGAGAGGGTTGGGGTGAGGGGGCCTGCTGACTCCGCAGAGCGTCGCTCCGCGCCGCAAACCCCTCACCCTGCCCTCTCCCCTCAAGTGGGGAGAGGGAAACGGTTGGCACTACAGTCCTCTAGACAGGCCGCTAGAACGCGTAGCGCCCGACCAGCTGGAACACCGGACCGGCCTTCTCGCTCTCGACCTCGTACTCGTCGAAGTCGCGGCTGCGCTGTTCTTCGATCGTGTTGAACTTGTTGAAGGTCTCTTCCTTCTTGGCGTCGAGCAGGTTCGAGCCGGTCAGACGCAGCACGAAGTTCTGGCCGAAGCGCTTTTCGACGAACACCTCCAGGTCGGCGCCGTAGCTGGTGGTGACCTCCTCGCCGACGATGCGGCCGAAGGCGTCGCCCTGCTTGCGATAGGTGGCCCCGAACGCCGCACCCCAGGTGGGCAGGTCCTGGATGAAGCCGACATTGAACACGTACTTCGACTGGTCGTTGAACCGGCGCGAGCCGAACGGGTCGTCGATTTCGCTGTCCAGCCAGGAGTAGTTGAGGAACACGCCGGTGTGCTCCATCCCGAACATGGTGAGCGGGGTCGAGAGGTCGAGTTCGACGCCCCAGACCGAGCCGTCGCCGGCGTTGCGGGCGGTGAGCAGGAAGGTGTCCTCGCCCTCGCTGCCCTCGACGCCGGTGTTGGCCACTTCGATCAGGTCCGAGACCTTGCGGTAGAACAGGTTCACCCCGGCGACGCCGCGGGTCCCGAGCCGGCGCTCATAGCCGAGGTCCAGGCCCCAGGCGGTCTCCGGCTTCAGGTCCGGATTGCCGACGAAGTCGTTGTCGCCCATCTCGGCCAGCAGCACCGCCGGCGAGATCTGGCCAAAGCCTGGGCGGCGGACGGTGCGCGCCACCGAGGCGTTGATCCGGTCGTCCTCCGAGAGGCTGTAGCGCAGGTGCGCCGAGGGCAGCAGGAACTGGTAGTCCTTGTCCACCGTGCGGTCCGCGGCCGGTGCGGTCTCGTCGGTGATCTTGCTGCTGGTGGTCTCGTAGCGCAGGCCCGCTTCCCACTTCAGCGCGTCCTGGCCGCCGGAGAACATCAGGTAGGGATCGATCCGCGTCTCCTCAATCTTGTTGACCCCGCCCGGAACCGGCAGGAACGGACCATAGACGCCCGGCAGGGTCGGCCGCGCGGCCGGCGGATTGGGGATCGTCACCCGGTTGCGGTCGGTCGTGATGTCGGTGTCGCGGTTCTTGTCGACGAACTGCACGCCGAACTCGACCGTCGCGAAGCCAAGCTCGCGCTCGTGCTCGATCGCCAGCGACAGCTCCTTGTCCTTCAGCCGCGAGTGGGTGAGGTCGCCGGTGAAGCGGTCGTCTTCCGGGAACGGGTTGGAGTCGCGGAGGTATTCGTATTCCTCCTCGATCTCGTCCTGCTGGTCGTTGAAGACCGCGTAGCCGGCCTTGAAGCGGGTCTTGCCGCCGAACATCTCGCGGGTGAACTTGCCGTTCAGCGACCAGTTGTCGGTGGTGATGTCGACATTGTTGTCGTTGGTGACCGAGAGATCCCGATTGCGGATATTGCCGTCCTGGTACTCCCAGGAGTCCTCGTCGGCGAACCGGTCGGTGCGCACGAACAGACCCGATAGCTCCAGGTCCCCGCCGCCGACCTGAACCTCGTAAGCGGCGTTGAAGGTATAGTCCGTGCCGTTGCGGGTGTCGGATTGCACCTCGATGTTGTCGAGGGCGCCGCCCGGCTCGTCATAGCGCCAGCTCGTCTTCTCCTTGGGATTGCGGCGTCCCTGGATGCTGGCGCCGACCAGCAGCCGGCCAGGTCCGGCCTGACCGGACCAGACGCCGCCGAGGGTCTCGCGCACGCGCCCGTCGTTGAGCAGAATGGCGCCGGCGCGCAGATAGCCGCCGTCCAGGGTCTGGCTGTCGCGCAGCACGATGTTCAGGGCGCCGGCCACGGCGTCGCCGCTGCGGTTGGCGCTGGCCGAGCGCACGACCTCGATGCGCTCGATCAGTTCGGCCGGGATGCGGTCGACGAAGAACGAACGGTCAAGACCGGCGCCGGGCACCCGCTCGCCGTTGATCAGGATCTGGGTGTAGCCGGGGTCCAGGCCGCGCAGCCGCGCGCCGTCGCTCTCCAGCACGTCGGACAGGAAGGCGACGCTGGGCACGCGCTTCATGGCGTCGCCGGCGGTCAGCGGCTCGAACCGCTGGAAGTACTCAAGGCCGTAGGACAGGGCCGGCGCCACCGTCTCGGTGCGGTCGCGGAAGGCGATCTCGCCGGTGACGATCAGTTCCGATACCGGCGTGGCGTCGGCCGCGTCATCGGCCAGGGCGGGCGTGGCCAGCGCAAGCGGCGCCATCGCCGCGCAGGCGAGCAGTGAAAGTCGCGTCATGGGGTCCCCCGACAAGCGGGGCGGTTGACCTCACCCCACGCAGCATGATTTGCAGCGCAGGGGATATATCTTGCACGCGGAGTGGGGCCAGTGACGGTTTATAAGAAGAAAATTTTCAGTTTTGTGACAATCGTCGCAATTTCATCCCTCGCCATGGGATGCGCCGCCATCGACCCGGAAAGCGTCTCGGACTCCGCCGGCATGACGCTGGGAACCGGGACCCCGGTGCTCGCGGCCGGCGAGACCGCGGCGGTCGGCACCACCGCGCGCGACGCGGCCGACGACCCGGAAATCTGGGCCGACCCGCGCGATCCCTCGCGCGGCGTGATCTTCGGCACCGACAAGAAGGCCGGGCTCTACGTCTACGACCTGGCCGGCAAGGATCGTCAGTTCCTGGCCGAGGGGCCGTTGAACAATGTCGACCTGCGGGACGGCTTCACCGTGAACGGCAAGGCCCAGGTGCTGGTCGGGGCCAGCGACCGCCGCGGGACGATCGCCTTCTATCTGCTCGATCCCGACAGCCTGGCGGTGACGCCCTGGGGCCGCACGCCGGTCAAGGTCAGCGAACCTTACGGCTTCTGCATGGGCAGGGTCGGCGGCGAGACGGTCGCGGTGATGGTCGGCAAGGACGGCGACGTCGCCCAGTTCACGGTCAGCGACCAGAGCGGCAAGCCGGCGGTGCGGCTGACCCGCAGCTTTGCAGTCGGCTCGCAGGCCGAAGGCTGCGTCGTCGACGATGCGGCGGGCGTGCTCTACGTCGCCGAGGAGGCCAAGGGCATCTGGCGCTACAGCCTCGACCCCGCCAGCGGCGGGGCCCGCACCCATTTCGCCCCTGCGCCCAGCGACATCCTCAAGCCGGACGTCGAGGGCCTGACCCTGCTGCGCGAGGGCGGCGCGACCTATCTGCTGGCCTCCAGCCAGGGCGACAGCGCCTTCGCTGTGTGGCGGGTGGACGGGGCCGAGCCGGCCTATGCCGGCCGCTTCTCGATCGTGCCGGGGGCGGGCGTGGACGCGGTCACCGGCACCGACGGTCTGGCCGCGCTGGGCGGCCCGGTCGGGGTGTTTCCCGAAGGCCTGATCGTGGTGCAGGACGACGCCGACACCGACGGCGAGACCACCGGCCCGCGCGCCCGCCAGAACTTCAAGCTGGTCGACTGGCGCGCCGTGAAGTCGGCGTTGGGGATCAGGTAACAGCCCTAGCTGTCATCCCGGCTTGCGAAGCAAGAACGGGACACATGAACACCCGATCTCTCAGTGCGTGCTCGGCGCCATCCGGCGCGAATGGGTCCCGGTCTTCAGCTACGCCGAAACCGGGATGACATTTTGAATCACGCCCCGCGCCGCCATTCCACGGCCATCTCCGGCTCTCGGAAGGCGAAGCGCTTGAGGTGGCTGTCCATCACCTTTTCCAGGCGCGACAGGCTTTCGGGATCGCCCGCGCGGGCCACCATCATCAGGGTCTCGGGCGCGGCGCGCAAAGCCGCCTCGCCCATTTCGAAGGTGATCTTGCCCTCGTGGTCGTTCCACTCGGCCGGGACCTTGTGGCCGAAGTGCTTGCAGAGCTGCACCATGTAGCGGCCGGCGTTGGCCGTGGGCACCGTGGCGCTCGATTTCATGACGGCCTCCATCTTGCTCAGGCCTTCTCGATCTTGGCGACCGCCTCGTCGATGGCCGCGACGATCGCGTCCACCTGCGCCTCGCTCGGGCGTTCGCTCGAGAGCTTCATCCGCACGGCCATGGCCAGGTTCTGCATGGCCCGGGCCACGCGGGGCGAGGCGCGCGGCGAGGATTCCGCCGCTTCGTCCAGTCGAGCGAAAACCGCGTCCACCGCCGGCTTGTTCCGCTCCAGCGCTTCGAGGCCGGTCTCGGTGATCTCGTAGGCCTTGCGTCCGCCCTCGGCGCCGGTCGGGCGGGCGAAGCCCTCGTCTTCCAGCAGGCTCAGGGTCGGATAGATCACGCCGGGGCTCGGACGATACGATCCGCCGGTGCGTTCTTCGAGGGCGCGGATCAGCTCATAGCCGTGGCTCGGCTTGTCCTTCAGCAGCGCCAGGATGACGAAGCGCAGGTCGCCGTGCTCCAGCAGGCGGCCGATGCGCGGACCGCCGCGACCGCGGCCGCCCCAGTGCTCGCCGCCGTAGCCAAAGCCGCCGCCGAACGGGCCGCGGCCGCGATGCTCGCGATGAGCTTTCCAATGATGATGTCGATGCATTTTCGATCCTATTTCGATATGTCGCAATCGCAGATATATCGGAGGCGGATCGGAATTCAAGATATATCTAAGATGTCTTCTGAGCGATCAGGTCCGCAGGGTCTCGGCGAGCAGCCGGCCTTCCGCCGCGCGGCTGGAGCCGGCGCGCCAGGCGACGACGATCTCGCGGGTCGGGTGGGCGGCCTCCAGCGGCATCACCGCCACGTCCGCCGCCTCGGTCAGGCCGGCCGCCACCGCCATGGCCGGCAGAAAGGTGACCCCCAGGCCCGAGCCGACCATCTGCACCAGGGTCGGCAGCGAGGTCGCCGCGAACGCCTCCTCCTCGCCGGTCGCCCGGGGCGGCTGCAGCCCGCAGGCGGCCAGGGCGTGGTCGCGCAGGCAATGGCCGTCCTCCAGCAGGATCAGGTCCTCGCTTTCCAGCGCCGAAGGCGGGGCGGCGGCCTGCCGCGCCAGCGGATGGCTGCGCGGCAGGGCGGCCAGCAGTTCGTCGTCCGAGACGTGGGCGTGGGCAAGGCCGCTCATGTCGTAGGGCAAGGCGATCAGGGCGGCGTCCAGCTGGCCGGCCTTGAGCAGCGCGATCAGCCGATGGGTGAGGTCCTCGCGCAGATAGAGCCGCAGCTTCGGGAAGCGCGCGCGCAGCAGCGGCAGCGCCCGCGGCAGCAGGAACGGGGCGACCGTCGGGATCACCCCCAGCCGGAAGCGGCCGGTCAGCGGCTGGCCGGCGTTGCGGGCCGACTGCACCAGCTCCTCGGCCTCGTTGAGGATGGTCGTCGCCTTGCCGAGCGCCACCTCGCCGATCGAGGTCAGGATCACCCCTGAGCGGGCGCGGTCGACGACCGGGCCGCCAAGGATCTTCTCCAGCTCCTGCACGCCGGCCGAGAGCGTCGGCTGGGTGACGTGGGCGGCGTCGGCCGCGCGCCCGAAGGAACCGTGCTCGGCCAGGAGCTTGAGGTACTGGAGCTGTCGCAGGGTGGGCAGGTTCATGCCCACAAGATAGGAATTTTCTATCCGAAATCCAGAAACTATCGATTGGCCTTTTGTGCGCTGCAGCACTATCTGACTGCCACGGCTTCGGCCGAACAGTTCAATTCAATTGGAGAGATCGATGCTCGGCGTTGGTGAAAAGCTTCCGGAATTCAAGGTCGTCGGCGTGAAGCCGAAGTTCAACCGTCACGAAGAAAACGGCGAAAGCGCGTTCGAGACCGTCACCAACGAATCGTTCCCCGGCAAGTGGAAGGTCATCTTCTTCTACCCGAAGGACTTCACCTTCGTTTGCCCGACCGAGATCGCCGAGTTCGCCCGCCTGAACCCGCAGTTCGAAGAGCGCGACGCCGTCGTGCTTGGCGGCTCGACCGACAACGAGCACTCCAAGCTCGGCTGGCGCCGTGAGCACCCGGACCTGAACAGCCTGGCGATCTGGAACTTCGCCGACAACAGCGGCAAGTTCGCCCGCGCCCTCGGCGTGCTGAACGAAGACGAGGGCGTCGCCCTGCGCGCCACCTTCGTGGTCGACCCGCACAACGTCGTGCAGCACGTCTACGTGACCAACCTGAACGTGGGCCGCGCTCCGGCCGACACCCTGCGCGTCCTCGACGCGCTGCAAACCGACGAACTCTGCCCGTGCAACCGCGCGGTCGGCGGCGAGACCCTGGCGGCGTAAGCCTCTCCAGCGGACGGGCGGGTCTCGCGGCCTGCCCGCACGCCGTCAAAGTCCGGGCGCGCGCTCCTCCCCGCGCCGCCCGGACGCCTCTTTCCCCCTTTATCCTGGCGTAGGCCTCGCCGAGACTGGCGAACGCACCTGCACGCCTGAAGTTTGGAGAACGCCATGTCGCTCGACGCCCTGCGCGAGACGCTGCCCGCCTACGCCAAGGACCTCAGCCTCAACCTGTCGAGCCTGGCCAACGAGACCCTGCTCACCGACCAGCAGAAGTGGGGCGCCTTCGTCGCCTCGGCCCACGCGGTGGGGGTGCCGGCGGTGATCAAGGCGGTCGACGCCGCCGCCGCGGCCGCCGGCCTCTCGGCGGAAGCGGCGACCGCGGCCAAGGCCGCCGCCGCCATCATGGGCATGAACAACGTCTACTACCGCTCGCTGCACCTGCTCTCGAACCCCGAGTACAAGACCCTGCCGGCCAAGCTGCGGATGAACATCCTGGCCAACCCGGGCGTCGAGAAGGTCGATTTCGAGATGTGGTCGACCGCCGTCTCGGCGATCAACGGCTGCGGCATGTGCCTGGACGCCCACGAGTCCGAGCTGAAGAAGCACAGCGTGCCCAACACTTCGATCCAGGCGATGCTGCGCATCGGCGCGGTGGTCAACGCCGTCAGCCGCGTGATCGCCGCCGAGGCCGCCTCGGCCGCCTGACGCCGATCGGCATCGATCGACCTCCTTTCCGCCCGCCCGGCCCATAGCCAGGCGGGCGGAATCATTTTCCGAATGCCGCCTCCACCCGGGAGCCGCCATGTCCGTGTCAGACCGTATCCGCGTGCGCGACGTGCGCCTGCTGTCCGACAACTGGTACGTGCTGAAGGCCACGACCTTCGACTGGCGGCGGGCCGACGGAAGCTGGCAGACCCAGAGCCGCGAGACCTACGACCGCGGCAACGGCGCGGCGCTGCTGCCCTACAATCTCGCCGCCCGCACGGTCGTCCTGACCCGGCAGTTCCGCTATCCCGCCTATGTGAACGGCTACGACGACCTGCTGATCGAGGCCCCCGCCGGCCTGCTCGACAACGCCTCGCCCGAGGAACGCATCCGCGCCGAGGTCGAGGAGGAGACCGGCTACCGGCTGGGCGAGATCCGCAAGATCTTCGAATGCTTCATGAGCCCCGGCTCGGTGACCGAGAAGCTGCACTTCTTCGTCGGCGAATACGACGCGGCCATGCGGGTCGGCGACGGCGGCGGGCTGGAGACCGAGGGCGAGGAGATCGCCGTCCTGGAGCTGCCGTTCGATCAGGCGATGACGATGATCGGCACGGGCGAGATCGCCGACGCCAAGACCATCATGCTGCTGCAGTACGCCGCGCTGAACATCTTCAGGTCCTAGACGCCGAGCGCCCGCGCCAGCCGCGTCACGCCCGGCGCCATCATCCGCTCCGGAAAGCCGGAGAAGCCGAGCATCAGTCCCTGCCGGGGCGGCGCCTGGCGATAGAGCCGGCTGATCGCCCGCACGCTGACCCCGCCGGCGGCGGCCGCAGCCTCGACCTCAAGGTCCGAGCCGCCCCCCTTCAGATAGGCGATCAGGGTCATGCCCTGGTCGGGGACGTCGACCTCCAGCAGATCGCCGAGCTGGCTCTCCAGCGCGCCGGCCAACGCGTCGCGCTGGGCCTTGTAGGCCAGCCGCCGGCGGCGGATGTGGGCGGCGAAATGGCCCTCGCGGAAGAAGTCCAGCACGATCGCCTGGGTCAGGGTCGGCGGCTGGCGGTCCATCAGCTGGCGGGCGTTGGCCAGGGCCCCGGCCAGCGGCTTGGGCGCGACCATGTAGCCCATGCGCAGGCCCGGAAAGAGCGCCTTGTTGAGGGTGCCGACATAGATCACCCGCTCGCCGCCATCGAGGCCCTGCAGCGATTCCAGCGGCGGGCCGGAATAGCGGAACTCCGAGGCGTAGTCGTCCTCGACGATCCAGGCGCCGGCCGCCCGCGCCCAGGCCAGCAGCTCCATCCGCCGGCCCATCGAGAGGGTCATGCCCAGCGGATACTGGTGCGAGGGGGTCACGAAGGCCACGCGCGCATCCGCCGCCACCTCGACCCCGGCGGCGACCACGATCCCGTGGCGGTCGACCGGGGCGTGGAAGATGTCGGCCCCCATCGCCGCCAGGGCGTGACGGGTGGCCGGATAGCCGGGGTCCTCCATCCACACCCGGTCGCCGTCCTTCAGCAGAACCCGGGCGGCGATGTCGACCGCATGCTGGGCGCCGGCGGTGACGATCACCTGGTCGGGCTCGCAGATCACCCCGCGCGCGGCCCGCAGATAATCGCTGATCGCCGCGCGCAGGGCGCGGTCGCCGCGGGGGTCGGAATAGCCGAAGTGGACCGGATCGAGATGGCGCAGCGCCCGCCGGGTCGAGCGCGACCAGGCGTCCAGTGCGCGGGCGTCAAGCAGGGTGCGGCCGGTGGTGAACAGCCGCTGCTCGGGCTGCGGCGTCGGCAGCGCCGCCTCGTCCAGCTCGCGCACCCGCGCCGGCACCAGCGCCGGCTCGTGCGAGCCGGGGGCGGCCGGCTTCAGCTCGGCGACGCCGGAGAGGTCGCCCGAGACATAGGTGCCCGAGCCCGGCCGCCCGATCGCGTAGCCCTCGGCCAGCAGCAGGTCGTAGGCGGCGACCACCGAGGCCCGCGCCACCCCCAACCGCCGCGCGAAGTCGCGGCTGGACGGCAGGCGTTCGCCCGGCTTCAGCGCGCTCTGCATGATCGCGCCGCGCACCTGGTCGTAGATCTGGCGGATGACCGGCTCGCCGGCCGTCGGTCCGCGCCAGGGATAGATGTCGGCCCAGCTCATCAGCGTGCTCCGTCCCAAGTGGTCTGAGCAAATAGCCAATACTGGATCGTCATGACAGTCCGCAAACGGACTAGACCGGCGGGCGAGAGGAGCGTGCCGCATGAGCCAATTCACCCCGACCCCGCGCTCGCGCGCCCGGCGCAAGCCCGACCGCGCCGCCTATGACGAAGCCGCGGTGTTCGCCGTTCTCGACGCCGGCCTGCTGTGCCACGTCGGCTACGTGATCGACGGCCAGCCGTTCGTCACCCCGACCACCTACTGGCGCGAGGGCCGCA
This sequence comes from Phenylobacterium sp. NIBR 498073, assembly GCF_027286305.1. Lineage (NCBI taxonomy): Bacteria > Pseudomonadati > Pseudomonadota > Alphaproteobacteria > Caulobacterales > Caulobacteraceae > Phenylobacterium > Phenylobacterium sp. NIBR 498073. Next base: position 4,261,686 of record NZ_CP114599.1, read on the forward strand.
AGCTCTACTGGCACGGCTCGGCCGCCAGCCGGATGCTGAAGGCGCAAGGCTGCGGCCTGCCGGTCTGCGTGACGGTCACCCATGTCGACGGCCTGGTGCTGGCCCGTTCGGGCATCGCCCACTCGATGAACTACCGCTCGGTGATGGCCTTCGGCCGCGCCCGGCTGATCGAGGGGCTGGCCGCCCGCCGCGCAGCGATGGAGGCGTTCATCGACCGGCTCTACCCGGAGCGCTCGGCCGAACTGCGCCCGCCGACCGACAACGAGATCCTGCAAATCGGGCTGGTCGAGATGACCATCGAGGAGGCCAGCGCCAAGCAGCGCGACGGCGGCGTCAACCGCATCGCCGCCGACGACGACTGGACCGCCTGGAGCGGGGTGATCCCCGTCGAGACCCGGCTCGGCGCGCCGATGGCCGACGCCCAGCAGAGCGCGGGCGCGGCGCCCTCGCCGAGCCTGAGCCTCTACAAGCCCGGCGCACGCCTCGACAACGTGTTGAGCAAGGCGGCGCGGGGCTAAGAAATCTCCCTCCCCTTCATGGGAGGAAGATAGCTACTCCGGCTTGCCGCTCTCGACGTATCGCTTCAGCCGCGCGACCTGCTGGCCGAGCACGCCGTCGACCGGGGCGGCCCAGGTCTGGGCCAGCCCGCCCTTGGCGTAGCCGCCGACGTCGTAGGTCAGGACCAGCTGCGTGCTGTTCGGATCGGCCGTCTTGCCGAACGACAGCCCCAGATGCCCGCTCGCCCCGGTGGTCGCCAGCGGCCCCAGCGCCCCGGCCAGCCGCAGGGCGTCCGGCGCCGAATAGACCAGGGTCATGTGCCGCACGAGCCCGTCCGGCAGCTTCTCGCAGAAGCAGCCCGCCGCATCGATCGAGAGATTGTCCGCATCGCCCGAATAGGTGTGGCTGCTGCTCCACCACCTGCCGATGTCCAGCGCCGCGGCGCGGACCTTAGCCGGCGGCGCGGCGATCAGGGCGACGTGGCGGACCTGGAACCCGGCCGTGCCCTGGTCGGCGACCTCGGCGTGCGAGCGGCCGGCGGCCAGCAACAGCACAGCGACAATCGCGAGCCTTTTCATAAGCTTGAGCCTCCCTAAGCCTTCTCGAAGCTTAGCGGCCCTCCCCAGAAGGTCTCAACCAGCAAGTTCTGGGTTCCCGGCTCGCCGGTGGTGATGAACCGCCGCCCGGCGTCCTGTCCGGTCCGGTACTCGGGATGCTTGGCGAGATAGGCCTCCAGCGCATCGGCGGTCGCCTGCGGCTGGTGGATCAACGGCGTGCCGGGCTTCAGCGCCGCACGGAAGATGTCGGCGATGATCTCGTAATGGGTGCAGCCGAGGATCGCGCGGTCCGGCGGGCGGCCGACCCGGGTGGTCACCGCCGCGACATGGGCCTCGACCGCCTGGGCCAGCTCGACCGCGCCGGCGCCGTTCTCGATCATCCGCGCCAGTTCGGGGCAGGGCTCGGCGAACACCGCCACGTCCTGGCGGCGCTTGTCGATCTCGATCTCATAGACCCGCGAGCGGGCGGTGGCCGGGGTGCAGAACACCGCCAGGATGTCCAGTTTCTCGACCTTCTCGCCGCGGCGCTCGGCCTCGTGCTCCCAGGGCATGCCGGTGGCCGCCTCGATGGTCGGGACGATGATGCCCAGCACGTTGACCGGCCGGCCCAGCGCCTTGCGGTAGCCGGGCAGCCAGGTCTGCTGCAGCCGGCGCAGGGCGATCGCCGAGGCGGTGTTGCAGGCCAGCACCACCAGGTCGCAGCCGAGGTCGAACAGTCGCTCGCACCCGGCCCGGGTCAGGTCGACGATCTCCTCGCCGGTCCGCCCGCCGTACGGCGCGTTGGCCTGGTCGCCCAGATAGATGAAGTCGGCCTGCGGCAGCCGCTGCACGAGCGCGCGGTGCACGGAGAGCCCGCCCACGCCTGAATCGAAGACGCCAATGGCCATGACCATGGATGTAGCCGGGCCCGCCGCAGCCGTCCATGCAGGCGTTCGCCGAACCTCGCAATTTCAAATTGACATGCATGTCAGGCTGACATATCCGTCAGACCAAGCGTTACAGTGTGGTGTGTACATCCAGCGGACGGCCCGAGACGCAGGCCGGCCGCGCATCGTTCTTTCTTCCGCGTCGCCCAACTGGACCCGAAGACCCAAGCAGCCATGGCCCTCCCCGCCCGCGCCCCCACCTCTCCCGACGCCCCGTCGCCGACCTGGCAGATCGGGGTCGAGGTCGACCTCGCCACCGCGCTCGCCCTGTCGCGCGCGGCGACCAAGGCGTTGCTCGAGCTCTCGCCGCTCGCGCACCGCGAGATCACCGCCGCCCTGGAACACGAGATCGAAGTGCTCGAGCGCCAGAGCGATCCCCTGTCGCTCGCCGCCGCCAATGCGGTGCGCCAGTATCTGCCCGAGGCCGCCTGACTTCCCGGCGCCCCATGCGGGTCAATCTTGAGGCCCGGGCCGCGGCGGCCGAGCAGCGCAAGGCGCAGACGCGCGAGCGCCTGCTCGACGCTGCGATCGCGGTGATCGGCGAAAAGGGCCCCGACGCCTGCTCGATCGAGGACTTCGTGGCCGCCGCCGACGTCTCGCGCGGGACGTTCTACAACTACTTCCCGACCGCCGAGGAACTGCTGCGCGCGGTGCGCCGCAAGATCACCGCGGCGCTGACCGCGGTGCTCGACGCGCGGCTGCCGGCCAGCATGTCGGTGTCGCTGCGCCTGGCCACCCGCCTGCACAGCTACATCCTGTCGGTCAGCCGCGACCCGGCCTGGGGTTGGATGACCGCCCGCCTGGACGCCTCGCGGCTGGAGCGGACCCCGGTGCTCGAGGCCAATCTCGACCTGATGTTCTACGAGGGCGTCTCGCGCGGCGAGTTCCGCGACATGGACCCGGCCGCCGTCCGCACCCTGGTGTTCGGCGCCAGCCGCATGGTCCAGCGCGACATCCTGATGGGCCTCTCCAGCCCCGAGCACGCCATCCAGGTGGTCGCCCTGGTGCTCAACGCCTGCGGCCGTCCCTACGAGTCGGCATTGGCCGTCAGCCGCGAGGGCGCCGCCGTCGCCCTGGAGATCCACGCCGTCCTCGACGCGGCCTGACGTCACATTACGACCCTGTCATGTGACGTCGGTGCGGCTTGACCTTAAGGTCGCCGGCTTCCGACCAATTTCTCCTGGAGTCCCCATGAAACGGCGCACGTTCCTTGCCGCCTCCGGCGCGCTCGCCGCCGCCTCGGCCCTGCCGGCCGCCGCCTTCGCGCAAGGCGCCGCCGCGGCCAGCGCCCTGACCGCCGCATGGACCGGCCCCTTCGGCGGCGTTCCCGCCTTCGACAAGGTCGCCGTCGCCGACTTCCCCGCCGCCTACGAGCTGGCCATGAAGACCGAGCGGGGCGAGATCGACGCCATCGCCGCCAATCCGGCGCCGGCCGACTTCGACAACACCATCGCGGCGCTGGAGCGCTCGGGCGACCTGATCAACCGGGTCGGCATGTTCGGCGGCGTCTGGTCCTCGACCCTCTCGACCCCGGAGCTGCGCGCCCAGGAAAAGGTGCTGAACCCCAAGCTCGCCGCCCATAGCGACGAGACCCTGCAGAACGAGAAGCTCTTCGCGCGCATCGAGGCGGTCTATGAGGGCCGCGCCAAGCTGACCCCCGAGCAGCAGCGCCTGACCTGGGTCTACTGGAACCGCTTCGTGCGCGCCGGCGCCAAGCTGTCGCCCGCCGACAAGAAGCGCGTGGCCCAGATCAACCAGGAACTGGCGGCCCTGTTCACCAGCTTCAGCCAGAACCTGCTGGCCGACGAGACCGACTACGTCCTCTACCTGCGCACCGAGAGCGAGCTGGCCGGTCTGCCCGACGACGTCCGCGCCGCGGCCGCCGTCGCCGCCGAGGAGCGCGGCAAGAAGGGCGAGTGGGCGATCCTCAACACCCGCTCGTCGATGGACCCGTTCCTGACCTATTCCAGCCGCCGCGACCTGCGCGAGAAGGTCTGGCGCACCTATTACAGCCGCGGCGACAACGGCGACGCCAAGGACAACAACGCCAACATCAAGAAGATCCTGAAGCTGCGCTTCGAGCGCGCCCAGCTGCTCGGCTATGCGACCCACGCCCACTGGCGGCTGGAAGCGGCCATGGCCAAGACGCCGGAAGCGGCCATGGAGCTGATGACCCGCGTGTGGCCCTCGGCCATCGGCCGGGTCAAGGAAGAGGTCGCCGAGATGCAGGCGATCGCCGACAAGGAACGGGCCGGCATCCGCATCGAGCCGTGGGACTATCGCTACTACGCCGAGAAGGTCCGGGCCGCGCGCTACGACCTCGATATGAACCAGATCAAGCCGTACATGCAGCTGGAGAAGCTGCGCGAGGGCATGTTCTGGGCCGCCGGCGAGGTCTACGGCTTCGAGTTCGTGCAGGTCGCCGACATTCCGGTCGCCCACCCCGACATCCGCGTCTGGGAGGTCAGGAAGGCCGGCCAGCACATCGGCCTCTGGTACTTCGACCCCTATGCGCGGGCGGGCAAGCGCTCGGGCGCCTGGATGAACGCCTATCGCCGCCAGGAAAGGTTCGACAGGCCGATCACCACGATCGTCTCGAACAACTCGAACTTCGTGAAGGGCGCGCCCGGCGAGCCGGTGCTGATCTCCTGGGACGACGCCGAGACCATGTTCCACGAGTTCGGCCACGCCATCCACGGCCTGAACTCCGACGTGAACTATCCTTCGCTGGCCGGCACCGCGGTGCCGCGCGACTACGTCGAGTTCCCCAGCCAGATCAACGAGCACTGGCTGCCGACCCAGCAGGTGCTGAGCAAGTACGCCCTGCACCACAAGACCGGCGCCCCGATCCCGCAGGCGCTGGTCGACAGGCTGGAAAAGGCCAAGACCTTCCGCCAGGGCTTCGACGTCACCGAGTACCTGTCCTCGGCCCTGATCGACATGAAGCTGCACCTGGCCGGCGGCGCCGACATCGACCCCGACGCCTTCGAGCGCGACGAGCTGGCCAAGCTCGGCATGCCGAGCGAAGTGGTCATGCGCCACCGCACCCCGCAGTTCGGCCACGTCTTCGCCTCGGACGGCTACTCGGCCGGCTACTACAGCTACCTGTGGTCGGAGACCCTGGCCCTCGACGTCGTCGACGCGTTCAAGAGCGCGCCGGGCGGCATGTACGACAAGGCGATGGCGACGAAGCTGCACGACAACGTCATGAGCGTCGGCAACTCCATCGATCCGGCGATCGCCTACCGCACCCTGATGGGCCGCGACGTCGACGTGAAGGCCTACCTGCGCGACAAGGGCTTCCCGACCGCCTGACGGCGGCAGGCCGCAGCTCGGCTCGCGCCGGGCTGCGGCGACCTGCTACTGGCCTTCCCGCGGCTTTTCGGCGGTCTTCACCGCGCAGCCCTTGTAGGTCGTCCCGCCCAGCGCGACCTCGGCGGCCAGCGGATAGGTCAGGTCCGACATGCCGTCCGAGCAGCCGGCCTGCTCGCTCAGCGTGACCTTGATCGGCCGCGGCCCGTCGGCGCTCTCCCAGACCGCCTTGCCGCCATCGACCACCCCGCCCTTGTTCGGGAAGGCGATATTGGCCTCGGGGGTCGAGAACTCGATCTGCCCCTCGCGGATCTTCACCGCCCAGAACGGCTCGGTCCCGTGGGCGTCCAGGTCGCCCTGGAACGCCGCGGGCAGCGCGGCCGCAGGAGCCGGGGCCGGAGCCGGCGCGTCGGCCGGCGGCTGGGCCACCGACCCGTCGGGCGCCTGCGGCTGGCAGGCGGTCAGGGCGACGGCGGCGAGGGCCAGGAGAACGGCGCGCATGGTGAGGTTCCTTTTCGCTAGTGATCGGCCGCCCGGCCCTGCAGGCGCGAGGCGCAGCCCTGCAGAGTCGTCTCGCCGAGCGTGACCATGGCCACATACGGATAGAGCAGGTCGGAGGTTCCGTCCCGGCATTGCCCTTCGTCCAGCAGGGTGACGATCAGGGCCTGGCCGTCCACGGTCGTCGACCAGACCGCGTTGGGCTCCTCGCCGAGCATGCCGGGATTGTCGACCACCACGGGAGCATGCCCCTCCAGTTTCAGGGTCAGCTTGTCGGCGCGGATCGTCAGCGACCACGGCGGGCGCATGCCGGTCGCGTTTATATCCCCCACGAAGGGGTTCTCCGGCGGCGGCGGCTCGTCGATGCGCGCATCGTCGCCACCCTGCCGCTGGCAGGCGCTCAGCGCCAGGATGGCGGCTGCGGCAATGAGGGCGCGGCGCATGATGGCGTCCGTACACATGACGGTTAGACTTCCCTGCAGATGAGTCGGGCGCTTTCCTTCTACGAATTTTTCGCCGGCGGCGGCATGGCCCGCCTCGGCCTGGGGCCGGCGTGGACCTGCGCCTTCGCCAATGACTTCGATCCCCTGAAGGCGGCGACCTATCGCGCCAACTTCGAGGGCGCCGCCGAGCATTTCCACGAGGGCGACGTCTGGGCGATCGATCCGACCGCCCTGCCGCCGCACGCCGATCTCGCCTGGGCCTCCTCGCCCTGCCAGGACTTCAGCCTCGCCGGCGCCCGCGCGGGCCTCGCCGGCGGACGCTCCTCGGCCTTCTTCGGCTTCTGGCGGCTGATCCAGGCGCTGGGCGAGGCCGCCCCCCGCGCCGTGGTCATCGAGAACGTCAGCGGCCTGCTCACCTCGCACGGCGGGGCCGACTTCACCGCCCTCTGCCAGGCGCTGGCGGACCAGGGCTACGCCTTCGGGGCGCTGGAGATCGACGCCGCCCGCTTCACCCCGCAATCGCGGCCGCGGGTCTTCGTGATCGCCACCCGCGCGCCGCCCGCGCCCGGCCTGACCGGCGAGAGCCCGTTCCAGACCCGCGCGGTGCGTGAGGCCCACGCCCGGCTGCCCGAGCACCTGGCCCGACGCTGGATCTGGTGGCGCGGCGCGGCGCCCGCCGCCCGCAACACCGACCTCGCCGCCCTGTTGGAGCCCGACGACGCCGTCGCCTGGCGCGCGCCCGACAAGACCGCCGCGCTGCTGGCGCTGATGGCCCCGCAGCACCTGGCCAAGATCGAGGTCGCGCGGCGCACCGGCGCCCGCCAGGTCGGCGCGGTCTTCCGGCGGATGCGGGTCGAGAACGGCCAGCGGGTGCAGCGCGCGGAGGTCCGCTTCGACGGCCTGGCCGGCTGCCTGCGCACCCCGCGCGGCGGCTCCTCGCGCCAGACCCTGGTGGTGGTCGAGCACGGCCAGGTCCGCAGCCGCCTGGTCTCGCCGCGCGAAGGCGCCCGGCTGATGGGCCTGCCGGACGGCTACGCCCTGCCGCCCGCCGCCACCGGCGCCCTGCACGTGGTCGGCGACGGGGTCGTGGTCCCTGTGGTCCGCTGGCTGTCCGAGCAGATCCTCGAACCGTTGCTCGCCCGCCAGGCGGCCGTCGCCGCCGAATAGCCAGGCTGGCGCACGAAACAGAAGAAGTGCGCTTCCAAATCTCCACTGGGCGCTTAGGTTGGCGGCACAGCTAAACCGACGAGAGAGCCATGGCCGACTCCACCTACGACGCAGCCCGCTACAAGCGTTCCGGCCGCGGCAAGATCTTCGATTCCGTCATCGACCTGATCGGCGACACCCCGCTGGTCCGCCTGCCGAACCTGACCAAGGCGCTGAAGCCCAAGGGCGAGGTCGTCGCCAAGCTCGAGTTCTTCAACCCGCTGGCCTCGGTCAAGGACCGCATCGGCGTGGCGATGATCGAATGGCTGGAAGCGACCGGCAAGCTGAAGCCCGGCGGCTCGATCGTCGAGCCGACCAGCGGCAACACCGGCATCGCGCTGGCCTTCGTCGCCGCCTCCAAGGGCTATCCGATCACCCTGGTCATGCCGGAAAGCATGTCGATCGAGCGTCGCAAGATGCTGCTGATCCTCGGCGCCAAGCTCGAGCTGACCCCGGCCGAGCGCGGCATGGCCGGCGCCGTCGCCCGCGCCCGCGAGATCGTCGAGGCCACCCCCGGCGCGGTGATGCCCCAGCAGTTCGACAACGAGGCCAACCCGCTCATCCACCGGGTCTCGACCGCCGAGGAAATCTGGAACGACACCGACGGCAAGGTCGACGCGGTGATCTCCGGCGTCGGCACCGGCGGCACCATCACCGGCATCGGCCAGGTGCTGAAGGCCCGCAAGCCGTCGGTGAAGATGGTCGCGGTCGAGCCCGAGGCCTCGCCCGTGCTCTCGGGCGGCCAACCGGCCCCGCACAAGATCCAGGGCATCGGCGCGGGCTTCGTGCCCTCGATCCTCGACCGCGGCGTGATCGACGAGATCATCCAGGTGTCGAACGACGACAGCTTCGCCATGGCCCGCCGCGTGGCCAAGGAAGAGGGCCTGCCGGTCGGCATCTCGTCGGGCGCGGCCCTGACCGCCGCCTTCGACCTGGCCTCGCGCGACGAATATGCGGGCAAGCTGATCGTGGCGATCATCCCCAGCTTCGCCGAGCGCTACCTCTCCACCGCGCTGTTCGAAGGGCTCTAAGCCCCTGAGGATCGCGGTCGTCGGATGCGGCGTCGCCGGCATGGCGGCGGCGCGCGCCCTGGCGCGCAAAGGTCATGCGGTGACCTTGCTGGAGGCGTTCCAGCAGCCGCGTCCGCTCGGCTCGGGGCTGCTCCTGCAGCCCTCGGGCCTGGCGGCCCTGCGCCAACTGGGCCTCGCCGAGCAGGTCGTCGCCCGCGGCGCGCGGGTCGAGCGGCTGGATGGCCGCGACCTGCGCGGCCGGCTCATCATGGATATGCGCTACGCCGACTGGCGGCCGGACGCCTTCGGGGTCGGCGTGCATCGCGCCACTCTGTTCGACATTCTGCATGACGGGCTGGAGAGCGCCGGCGTCGCGCTGCGCACCGGCGTCGACGTGGCGAGCTTCGAGCACGGCGCCGCCCCGGTCCTGGTCGATACGGCCGGCGCGCGCCACGGCCCCTTCGACCTGGTGGTCGTGGCCGACGGCTCGGCCTCGCGCCTGCGCGCGCAGCTGCGCCCAGGCGCCAAGGCCCCGGTCTATCCTTGGGGCGCGGTCTGGGCCAACGCCGGCGACGAGGCCGGCGCCTTCGCCGGGTCGCTTTCCCAGCGCTATGATCGCGCCTCCACCATGATGGGCGTGCTGCCGATCGGGCGCGGTCCTGACGGCGGGCGGGCCGAATTGGTCAGCTTCTTCTGGTCCTTGCCGGTGACGCAGATGGACGGGTTTCTCAGCGGCGACCTGGCGGAGTGGCGCCGGCGCGCGGTCGCCATGTGGCCGCAGGCCGCGCCGATCATCGAGCAGTTCCAGGACCCGGCGCAGTTCTCCCGCGCCAGCTATCGCGATGTCCGGGTCGGCCGCTGGTCGCAAGGCCCGTTCGTGCTGATCGGCGACGCCGCCCATGGGACCAGCCCCCAGCTCGGCCAGGGCGCGAACATGGGGATCATCGACGCCGTCGAGCTGGCCGAGCGGCTGGGCGAGGACGCCCCGCGTTCGGTCCGCGGCTTCCAGGCCGCGCGCCGCCGCCACGCCGGGCTCTACCAGTTCATGTCGCGCTGGCTGACGCCGATGTTCCAGTCCGGCGGCTGGCTGGGCCCCTTCGTCCGCGACGCGGTCTTCACGCCGATGTCCAAGGCGCCGGGCGGCCGCCAGATCGCCGCGCGGGTGCTGACCGGGACCCTGCGCCTGGGCCGAACCCCGAAAGGCCTGCGGCCGTGAGCGACGTCTTCACCCCCGAAAAACGCTCGGCGGTGATGGCCCGCGTGAAGGGCAAGAACACCACGCCCGAGCTCAAGGTGCGCAAGGCGCTGACCGCGCTCGGCGCCCGTTACCGCCTCAACCGCAAGGACCTGCCCGGCACGCCCGACATCGTCCTGCCGGGGCGGCGGCTGGCGATCTTCGTGCACGGCTGCTTCTGGCACGGCCACGACTGCCCGCGCGGCGCGCGGACGCCCAAGGCCAACCGGGAATACTGGACCGCCAAGGTCGCCCGCAACGTCGCCCGCGATCAGCGCACCTCGGGCGAGCTGTCGGCCGCCGGCTGGCGCGTCGAGACCCTCTGGGAGTGCGAGCTGAAGGACGGCGCGGCGCTGAGCGAGCGGCTACAGCGCCTCCTCCAACAAACCCCGCTCACCCCACGCTCACCTCGGTCTTCACCGAATTGGCGATGAAGCACTCCTCGTGCGCTTCGTGGTGCAGATGGGCCAGCATCTCGGCATTGGGCGCCTCGCCGTCCCACTCGATCTTCGGCGACAGCGTCACCTTGGTGACCGCCATCTTGCCCGGCGCGATCTCCTCCATGATCCCGCTGGCGTGGTCGCGATAGGAGGTGACCACGAACCCGGCCAGCCGCGCCTTATGCAGGAAGGTCAGCATGTGGCAGTTCGACAGCGCCGCCACGAACATCTCTTCCGGGTCGACCGCCTCCTGCACCGCCCACTTGCCGACCACGTGCGGCGAGGCCGAGGCCGGCACGATCAGCCCGCCGTCAAAGCTGATCACATGGCCGCGGCTGTAGCGGCCCTTGGCGAAATCCTCGCCCTCGCGCAGGCTCCAGGCGACGTCGGCGGTGTAGGCGGCCATCAGAACGCCTCCGCCGGCAGCGCCATCATCAGCTCCGAGCCGGTCTTCAGCTTGGCCAGGTGGCCGCCGGTCTCGGGCAGGATGCGCTCGACATAGTAGCGGCCGACCACCAGCTTGTTGGCGTAGAACGGGTCGCTTTCGCCGCCATCCTTGTCTTGGGCAGCGATCTTGGCCTGTACGGTCTTGGCGATCTGCGCCCACATGTAAGCCAGCGCCGTCAGCCCGAAGAGGTGCATGTAGTCGGTCGAGGCCGCGCCCGCATTGTCCGGGTTCATCAGCCCGTTCTGCATCAGCCACATGGTGGCGTCCTGCAGCTCGCCCTTGGCCTTAGCCAGGCCGTCCAGGAACGGCTTCAGCTCCTTGTCCGCGCCATTGGCTTCGACGAAGGCGTCGATCTCGGCGAAGAAGCTCATCACCGCCCGGCCGCCCTGGGCCGCCAGCTTGCGTCCGACCAGGTCCAGCGCCTGCACCCCGTTGGTGCCCTCGTAGATCAGGGCGATGCGCACGTCGCGCATGTACTGGCTGACCGGGAAGTGCTCGGTGAAGCCCGAACCGCCGTGCACCTGCACCGCATTGGAGCAGATCTGCAGCCCCTTGTCGGTCAGGAAGCCCTTCACCACCGGGGTCATCAGCGCCATGTAGTCGCCGGCCTTCTGGCGCACCGCCTCGTCGGGGCTGGCGTGGGCCAGGTCGCCCTGCAGCGCGGTCCAGAACAGGAAGGCGCGGCCGCCCTCGATCAGCGCCTTGGAATCCATCAGCATCCGCCGCACGTCCGGGTGGACGATGATCGGGTCGGCCGGGCCGTCCGGGTTCTTCGGCCCGGTGAGCGAGCGGCCCTGCAGCCGCTCCTTGGCGAAGGTGGCGGCGGCCTGATAGGCGGCCTCGGCCTGGGCCACGCCCTGCAGGCCGACCCCGATCCGCGCCTCGTTCATCATCACGAACATCAGCGACAGGCCCTTGTTCTCCTCGCCGACCAGCCAGCCGAGCGACTCCTCGTGCCGGATCACGCAGGTGGCGTTGCCGTGGATGCCCATCTTCTCTTCGAGGCCGTCGCAATAGACGCTGTTGCGCGCGCCCGGCTTGCCGTCGGCGTCCGGAATGAACTTCGGGACGATGAACAGGCTGATGCCGCGGGTGCCCTCCGGGGCGCCCTCGATCCGCGCCAGCACCAGATGGACGATGTTCTCGGCCATGTCGTGCTCGCCGCCCGAGATCCAGATCTTGCCGCCCGTGATCTTGTAGGTCCCGTCGCCCTGCGGAACCGCCTTGGTGCGCAGCAGGCCGAGGTCCGTGCCGCAGTGCGGCTCGGTCAGGTTCATGGTGCCGCCCCACTGGCCGCTCGCCAGCTTGGGCAGATAAAGATCCTTCTGCGCGTCCGAGCCGCCGTTCAGGATCGCCGAATAGGCGCCGTGGGTGAGGCCCGGATACATCGAGAAGGCCATGTTGGCCGACGAGCTCATCTCCGAGAACGACAGGTTGACCACGTGCGGCAGGCCCTGGCCGCCATAGGCCGGCTCAGCCCCCAGCGCCGGCCAGCCGCCCTCGACCAGCTGGGCGTAGGCCTGCTTGAAGCCGGCCGGGGTGGTGACCGTGTGGTCCGGGTTCCAGACGCACCCTTGCTTGTCGCCGACGCTGTTCAGCGGGGCCAGCACCTCGCCCGTGAAGCGGCCGGCCTCCTCGACGATCTGCGAGACGACGTCCATCGAGGCTTCGGCGAAGCCTGGCAGGTTGGCGTACTTCTCGATCTCCAGCACGTCGCGCAGCAGGAACAGGTGGTCGCGTACGGGGGGCTGATAGGGCATGTCCGCTCCAATGACGGGCCGGTGACGGCGAAAGGGGCTCCCGACCGCGTCGAAAGCCCCGAAAGATTATCGTGGTTGCAGGCGCACAGCGAACCGTGATCGGCGATTACTTGGCGTGTTCCAGATCGCCCAGCCGCTCGCGCAGTACCTGGTCGTAGTCGGCCGCGCGCGGCAGCAGGTCGGGGCGCGTGGCCGCCAGGCGCTGCTCCAGCGCGTCGCAGCCCTTGCGCAGTTCGTCGATCGCCTGCTCGATGTCGTTGCGCTGGGCCTCCAGCTCGACGATCCGCTCACGGAACTTGACTAGCGACTTGGCGTTCTGCGCCGCCCCGCCGTCGTTCAGCTCGTAGAGATCGAGGATCTGGCCGATCTCGGCCAAGGCCAGGCCCACCCGCTTGCCGCGCAGGATCAGCTGCAGCCGGGCGCGGTCCTTGTAGGAATAGACCCGGTTCATGCCGTCCCGCGCCGGCGAGATCAGGCCCTTGTCCTCGTAGAAGCGCAGGGCGCGCGGGGTGCACTTGAACTCCAGGCACAGCTGGCGAATCGTGAAGGTGCGATTGGGCCGACGAAGGTCAGTGGCCATGCGGCGCCCTCCCTGGACGCTGTCGTTTATATTGGCTGACACCGTAAGTCGGTGCTTACGTTTACGTCAAGGTGATCAATGATAACCCGCGCATGAGGTCGCGCCCTGGACCGCGCGGTTGGAACGACCCTAGGTTGGTCGCGCAAAGGGGGCGTTTTCATGGTTCGATTTGGTTTGCTGTCCACGGCTTCGGCCGCGGCGATGTCGATGTGCCTGGCGCTTGCGCCGCCCGCCGCCGCCGCGCCCGACAAGCCGCCCGCCGCCATCGCCGGCGCCGTGCGCCAGGACGGCCTGCTGCCGGTCTATGTCGACAAGGCCAAGGGCCGCATCCTGCTGTCGCTGCCCGCCCCGGACGCGCAAGGCGTCAGCGGCCGCTTTCTCTATGTCACCGCGCTGAAGACCGGCCTCGGCTCGGCCCCGGTCGGCCTCGACCGCGCCCGCATCGGCGAGGCCCAGGTGCTGGCCTTCCGCCGCATCGGCCGCAAGGTGGTGGCCGAGTTCGAGAACCATAAGTTCCGCGCCGCCGGCGCTCCCGACGCCGAGCAGGCCGCCGCCCGCGAGGCCTTCTCGGTCTCCACCGTCTGGGCCGGCGAGGTCGTCGAGACCACGGCCGACGGCCGCATCCTGGTCGACATTTCAAGCTTCCTGACCCGCGACGGCATCGGCGTCGCCGACGCCCTGAAACAGGCCGGCGAGCCCGGCTACAAGCTGGTTCCCGACCTCTCCATCGCCGACCCCGGCGCGGTGAAGGTGTTCCCCGAGAACCTCGAGTTCGAGGCCCGCCAGACCTACGCCTCCGACACCCCGGGGCCGGAGGTGCGCAACATCGCCCCCGACCCCAAGCTGATCACCTTCGAGGTCCGCCACAGCCTGGTGAAGCTGCCCGAGCCCGGCTACCAGCCGCGCGCCTTCGACCCGCGCACCGGCGGCTTCTCGACCATGGTGCTCGACTACGCCGCCCCGCTCGGCGAGGAGATCGTCCAGCGCTACGCCAACCGCTTCCGGCTGGAGAAGACCGACCCGGCCGCCGCCCGCTCGCCGGTCAGGAAGCCGATCGTCTTCTATGTCGACCGCGCCGCGCCCGAGCCGATCCGCAGCGCCCTGGTCGAGGGCGCGGCCTGGTGGAGCCAGGCGTTCGAAGCCGCGGGCTTCATCGACGCCTTCCAGGTCAAGGTGCTGCCGGAGGGCGCCGACCCGCTGGACGTCCGCTACAACGTCATCAACTGGGTCGACCGCGCCACCCGCGGTTGGTCCTACGGCCAGGCCGTGGTCGATCCGCGCACCGGCGAGATCGTCAAGGGCTCGGTGCTGCTGGGCGCCCTGCGGGTGCGCCAGGACATGCTGATCTTCGAGGGCCTGGTCGGCGCCCACCACAACGGGACCGGCGGCCCCAACGATCCGATCCAGGTGTCGCTGGCCCGACTGCGCCAGCTCTCGGCGCACGAGGTCGGCCACTCGATCGGCTTTGCGCACAACTTCGCCGGCTCGACCCAGGACCGCGCCAGCGTCATGGACTATCCGGCCCCGCGGGTGCTGCTGAAGGACGGCCGCATCGACCTCTCCGACGCCTACGGCGTGAACATCGGCGGCTGGGACAAGTTCACCGTCGACTGGCTCTATGGCGAGGACGGCGAGCCCGCCCTGCGCAAGATCAAGGCCTCGGTCGACCAGGGCCAGCGCTACGTCACCGACGTCGATTCCCGGCCGCTGGGCGTCGCCCAGCCCTGGGGCAGCCTCTGGGACGACGGCGCCGACCCGGCCGCCGAGCTGACCCGCATGATGGCCGTGCGCCGCGCCGCCCTCGACCAGTTCGGCCTCGGCGCGCTGAAGCCCGGCGAGCCGGTGGCCAACCTCAAGCGCAAGTACGTGCCGATCTATCTGCTGCACCGCTATCAGCTGGAGGCGGCCAGCAAGCTGCTCGGCGGCGTCGACTTCGCCTACGCGGTGATCGGCGACGGCCGCGAGACCTCGCCGCCGGTCCCGGCCGCCCAGCAGCGCGCCGCGCTCGCCGCGCTGCTCGCCACGCTCGATCCCAAGGCGCTCGATACGCCGGAGACCCTGACGGCGATGCTGTCCTCGGCCCAGTCGGGCGATCCGGACCGCCAGTACGTGATCGAGGTCTTCGCCACCGCCGGCGGCCCGGTGTTCGATCCGCTGGTCGCCGCCGAGGTCGCCGCCGGCCTGACCCTCGACAACCTGCTGGCCCCCGACCGCATGGCGCGGCTGGTCGATCAGCACCGGCGCGATCCGGCTCAGCTCGGCGTGGGCGAGATGCTGGACCGGCTGATCGACACCGCCTTCGCCCCGGCCGCCGGCCGCCTGGGCGAGATCTCGCGGCGGGTTCAGACCCGGCTGGTGCTGAATCTGGCCAACGCCGTGCGTGACCCCAAGGTCTCGCCGGCCGTCGGCTCGGAGATCAGCGCCCGGCTTGCGGCCCTGCCCGCCCGGCTCAAGGGCGGCGCCGACCCCGCCGACCGCGCCCACCGCCAGCGGCTGATTGCGCTGCTCGGCGACCCGGCCCTGCTGGCCGAGCTGTCGGAACCGAAGCTGAAGCCCCAGACCCCGCCCGGCATGCCGATCGGCGACGGGGATTTCGGCGGACGCTAACTGGGTGTCATCCCGGTTTCGGCCGGCAGGCCGAAGACCGGGACCCATGAACACCGGATGGGTCAGAATGGGGCGGGGCGTCGACGGAAACTCGAGCCGTCGGCGTCAATGGGTCCCGGACAGCCGCTGCGCGGCTTCCGGGATGACACGCGGCTCGGCGACCTAAGCCGCCGCCAGTTCCCCGGCCAGCGCCTGCTCGATCAGCGCAATGGTCCGCTCCAGGCCGAAGATCGCCGCGAACGAGCCGAAGCGCGGGCCCTGGCTCTGGCCCAGCAGCACCTCGTAGAGCGCCTGGAACCAGGCCCGCAGCGGTTCGAACCCGGCGGTCTTGCCGACCTCGAACACCTCGTTCTGGATCGTCTCGGCGTCGGCGTCGGCCGGCAGCGCCTTGAAGCGGGCCAGCAGGTCCTCCATCGCCGCCCGCTCCTTGTCGTCGGGGCTGCGGAACTTCTTCGAGGGCTTCACGAAGTCCTCGTAGTAGTTGATCGCATAGCCGATCAGGCGGTCGAGCATCGGCTCGGTCTGGGCGTCCGCGCCCGGCATGTAGCGCGAGACGAAGCCCCAGAGGATGTCCTTGGTCGAGGCGTCGGCCGCCGACACCAGGTTCAGCAGCAGCGAGAACGACAGCGGCGAGCCCTTCTCCGGCGGCGCCCCGCGATGGACGTGCCAGGCCGGGTTGTCGATCGCCGTGGCGTTGCTGGTCGCGCGCGCCTTGTTGAACGCCTCCAGCTGCTGCAGGTACTCGTCCGTCGCCTTCGGGATGACGTCGAAATAGAGCCGCTTGGCCGACTTCGGCGACTGGTACATGTAGTAGGCGAGGCTCTCGGGCGCGCCGTAGCGCAGCCACTCCTCCATGGTCAGGCCGTTGCCCTTGGACTTGGAGATCTTCTGGTTGTTCTCGTCCATGAACAGCTCGAAGTGGAAGGCCTCCGGCGGCGTCCCGCCCAGCACCTTCACCAGCTTGTTCGAGACCCGCACGGAATCGACCAGGTCCTTGCCCGAGGCTTCGAAGTCGACGCCCAGCGCGTACCAGCGCGCGGCCCAGTCGGGACGCCACTGCAGCTTCACATGGCCGCCAGTCACCGGGACTTCGGTCAGGGTTCCGTCCTCGTCGGGGAAGGTGATGGTGCCCTTCTCGACGTCGCGACTGAGCGTCGGAGCCTGCAGCACCCGGCCCGACTTCGGGCTGACCGGCAGGAACGGCGAATAGGTCGCGCGGCGCTCCTCGCCCAGGGTCGGCAGCATGACGCCCTGCACCGCGTCGAAGCGGGCCAGGATCTTCAGCAGCACCTCGTCGAACCGCCCCGACTTGTAGGTCTCGGTAGACGACATGAACTCGTAGTCGAAGCCGAAGCCGTCGAGGAAGGCGCGCAGGCGGGCGTTGTTGTGGGCCGCAAAGCTCTCGTACTCGCCGAACGGGTCGCGCACGGCCGAGACCGGCTTGTCGCGGTCTTCCTCCAGCATCTCGCGGTTGGGCACGTTGTCCGGGATCTTCCGCAGCCCGTCCATGTCGTCGGAGAACACGATCAGCTTGGTCGGGATGGCGTCTTCGGTCAGGGCGCGGAACGCCGTGCGCACCATGGTCGGGCGCGCGGCCTCGCCGAACGTGCCCATGTGCGGCAGGCCCGAGGCCCCGAACCCGCACTGGAACACCACCGGCTGGGCCAGCACCGGGAAGGTGCTCACCGCCTCGTCGGCCTTGCCCTGTGCGATCAGGCTGGCGGCCAGGTCGCGCTCGGCGTCGCTGAGCCGAAGTTTGAGCGTCCGATCCAGCAGGATGCGGGCCTGTTCGAAGGGCCAGCTTTTCGCTTCGCGCGCCTGGGCAGAGAGGCCGCGCAGGGAGGGGTTCTGGATCGAGGTGTCGGACATCTGCGCGGCCTAACGCCAGTAGCCGCTCGCCTCAAGCAGACTTTTGCGCTCATCATCGTCGCGGAGCTGTCATGCAACCGGCGCAAAAGCCCGGCCAGTCGCTCTCTCGGGGGAAGTTCTGATGATCACGCGCCGTCTCGCGCTCGCCCTGACCGCCGCGCTGACGCTGGCCGGCTGCAGCCCGAAGGAGGCCGCTAGGCCCGCGGCCCCGGCCGTCGTCAACTTCTCGATCATGTCCACCGAGGGCCGCCAGACCCAGATGGACGACTGGGGCCCGTTCCTGGCCGACATGGAAAAATCCATCGGCATCCCGGTGAAGCCGTTCTTCGGCACCAACTACACCTCGCTGATCGAGGCCATGCGTTTCAAGCAGACCGACGTGGGCTGGTTCACCAACCAGTCGGGGCTGGAGGCCGTGCGCCGCGCGAACGGCGAGGTCTTCGCCCGCACCGTCAAGCCGAACGGCCCGGACGGCTACCAGGCGGTGATCGTGGTCAGGAAGGGCTCGGGGATCACCCTCGATAAATTGCTCAAGTGCGACCGCACGCTGAACTTCGGCATGGGCGACGCCAAGTCGACCTCCGGCGCCCTGGCGCCGATGACCTATCTGTTCGCCCCGCGCGGGGTCGATCCCAACACCTGCTTCAAGACCGTCCGCTCGGCCAACCACGAGGCCAACCTGTTCTCGGTCGCCCAGGGCCTGCTCGACGCGGCCACCAACAACACCGCCTCGATGGACCGCATGGCGATGATGGGCACGGAGATGTCGAAGAAGACCCTGGCCAGCCTCGACGTGATCTGGACCTCGCCGACCATCCCCGAGGACCCGATGGTCCGCCGCAAGGATCTCGACCCGGCGATCAAGGCCAAGATCGACGCCTTCCTGTTCAGCTACGGGACCGGCGAGGGCCCCGAGGCCGAGCGCCAGCGCAAGGTGCTCGAGCGCATCCAGACCAAGCCCTTCAAGCGGGCCGACAATTCGCACCTGCTGCCGGTCCGCGAGATGGAGGCCTCGGGCCAGCTGATCCTCGCCCGGCGCAAGGGCGACGCCGCGGCCGAAAAGGCCGCCCAGGCCGAACTCGACGAGATCGCCGCCGAGAAGAAGGCCCTGCCGCCCGGCCAATAGCGGAACCCAAGCGCGGCTAAGACGTCCTCCCTTGCTTGAGGCTTGGAGGGAAACGCCGATGAACCTGCTGCGCGCCAAGAGAGTCCTGGGCCTGCTGTCCCTCGCGGTCGGGGTGACCGCGGTGGCCGCGCCGCGACGGGTGACCCGGTTCCTGGGGCTCACCTTCGACGACCAGGCGATGAGCGCCTTCGGCGCCCGCGAGATCGCCTCGGGCGCCGGCCTGCTCTCGCCGGTTCCGCCTGGGCCATGGTTTTGGATGCGGGCCGGCGGCGACCTCATGGACCTGGCCGTCCTCGGCCGCGCCATCGGCCGCGACAATCCTCGCCGCAAGATCGCCTACGCCGCTTTCGGCGCGGTGGTCGCCATCGCCGTGGTCGACCTGGCCATCGCCATCCACGCCGCCCGCAACCGCCGCGAGGAACGCGCCGCGGCGGCATGAACGCCGGGTGTCGTCCTACGACGTCCGCAGGCAGATCACCTGCGCCACCCGCAGGTCGCGACGCAGGGTGTCGGCCACCCGGCCGTAGTTGTCGGTGGTGATCGGCTCGCCGACCGCGAACTTGTCGGCCCGCTGGTGGGTGGCGGCCAGGGCCCCGAGCACCGTCTCGGGCGAGGTGGTGTAGATCCGGCCGCGACGCGGGCTCTCGGCCACCGTCACCCCGATCACCCGTCCGGCGCGGTCCAGCACCGGCGAGCCCGACAGCCCGGCCAGGGTGCCCTCCAGCCCGTCGGTGCGGCCGGTCTCGGCCCAGACCAGCACCGGCTCGGTGCGCGCGCCGCGGCCGCGCACCTCGAGGTTTTCACGGCCCAGCAGGCGCGAGGTCGCTTCCCCCGGCTCGCCCTGCGGATAGCCCGGATGGAACGCGCGGTCGCCGCGGCGCAGCGGTTGCTGCAGGCCCAGCGGCAGCGGTGGGGCGCCGCCTTCGGTGGTCAGGATCGCAGCCTCGCCGCGCGGGTCGATGTGGACCTGCGCCTCCACCCCGCGGCCCTCGGCCACGACGACGGCGGTCTGGGTGCAGCCGTCGACTACGTGGCGGGCGGTGATCCACACCCCGGCGTCGGAGACCGAGAACGCCGTGCCGATCCCCGGCTCGGCCTTGCCCGGCACGTCGACCACCACCTGCGGGTCGAACGGCGAGGCCGGGCCCAGCGGCAGGCCCTCGCCGCCGGCCACCGGCGGCGGCGGCGGCGGGGCGTCGGCGCGCTCCTGGCGGCCGACCGCCGCGATCAGCAGCGCCAGCACCACCGCCAGATAGACCAGCCAGTCCGGAAGCCTGGGAAAGTGCATGACGTGTCGACGGTCAGCCGGCCATCGCCGAGGCGATGATCAGGGCCGTGGCCAGCTTGGCCCCGACCAGCAGGGCGGCGGCGGCGACCTCGCCTTCGGCGATGCGCTGGGGCAGGCCGTGCAGCGCCAGGTCCACCAGCCGGAAGATCAAGAGCTGCAGCGCCACGCAGGCCGCGCCCCACATGCCGATCTCCAGCGCCGAGGTCGAGCCGGCCAGCGAGGCCGACAGCGGGATCGCCAGCCCGACCAGCACCCCGCCCAGCGACAGGGCCGCGGCGGAGTTGCCCTCGCGGATCAGGGCGATCTCACGGTGCGGGGTCATCAGCACGTAGACTGTCACGCCGATGAACAGGATCGCCACCGTCACGGCGATATGCATCAGGGCGATGGGAAAGCCGTTGGCGAAGGCCTGGATCTCAGGCGATTGCAGTTGCGGCATGGGACCCCGTGGGCTGGACGCTAAGAACTCGGCCGCATCGTTAGCACGGACCAGTGAAACCTAGAGCTTGATAGCCGGAAGTGGAAACCGGCTCCGGCGGCCATCACGCTCTAACCATTTGAAATAGCGCCATATTTGCATTCGCAAAAAATGGGCCTAGGCAATGGCCTCGGCGTCGCCTGCGGCCAGCTTGCGCCGGGCGCTGGCCCGCAGCTTCTCGCTCTCGCTCTTCAGCTGGCCGCAGGCCGCCAGGATGTCGCGGCCACGTGGCGTGCGGATCGGCGAGGCGTAGCCGGCCCGGTTGAGGATCGCCGCAAAGCTCTCGATCGCGCCCCAGTCCGAGCAGCCGTAGTTGGTGCCCGGCCACGGGTTGAACGGGATCAGGTTGATCTTGGCGGGGATGCCCTTGAGCAGCTTGACCAGGGCCTTGGCCTCGGCCGGGCTGTCGTTGACGTCCTTCAGCATCACGTACTCGAAGGTCACGCGGCGGGTGTTGGACAGGCCCGGATAGTTGCGGATGCCTTCCATCAGCGTGGCGATGTCGTACTTCTTGTTCAGCGGCACCAGCACGTCGCGCAGGTCGTCGTTGGTGGCGTGCAGCGAGATCGCCAGCATCGCCTGGGTCCGCTCGCCCAGCGCCTTCAGTTCCGGCACCACGCCCGAGGTCGAGACCGTGATCCTGCGGCGCGAAATGGCGATGCCCTCGCCGTCGGCGATGATGTCGATGGCGTCGGCGACGTTGTCGAGATTGTACAGCGGCTCGCCCATGCCCATGAACACGATGTTCGAGAGCCGGCGGTCCTCCTTGGGCGAGGGCCACTCCGAAAGGTCGTCGCGGGCCACCTGCACCTGGGCGACGATCTCGGCCGCGGTCAGGTTGCGGACCAGCGCCTGGGTGCCGGTGTGGCAGAAGGTGCAGTTCAGCGTGCAGCCGACCTGGCTGGAGACGCACAGCGCCCCCGAGCGGCCGACGTCGGGAATGTAGACGGTCTCGACCTCGATGCCCGGCGCCATGCGGATCAGCCACTTGCGGGTGCCGTCCTTGGACACCTGGCGCTCGACCACTTCCGGACGCGCCAGGGTGAAAGCCTCGTCCAGCGCCGCGCGGGTCTCCTTGGCGACGTCGGTCATCGCCGAAAAGTCGGTGGCCCCATAGTGGTGGATCCAGCGCCACAGCTGGCTGGCGCGCATCTTGGCCTTGTCCGGGCGCACGACCTCGGCGTCGATCAGCGCCTGGGCCAGCGCCTTGCGGGTCAGGCCCGAAAGGTTCGGTTTGACGGCGGGCGCGACGGGTGCGCGCGAAAGATCAAGGGTGACGCCCAAGGGATGCTCACGGTCTGGAAGACCGCGGAATATAGGGCGCCGCCGCCCTTACGCCAAATGCCCGCCCCTGCGGCCTTTCAGTACGACATGTCATCCTGGTTTCGGCGCAGCCGAAGACCGGACCCATGAACACCAGATGGATCAGGAACGGGCGAGGTCGCGCTACATCTTCAAGGCGCGGCGCAAATGGGTCCCGGTCTTGCTTGGCAAACCGGGATGACACCGGGAGGCAGAGCGCCGCCCTAAAGCAGCCACACCCCCAGCATGAACGCCGCTCCGGCCGCCGCCGCGCCGATCGCGAACCAGGCCATGCGCGAGGGGCGCTCCTCGACCACCGCCACCGCCGCGGCGGCCGGCGGCGGGTTCTCGATCAGCCGGTGCAGCGCCCGCAGCGCCTCGATGCCCTCGTCGACGAAGCGTTTGACCCGCGCCTGCGGGCCGAGCTCGCGCAGCATCCAGCGGCGCACCACCGGGTCGGCCGCCTTCCAGATGTCATGGTCGGGGTCGAGCCGGCGGGCCACGCCCTCGACCGTCATCATGGTCTTCTGCAGCAGCACCAGCTGCGGCTGCAGGCGCATGTCGAACAGGGCGGTGATCTCGAACAGCTGGGTCAGCACCCGGCCCATCGAGACGTCGCTGGCGGTGCGCCCGAACAGCGGCTCGCCGACCGCGCGCAGGGCCTGGGCGAAGGCGTGGACCGAATGGGTCCGCGGCACATAGCCGGCCTCGAAATGGGTCCGGGCGATCTGCTCGTAGTCGCGCTGCAGGAAACCCCAGAGGATCTCGGCCAGGTAGCGCCGCTCGGCCGGGGCCAGCCGCCCGACGATGCCGAAGTCCACAGCCATGATCTCCGCCGGGGCGGCGACGAACAGGTTGCCCTCGTGCAGGTCGGCGTGGAACACCCCGTGGTCCAGCGCCTGGGACAGGAACGCGCGCAGCAGCTTGTCGGCCAGGGCCGGGCGGTCGAGGCCTTCCAGCTCCAGGCTCGCCGGGTCCGACAGCGGCGCGCCCTTGGCCCATTCCTGGGTCAGCACGGTCTTGCCGACCCCGTCCCAGACCACCTTCGGCGCGGCCATGTAGCCGTCCTTGGCCATCACCTCGCCCAGCTCGTCGCCGCCGGCCGCTTCCAGCCGCAGGTCGAGCTCCAGCTCGGTGGCGCGGATCACGGTGCTGGCCAGGGCCCGCGGCTCCAGCCGGCGGGCGTCGGGCGACAGCTTCTCCATCAGCCGCGCCGCCAGCGCCAGCACCTCGGCGTCCTGGGCCACGCGATGGGCGATGCCCGGCCGCAGCACCTTGACCGCCACGCGCCGGCCGTCCAGCAGGGTCGCGTCATGCGCCTGGGCCAGCGAGGCGGCGGCCACCGGCTCGCCGAAGCTGGAATAAAGGCTGTCGATCGGGCGGCCGAGGCACGCCTCGACCTCGCGCCTGGCGACGTCCGTCGGGAACGGGTCGAGCTTGTCCTTCAGCCGCGACAGGTCGTCGGCGAACTCGGCCCCGAAGATGTCGGCGCGGGTCGAGAGCAGCTGGCCGAGCTTGATCGCCACCGGCCCCAGGCCCTCCAGCGAGCGGGCCAGGCGCTCGCCCGGACGCCCCTCGCGCGCCTGGCGCCCGGCCAGGCCCCGGATCGACCGCGACAGGGTCGCGATCCGCGGCGGATAGAGCCCGTCAAGCTCGCGCGGCAGCAGGGCGTCGTTGCGCGCCAGCGACCAGCCCGCCGCCGCCAGCCGCCCGAAGGCCGCGAGACTTCCCATGAACTAGAACGCCCAGCCGTGATGCAGGGCCGCGACGCCGCCGGTGAAGTTGGTGTAGCCCGCGCGGCTGAACCCGGCCTTCTCGATCATCGAGACGAAGGTCCGCTGGTCGGGGAACCGGCGGATGCTCTCGACCAGGTACTGGTAGCTGTCGCGATCCTTGGTCACCAGCTTGCCGATTTCCGGGATCACCTTGAACGAATAGGCGTCGTAGGCCTTTCGCAGCATCTCGGTGGCCGGCTGCGAGAACTCCAGGCACAGGAACCGCCCGCCCGGCTTCAGCACCCGGCGCGCCTCGACCAGCGCGGCCTGCACGTCGGTGACGTTGCGGATGCCGAACGAGATCACATAGGCGTCGGCGCAGGCGTCGGGCAGCGGCAGCCGCTGGGCGTCGCCGACGTTCCAGGTGATCTCCGGCTCGCCGCCCTTGGTGCGGCCGGCGGCGATCATCTCGGCGTTGTAGTCCATGATCATGATCTGCGCGTCGGGGCCGCCGCGGCGCAGCTGGGCGGCGCGGGCCAGCTTGGCGAACCGCCGGGCCATGTCGCCGGTGCCGCCGGCGCAGTCGATGATCACCTCGCCCGGCTGCGGGTTCAGCCGCGCGGCCGTGGCGTCCTTCCAGAGCCGGTGCACGCCGGCGCTCATCAGGTCGTTCATCAGGTCGTAGCGGCTGGCGACGCTGTCGAAGACGCCGCGCACGAGGCCGGCCTTCTCGGAGGCGTCGACGTCGCGGAAGCCGAAGGTGGCGGAGGGTCCGGTCATGAGGACGGGTCTTAGCTCGGCCACGCCAACCGCGCCAGTCGCGGGGCGCTCCTCCAGAGAAATGACGACACGCCGGGGCGCTCCATCGCCCCCTTGGAGGATAGGGACAAGAAGGGGCGATCCTCTCAGCTGTCATCCCGGTTTCGGCGCAGCCGAAGACCGGGACCCATGAACACCGGATGGATCAGGATGCAGCTCAGCGGAGCCTCGTTCGCCAGCATGGCGCGAAGGGGTCCCGGTCTTGCTTCGCAAACCGGGATGACACTTTGGGACGCCGCCGCGGCAAAGGTTGTCCCGCCCGCCCCGAAATGCCACTTCAAGGTCATGCCTGAATTACCCGAGGTCGAAACCGTCCGGCGCGGCCTGCAGCCGGTGCTCGAGGGCCGCCGCCTGTCGCGGGTCGAGGCGCGCCGCCCCGACCTGCGCTTTCCGTTTCCCGACGGCTTCGTCCAGCGCCTGACCGGCGCCACCATCCAGCGGCTGGAGCGGCGGGCGAAATACCTGATGGCGGTGCTGGACCGCGGCGAGACCCTGGTCATGCACTTAGGGATGAGCGGCCGCTTCGAGATCGCCCAGCCCGAGGGCTACCAGCGGCCCGGCGAGTTCCACTACGCCCCCGACCCCGATCCCAAGCACGCCCACGTGGTGTTCGAGGCCGACGACGGCGGGCGCGTCACCTATTACGACCCGCGCCGCTTCGGCTACATGGACCTGATCGAGACCGCGGCCATGGATCAGCACCCCTGGTTCGCCGGCCTGGGTCCCGAGCCGCTGTCGGACGCCTTCGACGCCCAGCGCCTGATCACCGCCTTCGCCGGCCGCAAGCAGGGCCCCAAGACCCTGCTGCTCGACCAGCGCGTCGTCGCGGGCCTGGGCAACATCTATGTCTGCGAGGCGCTGAACCGCGCGAAGATCTCGCCGCTGAAGCCCGCCGGGTCGATCAAGCCGGCCAAGCTCGGCCCGCTGGTCGGGATCATCCGCGAGGTGCTGGAGGAGGCCATCGAGGCCGGCGGCTCGACGCTCAAGGACTACGCCGCCGCCGCCGGCGCGCTCGGCTACTTCCAGCACCGCTTCCGCGCCTACGACCGCGAGGGCGAGCCCTGCGCCAATCCCGGCTGCAAGGGCACCATCGCCCGCGAGGTCCAGGCCGGCCGCTCCACCTTCTATTGCCGCACCTGCCAGAAATGAGCCCGCCCATGACCCGACGTCTGCTCGGCGCCCTCGCCGGCCTGCTGCTCGCCGGCTGCGGCGCGGTGGAGGCGCAGGCCCGCCCGCCGGTCTGGACGGTGCGCGACGCCGACTCCGAGCTGGTGATCTTCGGCTCGGTCCACGTCCTGCCGCCGGGCCTCGACTGGCGGCCGGCCGAACTGGACGCGGCGCTGGCCAAGGCCGACGACCTCTGGTTCGAACTGCCCATCGACCCGGCGTCGGAGGCCAAGGTCGGCCAGCTCGCCGCCGCCCACGGCCTGCTGCCGCAGGGCCAGTCGCTGTCGGCCCTGCTCTCGCCCGAGGGTCGCGAGCGGCTGACGACCGCGACCGCCGATCTCGGCGTCTCCATGGCCGTGCTCGACCGGCTCGAGCCCTGGTTCGCCGAGGTGGTGCTGGCCGGCGCCCAGTTCCAGAAGGCCGGGGCCGACGCCAGTTCCGGCGTCGAGAAGATGATCTCCGGCTCGGCCCCCGCCTCGGCCCGGCGCCGCGCCTTCGAAAGCCCGGAAGAGCAGATCGCCATCTTCGACGCCGCGCCGCTGGCCCAGCAGGTCGCCTCGCTGGAACAGAGCCTGATCGAGCTGAACGAAAACCCGCGGGCCTATGACGAGCTGATCGCCCACTGGATGGCGGGCGACCTGCGCGCCCTGGACGAGGACGTGCTCGGCCCGCTGCGCACGGCCGCGCCGGGCCTCTACGCCCGCCTGGTCACCGAGCGCAACGAGCGCTGGCTCACGACGCTCAAGGCCCGGCTTGACGGCTCGGGCCGCACGGTGGTCGTGGTCGGGGTCGGCCACCTGGTCGGCCAGGACGGCCTGCCCGCCCGGCTGCGCGCCCTTGGCTACAGCGTCGAAGGGCCTTAAGCCCGGCGGACCGACATCGCCAGCGAGGGCTGCCATGAGCTACGAGACCCTGATCGTCGAGCAAACCGAAGGCGTGACCCTGATCCGCCTCAACCGGCCCGAGGCGCTCAACGCCCTGAACAGCCAATTGCTCGGCGAGCTCTGCGCCGCCCTCGACGCCGCCGAGGCCGACGAGGCCGTGCGCTGCGTGGTGCTCACCGGCTCGGACCGCGCCTTCGCCGCCGGCGCCGACATCAAGGAGATGTCGACCAAGACCTACGCCGAGATGTTCAAGCAGGACTTCTTCGGCGCCAGCGCCCGCCGCATCGAGCAGTTCCGCAAGCCGATCGTCGCCGCGGTCGCCGGCTACGCCCTCGGCGGCGGCTGCGAGCTGGCCATGCTCTGCGACTTCATCATCGCCGCCGAGAGCGCCAAGTTCGGCCAGCCCGAGATCAACCTCGGCGTCGCGCCCGGCATCGGCGGCACCCAGCGCCTGACCCGCTTCGTCGGCAAGTCCAAGGCCATGGAGATGATCCTCACCGGCCGGATGATGGACGCCGCCGAGGCCGAGCGTTCGGGCCTGGTCTCCCGCGTCGTGCCGTCCGATCAGCTGATCGGCGAGGCCATGGCCGCGGCGACCAAGATCGCCGGACAGTCGCCGCTGGCGGTGATGATGAACAAGGAGCTGGTCGAGACCGCCTACGAGACCACGCTATCCACCGGCGTCGCCGTCGAGCGCCGCCTGTTCCACTCGCTGTTCGCCTTCGACGACCAGAAGGAGGGCATGGCCGCCTTCGTCGAGAAGCGTAAGCCCGACTTCAAGGGCTCCTGACCTTGCGCCTCATCGCGTTCGGCGACTCCATGGTCGCCGGCGCCGGCGATCCCGACCACCTCGGCTGGATCGGCCGGGCCCTGCTCGGCCGCCGATCGATCACCCTCTACAATCTCGGCGTCCGCCGCGAGACCTCGGCCGACATCGCCGCCCGCTGGCGGGCCGAGGCGACGCCGCGCTTCACCGACGAGGAGCCGATGCGGATCGTCTTCTCGTTCGGGGCCAACGACTGCTATCCGGTCGACGGCAAGCCGCGCGTCGCCCAGGCCGACAGCCTCAAGAACGCCCAGGCGATACTGACCGGGGCCGACGCCCACTGCCCGGTGCTGCTGGTCGGCCCGCCGCCGATGGCCGATCCCGGCGTCTCGGCGCGGCTCGAGGTGCTCAACGAGAACCTCAAGGTCCTGGCCGCCAGGCTGAAGGTCCCGTTTATCGACGTCTTCCAGCCGCTGGAGGCCGACGGCCTGTGGCGCGAGGAGGCGATCGCCTGGGACGGCGCCCACCCCGGCGCGGGCGGTTATCAGCGCATGGCCGACCTGATCTCGGCCCATCCCGCCTGGCGCGCGTTCACCCTTGTGGATTAAACCCGTCGGAGTCGCATTGACCCGCGCGGCGCTGTCCCGTATATCCGCGCCTCCAATTTGCCCGCCCGGGTTTTGGCTCGGGCGCGATCCGTATTGAGAGCTGACACATGGCCAACACGCCCGGCGCCAAGAAGGCGGTCCGTAAGATCGCCCGCCGTACCGAAGTCAACAAGGCTCGCCGCTCGCGCGTGCGCACCTACCTGCGCAAGTTCGAAGAGGCCGTCGCCTCGGGCGACGCCGGCGCCGCCAAGACCGCGTTCGTCGAAGCTCAATCCGAGCTGATGCGCGCCGTCACCAAGGGCGTCGTTCACAAGAACACCGGGTCGCGGAAAGTGTCGCGCCTGGCCGCCCAGCTGAAGAAGATGGCCGCGGCCTGAGGTTGAAGGGTCAAGCTTGAAGCTTGGCCGCAACCTCCCTTGAAAATACGGAAATTTGAGACACCCGCGGGTTGCAGGACCCGCGGGCGTTTTATTTTGCGGCGCACCACAACTGCACGCATCTGCGGCGATACTTCTCAGCTAACGGAACGTTGAAATCCGGATTCCCTTGCCGAGCGAGGGGTGGATTTGAGTCAACGAAAATATCCGTCGACGCGGCGAAGAATCACCGTTGACCCCCTAGTCGCCCCGACTAGGGTGACAAACCTCAAGACGTCCTTCCATCTGATCTCGGATGAAAAAAGGCGGCGGCGGGGGCATTGCGCTCGCCGGGTAAGGCTTTGTGTTCGTTGAACAAAGTTGTTCCGCTGCGGGGGCGCTGACGG